>JBBIPT010000256.1:0-5772 GCA_037442705.1 Anaeromyxobacter sp.
GCGGCGCGGCCGCCTCGGCCGGGGCGACGGTGACGGGGAGTCGCGCGGGGACGGGGACCGCCTCGGGCCGGAGGGGGCCGGGGCCGGCGGCGGGGGGAGGCGCGGGCGGCGAGGGGGCGCCGTCCGGAGCGAGCAGGAGGAGCGCCCCCAGCGCCACGGCGAGGGCGGCGATCGACAGAGCGAGCAGGCGGCGGCGGGCAGTCACGCGGGATGAACATAGCGCGCGAGCGGCGCTTCCCGGGGCCGTCGCGTCACCCCCTCCCGGGGGCGCGCGGGGGCTCCGGAAGGGGGGCGCAGTTCCGGGTCCGGCCGCGCGGCGAGACAATGGGGCCATCCGAGCAGAGGAGGGAGACCCGATGATCCCGGCAACCATCGAGGCGCACCTGAAGGAGAGCCACCAGGGGTTCGAGCACCGCACCCACGCCACGGCGATGACCGCGCAGGAGCTCGCGGCGAACGAGCACGTGACCGGCTACCGGGTGGCGAAGCCGGTCGTCCTGAAGCTCGACGGGAAGCTCGCGATGGCGGTCGTCGCCGCGACCGACCGCGTGAGCCTCGCCGCGCTGGAGGAGGCGACCGGCGCCACGGCCGAGCTCGCCCCCGAGGGCGAGTTCGCCGCGAAGTTCCAGCCCTGCGAGCCCGGGGCGGAGCCGCCGCTCGCGATGTTCGGCGTGCAGATCTTCGCGGACGAGCGGTTCCTGCACGAGAAGCGGCTGCTCATGCCGGCGGGGACCCACGAGGACGCGGTCCTCCTCGACACGCACGAGTGGATGCGCTGCGAGCGGGTGCAGCCGATCGCGAACCTCGGGCTGCGGCGCTGAAGGGACCGCGAACGGCCCGCCCGCACTCCCGCTCGTGCCGGGTCTCCTGGCTCCGCTCGCCCTTCGACAGGCTCAGGGCGAACGGAGTCTCGGATCGGGCCCGGGGTGCGCCGGGCTAGCGCGCGCCCTTCACGTGCTTCGCGAGGAAGGCCCACATCGACTTCCGCGCCTCCCGTGCGAGGGACGTGTCCATGCGGTCGAAGCTGTGCCCCCCCGGCGCGTCCGGCCAGATCCGGTGCTCGAAGTCCTTCCCCGCCGCCTTCAGCCGGGCGACGAGCGTGCGCCTCGAGGTTCTGCTCCACGTTCGCGATCCGCTGCTCCATCGTGGGCGGCGGGGCGCCGTCCGCGCCGAGGGCCGCCGCGGGGCAGGCCAGCGAGAGGCCGAGGACGAGCGCGAGGGCCGGGCCGGCCGGCCTCCGGCGCGGGCTCACCGGGACTTCCGGCGCGTCCGGCGCGCAGCCTTCTTCCCGCGGGTGGGGGCCTTCGCCTTGCGCGCGGCCGGCTTCCGGGCGGCGGAGCGCTTCGCCTTCGGGGCGGGCTTCTCCCAGTGGTTCACCGCCTCGATCGGGTGGCCGTCCGGATCGAAGACGAAGGCCGCGTAGTAGGTCGGGTGGTAGTCGGTCCGCAGGCCGGGCGGCCCGTTGTCGCGCCCGCCCGCGGCGAGCGCGGCCGCGTGGAAGGCGTCCACGTCGGCCCGGCGCTTCGCGTGGAAGGCGATGTGCTGAGGGGTCGTCGGCGGGTCTCCCTGCTTCATCCAGAAGGAGGGCTTCCTCGGCTCCCCGAAGCCGCAGGCGCCGTGGACCTCCATGACGAGGCCGTAGCCGAGCGGAGCGAGGGCCTGCTCGTAGAAGGCGACGCTGCGCGGGTAGTCGCGCACCGTGAGGGTCATGTGGTCGATCATGCCGGGGAGGCTAGCGCGAACCGGGATCCGGGGAGTGGTCACGGACGGGACGGGAGGGCTGCCTCGATCCGATGACCCCCCGGCCCGGAGATCCGGCCACGTCCTCCCGCGACCGGGGGGAGGGCGTGCCGGCCCGGACGGCGGTTATGATTGCGCCGTTCGCGCCGCGGCCCGGGTGGGGCGGTTTCCCACCCGGAGGCGGCAGAGCGGAAGAGGAGAACGGATGCCGCCGCCGAGGAGAGGGACCCCCGCACGCGTCGAGGAGGCGAAGGCCCTCGCGCGGGCCCGCCACCTGCCGAACGCCCGCACCGCGCCGGACGCGGAGTCCCTGAAGCGCGCCTTCGCCGACCACCTCCACTACTCGCAGGGGAAGGACGAGCACACCGCCACCCCGCTCGACCGCTACTTCGCCGTCGCCTACTCCGTCCGCGACCGGCTCATGCGGCGCTGGATCCAGACGCAGCAGGCCTACTACCGGGCCGACGCGAAGCGGGTCTACTACCTCTCCCTCGAGTTCCTCATGGGGCGGGCGCTCGAGAACAACCTCCTGAACCTCGGCCTCCACGAGCCGATGCGGGCGGCCCTGAAGGACCTCGGGATCGACCTCGGCGACCTCCTCGCGCAGGAGCCGGACGCGGGGCTCGGGAACGGCGGCCTCGGCCGGCTCGCCGCCTGCTTCCTCGACTCGCTCGCGACCCTCTCCTACCCGGCGATCGGCTACGGGATCCGGTACGAGTTCGGGATCTTCGACCAGGCGATCCGGGAAGGGTGGCAGGTGGAGCGGCCCGAGGAGTGGCTGCGGCTCGGCAACGCCTGGGAGATCGAGCGGCCGGAGTACGTCGTGCCCGTCTCCTTCTACGGGCGGACCGAGCACTCGGCCGACGGCGCCGGGCGCCACCGGGTGAGGTGGGTGGACGGCCGGAAGGTCCTCGGCATCCCCTACGACGTCCCGATCTCCGGCCACCGGAACGGCGTCGTGAACACGCTCCGGCTCTGGCGGGCGCGCGCCTCCCAGGAGTTCGACCTCGCCGACTTCAACGCGGGGGACTACCTCGCCGCGGTGGAGGAGAAGAACGTCTCGGAGAACATCTCCAAGGTCCTCTACCCGAACGACCTCACCGTGATGGGGAAGGAGCTCCGGCTCCAGCAGCAGTACTTCTTCGTCGCCTGCTCCATCCACGACATCGTCACCCGCCACCTCAAGATGCACGAGGACTTCCGGAACTTCCCGGACAAGGTGGCGATCCAGCTCAACGACACCCACCCGGCCATCGCGGTCGCCGAGCTCGTGCGCGTGCTCGTGGACGAGCACGACGTGGAGTGGGACGAGGCCTGGGAGCTCGGGCGGGCGGTCTTCGGCTACACGAACCACACCCTCCTCCCCGAGGCGCTCGAGAAGTGGTCGGTGGACCTCTTCGGGCGCGTCCTCCCCCGTCACCTCGAGATCGTCCTCGAGGTGAACCGGCGGTTCCTCGAGGGCCTGCGCGCGGAGCGGAAGGCCGACGAGGGGGCGATCGCCCGGATGAGCCTCGTCGAGGAGGGGCCGGTGAAGCACGTCCGGATGGCGAACCTCGCGGTGGTCGGCTCGCGCTCCGTGAACGGCGTCGCCGCGCTCCACACCGAGCTCCTGAAGCGCGACCTCTTCCGAGATTTCCACGCGCTCTGGCCGGAGAAGTTCAACAGCAAGACGAACGGCGTCACCCCGCGCCGCTGGCTCCTCCAGGCGAACCCGGGGCTCGCGAGCGCGATCACCGAGACGATCGGCCCCGCCTGGATCACCGACGCGGAGCGGCTCCGGGAGCTCGAGCCCCTCGCCGAGGACGCCGGCTTCCGGCAGCTCTTCCGGGAGGTGAAGCGGGAGAACAAGCTCGCGCTCGCCGGGATCGTGAAGGCGGAGAGCGACCTCACCCTCGACGTGGACTCGATCTTCGACGTCCAGGTGAAGCGGATCCACGAGTACAAGCGGCAGCTCCTCGCCGCGCTCCGGGTCGCGGCGGAGTTCCTCCGGATGAAGGAGGACCGCTCCTACCGCCCCTTCCCCCGCACGTACCTCTTCGGCGGGAAGGCGGCGCCGGGGTACGCGGCGGCGAAGCTCGTCATCAAGCTCGTGAACGCGATCGCCGACGTCGTGAACCGGGACGTGGACGTCCAGGGGCGGGTCACCGTCGCCTTCCTCAGGAACTACCGGGTCTCCCTCGCGGAGCGGATCTTCCCGGCCGCCGACGTCTCCGAGCAGATCTCCACCGCGGGCAAGGAGGCCTCGGGCACGGGGAACATGAAGTTCGCCCTGAACGGCGCCCTCACCGTCGGGACGCTGGACGGCGCGAACGTGGAGATCCGCGACGAGGTGGGGCCGGAGAACTTCTTCCTCTTCGGCCTCACCGTCGAGCAGATCGCCGCCCTGCGGAAGCGCGGCTACTCGCCCTGGGAGTGGTACCGGAGCGACCGGCGGCTGAAGGGGGTGCTCGACGCGCTCTCCTCCGGCGTCTTCTCGCCCGGCGAGCCGGGGCTCTTCCGGCCGATCGTGGAGGGGCTCCTGAACGGCGGCGATCCGTACTTCGTCCTCGCGGACTTCGCCTCCTACCTCGCCGTCCAGGAGGAGGTGGAGAGGGCCTACCGGGACGAGGACCGCTGGACGAGGATGGCGATCCTCAACGTCGCCCGGAGCGGGAAGTTCTCCTCCGACCGGACGATCCGCGAGTACGCGGAGGAGATCTGGGGGATCGAGCCGGTCCCGGTGGAGGAGTAGCTCCCCGCTTCCAGCCGAACCGCGCGAGGTCGATCCGGCCGCGGCCGTCGAAGGCGACCCCCTCGTCCTCGAGGAGGCGGCGCTGCACCGCCGCGCCCATGGGATCGAGGATGGAGATCGCGGCGAGCCCGCGTGGCCGGGCGCCGAGCACGCGCTGCCAGGGTACGTCGTGGCGCGTGCCGCGGAGGGCGGCGAGGGCGTAGCCGGCCTGCCGCGCCCCCCGGGGCCTCCCCGCGAGGAGGGCGACCTCGCCGTAGGTCGCGACGCGCCCGCGCGGGATGCGCCGGACGATCCGGTAGAAGAGGTCCCATCCGGCGGGGAGGGAGGGCACGGCGGAAGCCTAATCGACCGCGCCGGATCCCGGAACGGCCGCGCTCACCCTCGAGGGTTCTCCGGGCCGGATTCCGCTTGCCACCGGGCGGCCGCGCGCTACGTTGCGCCGCATGATCCGGACAGCGATCCTTCCCGCCGTCGCGGCCCTCGCCCTCACCGGCTGCGGCTTCCAGTCCATCCCGAAGGGCGAGAACGCCGTCCAGGCCGCCTGGGCGGAGGTGGAGAACCAGTACCAGCGCCGGGCCGACCTCGTGCCGAACCTCGTGGAGGCGGTGAAGGGCTACGCCGCCCACGAGAGGGAGACGCTGGAGTCGGTCGTGAACGCGCGGGCCGCGGCGACCCAGGTGAAGCTCACCGTGGACCAGCTCACCCCGGAGAACCTGAAGCGGTTCGAGGCGGCCCAGGGCGAGCTCCGGAGCGCGCTCGGGAGGCTCCTCGCGGTCGCGGAGAACTACCCGCAGCTCAAGGCGAACGAGAACTTCCGCGACCTCCAGGCGCAGCTCGAGGGGACGGAGAACCGGATCGCGATCGCCCGGCGGCGCTACATCGAGGAGGTGCGCTCGTTCAACGACCTCGTCACCGTCCCGCCGACGAGCTGGACGAACTCCATCTTCTACAAGAAGCAGGCGAAGGCGCAGTTCACGGCGACGACGGCCGGCGCGGAGAAGGCGCCGGAGGTGAAGTTCTGAGCGGGCAACGCGCGATCCCGATCACGCCCTCGGCTCCCCCGCTCGCCCCGAGCCTGTCGCGTGGATCCGGGCCGTTCGTGGTTCCCGCGAGCCCGTCGAGGGGCACCACGAACGGACTTGCTCGTACGCGAGCGGGCCTGCACGAAGCCGTTCGCCCTGAGCCTGTCGAAGGGCGGGCGGGTCCCGGAGCCTCGCGACCGCCTCCGGACCGGGGCCGCCGGCCCCACGCGCGGGCGAGCCAGTTCACGGTACCCTCGGCTCCCCCGCTCGCCCTGAGCC
>JBBIPT010000257.1:0-5772 GCA_037442705.1 Anaeromyxobacter sp.
CGCCGCCTCGCCGTGGAGGGCCCGGACCCGCGCGACGAGCCGCGGCGTCGCGGCCTGCGCCGGCGCGAGGAGGAGGGTCCGGCCCGGGACGGCGGAGAGGAAGCGGGCGAGCGCCACCGTCTCCTCGCCCGTGGCGAGGGCGAAGGACGGGCCGTCGAAGGGCCAGAGGGAGGGATCGCGCGAGAGGCGCGCGGCCGCCTCGAGGTAGACCCGGGCGGAGCCGAGGGAGGTGCCCGCGGCGGCGGCGGCGCGATCGAGGAGGAGGGCGAGGTCGCGGAGGAGGGGCTCGTCCCGGGGGAGGTCCCCGCTCCCGAGCCCGGCCCCCTCGAGCTCCCCGAGGGCGTGGGCGACGGCGGCGTCCCAGCCCGGCTCCCGGAGGAGGGAGAGGTCGAGCCGCTCGAGCGGCAGGTCCTCCTGGAGGAGGGCACGGACGCGCGAGGCGCGCAGGGCGTCCTCGCCGGGCGTGAAGGGCACGCCCGCGGCGGCGCGGAGGACCTCCTCGGCGGCGTTCCGGGCGCCGACGAAGCGGGTGCCGGCGAGGAGCGGCGGGGCGGTGCGGGCGAGGGCGCGCCGGAGCGCGTGGGCGTGGCGCTCGGAGGGGACGAGGACGGTCCGCGCCGGGAGCGGTCCCGGCGCCTCCCGGGAGGCGAGCAGGCCCGCGAGCGAGGCGGGGCTTTCGAGGGGGAGGACGTCCATCCGCGGGAAGGAATCCTACCCCACGGACGGACACGGCCGGCGCGACCCGCCTCGACGCCGGGCGGCGCGGGCGATCCGGCGTGGACCGCGCCGGGGCGCTGATCCCGGCGGCCGTTTCGGCTAATCTCCCGCCCCTTCGCACCCACACCCCCGAGGTCCGACGCCCCATGCCCCAGTTCGTGATGTCGATGCGCCGCGTGAACAAGATCGTTCCGCCGCAGCGGCAGATCATCCGCGACATCTCCCTCTCCTTCTTCCAGGGGGCGAAGATCGGCCTCCTCGGCCTCAACGGCTCCGGGAAGTCCACCGTCCTCAGGATCATGGCCGGCGCGGACGAGGAGTTCGACGGGGAGATGGAGCGGATGGCGGGGGTGCGGGTCGGCTACCTCCCGCAGGAGCCGGTCCTCGACGGGACGAAGACCGTGCGCGAGGAGGTGGAGTCGGCCCAGGGCGAGGTGGCGAACGCCCAGCAGCGGCTCGAGGAGATCTACGCGGCCTACGGCGAGCCGGACGCGGACATGGAGAAGCTCGCGGAGGAGCAGGCGCGGCTCGAGGCGATCCTCGCGAACGCCGGCGCCGACACCGGGAACGCCCTGGAGGTGGCCGCGGACGCCCTGCGGCTCCCGCCCTGGGAGGCGAAGGTCGCGACCCTCTCCGGCGGCGAGAAGCGCCGGGTGGCGCTCTGCAAGCTCCTCCTCTCGAAGCCGGACATGCTGCTCCTCGACGAGCCGACGAACCACCTCGACGCGGAGTCGGTGGAGTGGCTCGAGCAGTTCCTCGCCCGCTTCCCGGGGACGGTGATCGCGGTGACCCACGACCGCTACTTCCTCGACAACGTGGCGGAGTGGATCCTGGAGCTCGACCGGGGCCACGGCATCCCGTGGAAGGGGAACTACTCCTCCTGGCTCGAGCAGAAGGAGCAGCGGCTCGAGGTCGAGGCGAAGCAGGAGACCGCCCGCCGGAAGGCGATGAAGGCGGAGCTCGAGTGGGTCCGCCAGAGCCCCAAGGCGCGCCAGGCGAAGAGCAAGGCCCGCATCGCCCGGTTCGAGGAGATGAGCCAGGTCGAGGTGCAGCAGCGGAACGAGACGAAGGAGATCTTCATCCCGGTGGCCGAGCGGCTCGGCGACCAGGTCGTCGCCTTCGAGGGGGTCCGCAAGGCCTTCGGGGACAAGCTCCTCGTGGACGACCTCTCCTTCATCGTCCCGCCGGGCGCGATCGTCGGGATCATCGGCCCGAACGGCGCGGGGAAGTCCACGCTCTTCCGGATGATCACCGGCGCGGAGAAGCCCGACGCGGGGGCGGTGAAGGCGGGCCAGACGGTGAAGCTCGCCGTCGTGGACCAGAGCCGCGAGGGGCTCGGCGGCGGGAAGACCGTCTTCGACGAGATCGCCGGCGGCCGGGACCAGATCCAGGTGGGCAAGTTCGAGATGCCGAGCCGGGCCTACCTCGGCCGCTTCAACTTCAAGGGGGCGGACCAGCAGAAGCTCGTGGGGACGCTCTCCGGCGGCGAGCGGGGGCGGCTCCACCTCGCGAAGACGCTCATGCAGGGGGCGAACGTGCTCCTCCTCGACGAGCCCTCGAACGACCTCGACGTGGAGACCCTGCGGGCCCTCGAGGAGGCGCTCCTCGACTACGCGGGGACCGTCCTCGTGATCTCCCACGACCGGTGGTTCCTCGACCGGATCGCGACGCACATCCTCGCCTGCGAGGGGGACTCGCAGTGGAGCTTCTTCCCGGGGAACTACCAGGAGTACGAGGCGGACAAGGTGCGGCGGCTCGGCGAGGAGGGGGCGAAGCCGAGGCGGATCCGCTACAAGCCGATGGCGCGGTAGGCGTGGCGGCGGTCGCCAGACGGACGGGCGGTGCGGGATCCGTTCGCCCCGAGCCGGTCGAAGGAACCACGCCCGTTCGTGGTTCGACAGGCTCACCACGAACGGCCTTGCTTGCACGCGAGCGGCCTGCACGCAGCCGTTCGCCCTGAGCCTGTCGAAGGGCGAACGCTCGCGGCCCTCAGTGCGTGAAGAAGAAGATCCGGATGAGGATCACGCAGGCGACCGCGAGGACCACCGCGAACATCACGTCCGCCTTCTTCGAGGGCTTCTTCTCCAAGGCCGGGCTCCTCGTCGATCCTTATCCGCTCCGCCGCCCGCTCCGCAACGCCCGCTTCCCGGCCGGCGCGGCCGGCCCCTCGAGCTCGTAGAGGACGACTCCGCTCCGGCGCGACGCCCAGAGCCCCGCCCCCACCTGCTCGAAGTGGGGCGCGAGCCGGCGCCGGTACCACTCGCCCTCGCGGGCGTGGACGAGCGTGTCCGTGCCCCGCGCGTCCACCGCCTCGGCGAGGTCCTGGCGGGTCACGACCTCTAGGTAGAGGAGCCCGCGGCAGGCCCGGGCGAGGTTCTCGATCGCCCGCGCGGCCGCTGCGTCGTCGAGGTACTGGAGCACCCCCTGGCAGACGACGAGGTCGTACCGCTCGCGGGGCGCCCAGCGGGAGATGTCGCGGCGCTCGTGCCCCCACTTCTCGCAGGCGTGCGCGGAGACGTCGACGGCCCGGTAGCGCACGGCCGGCCGGCGCCGGAAGAAGCGCCCCCAGAAGCCCGGCCCCGCGCCGACGTCGAGGACGCTCCCGAGCTCGATCCCGAGCCAGCCGGCGAGGTCCGTGACCCCGCGGGCGAGCCGCGCCACCGCGGCGGCGGAGTGGGCACGGTCGGGCCCCGAGTAGAAGCGGCGGTAGTAGGCGGCGTCGAAGTCGTGGCGGGCGCGCACGGGCCCGCATGCTTCGGCCGGGGTGGGGCCGGAGTCAAGGGGGCGGGGGCGATGCGTGGCGCGACGTTCGCCCTTCGATCTCGGGGCGAGCGGCTTGCGTGCAGGGCCGCTCGCGTGCAAGCAAGGCCGTTCGTGATTCCCCCTAGCCTGCCGAGGGGTCACCACGAACGGACAGGGAAGGATCCGTTCGCCCTGAGCCTGTCGAAGGGCGAGCGGTCCCGGATCGACGCGAGCGGGCACGCCCTCACCTCGCCCCGAGGGCGAAGTCGAGGACCGTCTCCGGCGGGAGCCGCTCGATCGACTCCACCTCCGCCTTCGCCGCGGCGAAGTCCATCGCGAAGCGGAAGCGGACCTTGTCGCCGGGGGAGAGCCCGTCGAGGGAGAGGCCCTTCTTCACCGGGAACGGCATCACCATCGCCATCATCCCGACCACCGCGCCGGTCCGGTCGCGGAAGTCCGGGATCGCCTCGTGGCGGATGGAGATCTCCTTCCCCTCGCCCGCCGCCGAGATCCGGACGATCTCGCCGCGGACCGTGTACCGCTGCGCGGCCGACGGCGCGCTCTCCTTCGCGCAGGCGAGGAGGCCGAGCCCCGTAGCGAGGACGAGGGAGAGCGCACGGATCGCAGTCGTCTTCATGGAGGCTCCTTTTCACTTCCCCGCCGCGGCCCCCGCGTCCCGGAAGAGCGGCAGGAGGTCGCCGTACCCCTCGGCCTCCAGCTTCTCCACCGGCACGAACCGGAGCGAGGCGGAGTTGATGCAGTAGCGGAGCCCGGTGGGGGCGGGGCCGTCGTCGAAGACGTGCCCGAGGTGGGAGCCGGCCTGCCTCGAGCGGACCTCCGTCCGCTCCATGAAGAGCTTGCGGTCGGTCCGCGTGGCGACGTGCGAGAGGTCGATGGGGCGGGTGAAGCTCGGCCAGCCGGTGCCGGAGTCGAACTTGTCCCTCGAGGAGAAGAGCGGCTCGCCCGAGACGACGTCCACGTAGATGCCCTCGGCGTGGTGGTCCCAGTACTCGTTCCGGAACGGGGGCTCCGTCCCCTCGTGCTGGGTGACCTTGTACTGCATCGGGGTGAGGCGCTTCCGGAGCTCCTCGTCGGTCGGCATGGTGAACTCCTTCGTGGGCCTCGGCGGGGCCGGGGCCTCGGACGCGCGTTCCGGGGGAGCGGCCGCGGTGCCGCCCGACGGCTTGCAGGCGAGGGCGAGAGCGGCGGCGAGGCCGAGGGCGGTGGCCCTTGCGGGGGTCATGGGCTCCTCCGGACAGCGGGAGGAGTCCTAACGTCCGGCCTCGGCGCGCGCCCGGGCGAGGAGCTCGACGAGGCCGAGCCGCCCCGCCCAGAGGTCGAGGTAGGCGCCGTCGAGGGCGGCCCGCGACTGCCGCAGCACCTCCACGACGTCGCGCCACTGGCGGTCGGAGACGCCGCCGCCGGACCGGAACCAGAGGAGCTTGCGGAGGACGGTGTCCTCGGCGCTCTTCACGAAGAGCGTGCGGCCCTCGCGGACCTCGACCGGCCGGCGCCGGGCGAACTCGCTCGCGTCGAAGGGAGCGTCGCGGAGGAGGAAGAGGTCGATCTTGGTCACGAGCGGGACGTAGATGACGTTCCACGAGGTTCGAGACCGGGCGGCCTCCCGCAGGGCCGGCTCGTCCACGTCGAAGTCGGGGCCCAGGGCGGCGACGAGCGGGGCGACGTCCTCCTCGCCGAGGTCCACCACGAGGTCGACGTCGTTCGTGGAGCGGGGCTCGCCCTGGAGCGAGCTCGCGAGCGAGCCCCCGAGGAAGTAGCCGACGCCCGTGCGCTCGAGGGCGCCGGCGACGAGGAGGGCGACGTCGAGGACGTCCACGGGACCTCAGGGGACGTCGTCCGGGAGGGGGCCGAACGCGCGCCCGGCGATCTCGCGGCCGTAGAGGAGCGCGGCGAGCCTGCAGCGGAGCTCCGCGGCGGAGGCGCCGGGGTGGCGCTCGCGGAGGCCCGCGAGGGCGAGCGCCCGGACCCCCTCGGAGAGGCTCGCGGCGATCTCGAGCCGCTGCGCGCCGGAGAGGGCGCCGATCCGCTCGCGGTAACGGGCCGCCACGGGGGGGGCGGTGTCGCGCTCCATGGAGGGAGGATAGACGCGGCCCCCGGGGGGCACAACGGGCGGCGCGGGCGCCGGCCGATCGCCCCGAGTCCGTCGGAGGGCGGACGTCGCGGCTCGATCCGTGTGATCAAGGCCGTCTTGGCCGTGATCGCTCGCGTCGAGCCGGAACGTTCGCCCTTCGACAGGCTCAGGGCGAACGGATCCCTTCCTCTCCGCTCGTGGTGACCCCTCGACAGGCTCGG
>JBBIPT010000258.1:0-5758 GCA_037442705.1 Anaeromyxobacter sp.
TCGTGGCCGCTGCGGACGCGGCGCCGTGCGCGTGCCGCCCCGCGGGCGCGACGCGCGCCGAAGCGGGCACGATGATGACCGGGCACGAGCACGGGCACCCGGCCGCGGGCCCGGAGCGGCCCACGACAGGCATCGACCGGAGGTGACGGGACCGAGCGGCGGAGCACGACTCGGAAACGGTCGAGGCTACGGGCTTCGGGCTTCAGGCCAAGGCGGCCGTCAGGGCGACCGGGCCGGACGCCGGGTGGGGCGCAGCTACCCCCCGTCCGAGCCCGGCACGTCCGCCTCCTCCTCGGTGAGATCCGGCCCCTTCGGCAGCTTCACGAGCCGCTCGCGGATCATCCGGGCGTGCTCCTCCTCCTCGGCGCGGAGCTCCGAGAAGAGCTTGCGGACCTCCGGGTCGGAGACGAGTCCGAGGGCGCCCTCGAAGAAGTCCCGGGCCTTCTCCTCGGAGGCGAGGGCCACCTCCAGGGCCTGCCGCGCGGACATGAAGACCCGGGGCTTGCCCCGGTCGGGGGCCTCCACGTCGTCCAGCATCTCCGAGGTGATGGCGCGGGGGGCCTCGCCGAAGAGCGCGCGGCGCCGGGTGACGAGCTCGGCCCGGTGCTTCGCCTCGTATCCGGCCATGAGCCGGAACATGTCGGCGGCGTCGCCCTCGTACCGCCCGCCCGTGATCTTCGAGAACTCCTCGTAGCGGGCCTTGGCCTCGTCCTCGATGGAGATGGCGAGGTCGAGGGCGTCCTTGAGGGAGAGGCTGCGGAAGTCGATGGTCACGGGTCCTCCGGGGTCGGGGCGAATGAGCCCTGACCCCGTCTTGTAACGGGGGATTCTGGACCTGTCCGCGCCTCGACCGGGGGTGGGCTGCTGTGGTTATCTGGGCGGCCCAGCTTCCCGACCCCGCGACGAAGGAGACCGCTCCGCCATGCCGACGCCCGCCTTCCAGTACCAGGATCCCTTCCCCCTCGCGAAGGACGACACGAAGTACCGCCTCGTCACGAAGGAGGGGGTCTCCGTCGCGAGCTTCGACGGCAAGGAGGTCCTCAAGGTCGAGCCGGCCGCCCTCACCCGCCTCGCGAAGGAGGCGATCCGGGAGATCTCCTTCTTCCTGCGGCCGGCGCACAACGAGCAGGTGGCGAAGATCCTCTCCGATCCCGAGGCCTCGCAGAACGACAAGGGGGTGGCGCTCGCCTTCCTCCGGAACGCGGAGATCTCCGCGGCGGGCGAGCTGCCCATCTGCCAGGACACCGGCACGGCCACCATCGTGGCGAAGAAGGGGCAGCAGGTCTGGACGGGCGCGAAGGACGAGAAGTACCTGTCCGAGGGGGTCTACCTCACGTACACGGAGGAGAACCTCCGCTACTCGCAGACGGCCGCGCTCGACATGTACGAGGAGGTGAACACCGGCACGAACCTCCCGGCCCAGATCGACATCTACGCGGGCGAGGGGGCGAAGTACGAGTTCCTCTTCCTCGCGAAGGGCGGCGGCTCCGCCAACAAGACGATGCTCTGGCAGGAGACGAAGGCGCTCCTCACCCCCGAGAAGCTCGAGAAGTTCCTCGTGGACAAGATGCGCTACCTCGGCACGGCCGCCTGCCCGCCGTACCACGTCGCGATCGCCGTGGGCGGCACCTCCGCCGAGCAGTGCCTGAAGACGGTGAAGCTCGCCTCGACGAAGTACTACGACGGCCTGCCGACGCAGGGGAACGAGCACGGCGTCGCCTTCCGCGACCTCGACCTCGAGAAGAAGCTCCTCGAGGCGGCGAACGAGCTCGGGATCGGCGCGCAGTTCGGCGGCAAGTACTTCGCCCACGACATCCGGGTCGTCCGCCTGCCGCGCCACGGCGCCTCCTGCCCGGTCGCCATGGGCGTCTCCTGCTCCGCCGACCGGAACGTGAAGGCCCGGATCGACAAGGACGGCGTCTGGATCGAGGAGCTCGACCATGCGCCGCAGCGGCTCATCCCGCTCGAGTACAAGAAGGGCAAGCACGCCCACGGCGTGAAGGTCGACCTGAACCGGCCGATGAAGGAGATCCTCGCCGAGCTCGCGAAGCACCCGGTCTCGACGCCGCTCCTCCTCACCGGGACGCTCGTCGTCGCCCGCGACATCGCCCACGCGAAGTTCAAGGAGCTCGTCGACGCCGGGAAGGGCGTCCCCGGCTACTTGAAGAACCACCCCGTCTACTACGCCGGCCCGGCGAAGACCCCGAAGGGCAAGCCCTCCGGATCCTTCGGGCCGACGACCGCGGGCCGGATGGACTCCTACGTGGACCTCCTCCAGTCGCACGGCGCCTCGATGGTGATGATCGCGAAGGGGAACCGCTCGCAGCAGGTCACCGACGCCTGCAAGAAGCACGGCGGCTTCTACCTCGGCTCCATCGGCGGCCCGGCGGCGGTCCTGGCCGAGGAGAACATCGAGAAGGTGGAGTGCATCGACTTCGCCGAGCTCGGGATGGAGGCGGTCTGGAAGATCGACGTCGTCGACTTCCCGGCCTTCATCCTCGTGGACGACAAGGGGAACGACTTCTTCGAGCAGCTCGGCTGCTGAAGGCGGACCGATGATCCAGATCTACGACACCACGCTGCGTGACGGCACGCAGCGGGAGGGGATCTCGCTCTCCTGCGAGGACAAGCTGCGGATCGCGCAGCGCCTCGACGAGCTCGGGGTCTCCTTCATCGAGGGCGGGTGGCCCGGCTCGAACCCGAAGGACGCCGAGTTCTTCGAGCGCGCCCGGGACATGCCGTGGCGAAGGGCGCTCGTCGCCGCCTTCGGCTCCACCTGCCGCGCCGGCGGCGGCCCCGAGGACGACGCGAACATCGCGGCGCTCCTCGACTCGGGGGCGCCCGTCTGCACGGTGGTCGGGAAGACCTGGACGCTCCACGTCACCGACGTGCTCCGGACCACGCTCGACGAGAACCTCCGGATCGTCGAGAAGAGCCTCGCCTTCCTCCGCGCCCAGGGGCGGCGGGTGATCTACGACGCCGAGCACTTCTACGACGGCTACCGGGCCGACCCGGCCTACGCGGTGGAGACCCTGAAGGCCGCGGTCCGGGGCGGCGCGGAGACGGTCGTCCTCTGCGACACGAACGGGGGCTCGCTCCCCTGGCAGATCGCGGAGATCACGCGGGCGGTCCGCGAGCAGCTGAAGCACCCGCTCGGCATCCACGCCCACGACGACTCGGAGACCGCGGTCGCGAACTCCCTCGCCGCGGTGCGGGAGGGGGCGATCCAGGTCCAGGGCACGGTGAACGGCTACGGGGAGCGCTGCGGCAACGCGAACCTCTGCTCGATCATCCCGTCCCTCGAGCTGAAGCTCGGCAAGCCCTGCCTCCCGGAGGGCCACCTCCGGACGCTCTACGAGGTGTCGCACTTCGTCGCGGAGATGGCGAACCTCTCGCCGGACGAGCACCTCCCCTACGTGGGCAAGTCGGCCTTCGCCCACAAGGGCGGGATCCACGTCGCGGCGATGCGCCGGAACGCCTTCTCCTACCAGCACGTCGTCCCGGAGCTCGTGGGGAACCAGCAGCGGGTGGTGGTCTCCGAGCTCTCGGGCCGCGGGAACCTCCTCTCCAAGGCCGAGGAGTTCGGTCTCGCCGGGGGGGACGTCGGCGGGGTCCTCGGGGAGATCAAGGCCCTCGAGGCGAAGGGGTTCTCCTTCGAGGCGGCCGAGGCCTCCGTCGCGATGATGATGAAGCGGGCGGAGAAGGGCTACCGGGCGCCCTTCGAGCTCGTGGACTTCCTCGTGAACGTCGAGCACCGGACGGGCCGCGGGATCTTCTCCGAGGCGATGGTGAAGGTGAAGGTGGACGGCGAGACGCTCCACACGGCCGCGGAGGGGGACGGGCCGGTGGACGCGCTCGACGCCGCGCTCCGCAAGGCCCTCGTCCACCGCTACCCCGAGGTGAAGGAGCTCCACCTCGTGGACTACAAGGTCCGCATCCTCGACGGGGCCGCCGGCACGGCGGCGACGACGCGGGTGCTCGTGGACACGCAGCGCGGGGGGCGCCGGTGGAGCACCGTCGGCGCGAGCACGAACATCATCGAGGCGAGCTGGCGCGCCCTGGTGGACGCGATCGAGTACGGCCTCACGATCGGCATGGAGCCGGAGATCCCGCTCCAGGGGAGAGAGCCTTGAAAGCGAACGTCGTCGTCCTTCCCGGTGACGGGATCGGCCCCGAGGTGGCGGCCGAGGCGGTCCGGGTCCTCGAGCTCGTCGCGAAGCGCGCGGGGCACGAGCTCCGGTTCGTCGAGCGGCTCATGGGCGGCTGCTCCATCGACGCCCACGGCGTCGCCCTCACCGACGAGGTCCTCGCGGACTGCAAGGCGTCGGACTCCGTGCTCCTCGGCGCGGTGGGCGGGCCGAAGTGGGACGACCCGAGGGCGAAGGTCCGGCCGGAGCAGGGGCTCCTCGCCCTCCGCAAGGGGCTCGGGGTCTTCGCGAACCTGCGCCCGGTCCGCGTCCTCGACGCCCTCGTGGACTCCTCGCCCATCAAGCCCGATCGCCTGAAGGGCGTGGACATCCTCGTCATCCGGGAGCTCACGGGCGGCCTCTACTTCGGCCAGCCGAAGGGGCGCGACCGCAAGGACGGCCACGAGCGGGCCTTCGACACGCTCGAGTACTCCGACTACGAGGTCCGGCGCGTCGTGGAGCTCGCCTTTCGGCTCGCGAAGGCGCGCAAGAAGAAGGTGACCTCGGTGGACAAGGCGAACGTCCTCGAGTCGTCCCGGCTCTGGCGGCAGATCGCGATGGAGATAGGCGGCCGGAACCCGGACGTCGCCCTCGATCACATGCTCGTGGACACCGCCTCGATGCGGCTCGTGACGAGCCCGGCCTCGCTCGACGTCGTCGTCACCGAGAACATGTTCGGCGACATCCTCACCGACGAGGCCTCGGTGCTCGCGGGGTCCATGGGGATGCTCCCCTCCGCCTCGATCGGCGAGAAGGGGCCCGGCCTCTACGAGCCGATCCACGGGTCGGCCCCGGACATCGCGGGGAAGGGGATCGCGAACCCGGTCGGGATGATCCTCTCCGCCGCGATGATGCTCCGCCACTCGCTCGGGATGCCGGCGGAGGCGGAGCGGATCGAGGACGCGGTGGACCTCGCCATCGCGGAGGGCTGCCGGACGAAGGACCTCGGCGGCTCGCTCTCCACGCGCCAGATGGCGGACGAGGTCGTGAAGCGGCTCCGCTGAGTCGCCGCGGTCCCTCCCGGCGGTTCGCCCTTCGACAGGCTCAGATGGGATGAACGGCCGCGTGCATCGCGCTCGCCTGCAGGCAAGGCCGTTCGTGGCGACTCCTCGATGGGTCCGGGGAGCACAACGGGCGTAGGCCGCCCCATTCTTCGCTTCCCCGCGGGGTCTGCCCCTCGAGTCAATATTGACTGAACGAGTCCAGAACGCCGGACCCGCGACGCAATCCGGCCCGGACGTTCCTTCGGCTCATGATTTGCGCCAAGTGCCCGAACATCCAAGTCCCCTGAATCATTGGGGTTCGTGACGAAGGGTCGCTATGGACGGCCGTGGGAAAGGAGTACTCTTGGATCGGTGAAGTGAAGCGCGGGGCGGGGGACCGGAGGGGAGAAGGAGGCGCGGGATGAGCGACCGCAAGGTGATCCCGTTCCAGCTCCGGAGCGCATCCCGGCCCGGCCCGGCGGGAAGGCTCGCGGAGGCTGCGGTCCTCGCCCGCGGCCTCCTGCTCGCCGCCGCCCTCCTCGCGGCCGGGACCGTCGCCCTGGCCGCCGCCCTGGTGGCCGGCGTCGC
>JBBIPT010000259.1:0-5737 GCA_037442705.1 Anaeromyxobacter sp.
CGGAGCCGACGCCCCGCTCGACGACGACGGTCGGCCGGGCGAGCACCTCCGCCCGGGAGAGGGCGCGCTCCGCGCCGGCGACCGCGGCGAGCGGCTCCACGACCTCGCGGGACGGCGCGACCATGACCACGCGGACGCCCACCTTGGCCGCGTTCTGGGCGGTCGTCAGGGCGCCCCCCCACGTCCCGTCGGGGGCCGCGGGGAGCAGCAGGACGATGACGTGCGGCGCCACGACGCGCGCGATCGCCTCCACCTCCGAGGGGCCGGGCAGGCAATGGACGGCGAAGCCCGCCCGCTCGAGGTGCAGGTGAAGCGCGATCGAGACGTCGGCGTCCTGGCCCACCACGAGAACGCGCGACGCCGCTGCGGCGCCGGCCGGGTTCACGCGGAGCGGCCTCCCGCTTCCATCATGATGCGGCGCTCGAGGTCCGCCCGCTGGGTCGCGTTCGCGAGCGCGGTGTCGAGCGAGATCCGCTTCGACTCGTGGAGCCGGTAGAGGTACTGGTCGAAGCTGTGCATCCCGAGGTCGGAGCCGGCCGTCTCCATGTAGGTCTTGAGCTCGGCGACCTTGGACCCGTCGCGGATGAGCTCGCGGACCGTGGAGGTCGCGAGGAGCGCCTCCACGGCGGGGATGAGCCCGGTCGCGTCGGCCCTCATGAGGAGGCGCAGGGCGACCACCGCCTGGAGGTTGTCCGCGAGCCGCGCCCGGACGTTGTCCTGCTCCTCCGCGGGGAAGAGGCCGGTGATCCTCCCGATCGCCCTCGGGATGTCCGGGGTGTGGAGGGAGGTGATCACGAGGTGGCCCGTCTCGGCGGCCTTGAGGCAGATGTCGGCCGCCTCGCGGTCCCGGAGCTCGCCGACCATGATGATGTCGGGATCCTGGCGGAGCGCGGCCCGGAGGGCGTCGGAGTAGCTCGCCGTGTCCGAGCCGACCTCGCGCTGGATCACGAGCCCCTTGCCCCCGGCGAAGATGAACTCGATGGGGTCCTCGACCGTGACGACGTGGAGCCGCTCCTGCTGGATGATGAAGTTGATCAGGGAGGCGATCGTCGTGGACTTGCCGTTCCCCGTGGCGCCGGTCACGCAGACGAGCCCGCGCCGGGCCTCCGCGATCGTGCGGACCACCGGCGGGAGGTTCAGGGTCTCGAAGTCCGGGATCTGGAACGGGATCGTGCGCATCACCGCGCCCCAGCTGCCGCGCTGCTTGAAGATCGACGCGCGGAAGCGGGAGACCCCGGGGAGCGAGTAGCTCCGGTCCACCTCGCGGAAGTCGAGCGGGGTGAACCCGGAGCCCGGCGCCTGCAGCACGAAGTTCGCGATCGCCTCGGTGTCGGCGTGGGTGAGCGGCGGGTACTTCGCCGCGAGCAGCTCGCCGAAGACGCGATACGTCGGCGGGTAGCCCACCTCGAAGTGGACGTCGCTCGCCTGCCGCTTCACCGCGAGCTGCAGGAACGAATGGAACATCTCCTCGCTGAGAGGACCCTGGCCTTCCATAGGCCGCGGAGTCTACCCCGGGGCGGCGCGGCGCGGAACGGGGAGGGCGGCCGCGGGCGCCCGAGAAGCGGGAGGCCGCGGGGATCGACCCCGCGGCCTCGACCGGCCCGGCGCGCCTGGCGCCGTGCTACGGGACTCCACCGGCCGCCGGGTGCGTGGCGGTCGGCGGGGGTGGGAGTCGAGCTTCCGGCCTCGTCTCGACTGGGACGTGTGACGGGAGGGGGGCCCTGCGCGTGGAGCTTTGGGTGGGTGCTGGCTTCATGCAGGGTCCGTGAACGACCGGCCTCCGGCGGGACTCGGGATCCCGGTTCTTCAATCCCCGTGCCGCCGCGAGACCCCGCCCCGGCGGCTCGAAGGCCACGTCCTGGCGGGCGGCTGGCCGCCTCTGCGCGGAGGCGCCCCAGGGGCCGGCCCGCGCCAGGGTGCGCGCTCACCCCCGCCTCGGTTACGCTCTCCCCATGTTCGCAACCGTCGAGGACGTGTCGGACCGCCTCTCCCGGACGGGGTACCTGCCCTCGCGCGAGATCGCCACCGCGGTCTTCCTCGCCGACCGGCTCGAGAAGCCGATCCTCGTCGAGGGGCCGGCGGGCGTCGGGAAGACCGAGCTCGCGCGGGCCTTCGCGGAGGCCTCCGGCCGTTCGCTCGTCCGGCTCCAGTGCTACGAGGGGCTCGACGACGCGAAGGCGCTCTACGAGTGGGAGTACGCGAAGCAGCTCCTCTACACGCAGCTCCTCGCGGGGCGGATCGGCGAGGCGGTGCGCGGGGCGAAGACGCTCGCCGAGGCGGCGGACGCGATCGCGGCGGAGGGGAACGTCTTCTTCTCGGAGCGGTTCCTCCTCCCGCGCCCGATCCTCCGGGCGATCTCGAGCGAGAGCCCGTCCCTCCTCCTCGTGGACGAGATCGACAAGGCGGACCCGGAGCTCGAGGCCTTCCTCCTCGAGGTCCTCTCCGACTGGGCGGTGACGGTCCCGGAGATCGGGACGATCCGCGCGCGCCACGTCCCGCGCGTCGTGATCACCTCGAACGCTTCCCGCGACCTCTCCGACGCCCTGAAGCGGCGCTGCCTCCACCTCCACGTGGACTTCCCCTCGCGGGAGCGCGAGCTCGCGATCGTCCGGGCGCGCGTGCCGGAGGCGGCCGAAGCGCTCGCGCGCTCCGTCGTCGCCGCGATCGCCCGGCTCCGGACCCTCGACCTCAAGAAGCCGCCCTCGATCTCCGAGACGCTCGACTGGGTCCGGGCGCTCGCCGTGCTCAACGCGGAGCGGCTCGGGCCCGAGCTCCTCGACGACACCCTGAACCTCGTCCTCAAGTACGAGGCGGACGTGGAGCGGGCGAAGGAGCGCCGGGCCGAGATCGTCGCCTCCGCGCAGAGCGCGTGATCCTCGCGCAGAATCGGAAGCCTGCCCTGGGCCTGTCGAAGGGCGAACGTCGCGGCCGATGCTCCCCTCGCGGTGCCGGCCGCTGGCCGCCCGGGCCGCGCGCGTTCCTCCGATCGTCTCGGCGGGCGCGCCTCACGAACACGCCCTTCGACAGGCTCAGGGCGCACGGCCGCAGGGTGCGCGGAGGCGTCTCGCGCTGCTTCTCGGGAGGAGCGCTCCGAGAGGCAACTCTGGAGATCCTGGAGCCTCCCCTCTCCCCCACGGCGACGCAACGCGCCGGCTTCGGGGCTCCGCAGCGACCGGCGTGACTGCGCGTCTTCTGCAGACGCCTCCCCCACGGACCGCACTGCAACGGGCGGGACGCCGCGCTCCCGGAGCCTCGAGCAGCACCCGCGCGGTGGCCCGCACGGCGTTGCGGCCCTTCGACAGGCTCAGGGCGAACGGCCGTTCATCGGCTCTGGCGCGCGGAGCGCCGGGAGTCGCGGAGCCCCGAAGGCCGGCACGCGGCAGCGGCACCCGATCCTATCGAGACCTCCGACGATGCGAGAGGCCCCCGGGGTTCCGCCCCCCTCTCCCGGGAAGGTCGCTCTCCGTGAGGCGGTCAGTGCGCAGTGGCCGGGAGGGGCGCGCGCTCGCGCCGGGAGGGGACCTGGACGATCTCCTCCCCCGGCAGGACGAGGGCGGTGAGCCGGCCGCCGTAGACGCAGCCCGTGTCGATGCCGAGGCAGACGACGCCGGGCCGGGGCTCGTCGCGCTTCGGGAGATCGAGCCGCTGGGGGAAGTGGCCGTAGACGACCGACTCGGGGCCGGTCCAGGCCTCCGCCCAGCGCCGCACGCCGGGCTCCCGGGCGTCCCCGCGGTGGCGCGGGACCGGGCTCCCCGCCTCGTCCACGTAGCGGAGGCGGATCGTCCACTCCGACGGCTGGGCGTGGACGGGCAGGCGGGGCACGAAGCCGGCGTGGACGGCCACCCAGCCGTGCCCGAGGCCGATGAAGCGCGGGAGCCCGGCGAGCCAGAGGAGGTCCTCCCGTTGGAGGCGGGCGTGCTCCGCGGCCCGCCTCCCGTCGAAGGGGCGCATCGGGATCCGGTAGCCGGGATCCTCCGCCTGCCGGGCCTCGTGCGCCGCGAGCCGGAGGTGGCGCTCCTCGTGGTTGCCGAGGACGCACTCCGCCCCGAGCTCCCGGACGCGGCGGAGGACGCCCACGGGATCCGCGCCGCGATCGAGGAGGTCGCCGAGGAAGACGAGCCGGTCCCGGCCCGGCGCGTGGCCGAGGACCCTCAGCAGGTCCTCGACCTCGTCGAGGCACCCGTGTACGTCGCCGACGACCAGCGTGCGGCGTGCGGAGGACATCGCGGGGAATGTAGCCGGAAGGCCCCGGGCTGCGAAAGGTTCCCGCGCTCCCCGGGGTGCTCGACCGGAGTCCGGGAGCGGGGATAGACTTCGTCGTCCCTCCCCGCCCCGATGGAACGGAAGAACGTCCTCATCGTAGAGCCGGACCACGCCTTCGCGCTCTCGCTCGCCTCGATCTTCCGCGAGGAGGGGCACGCGACCCGCGTCGCGGCGAGCGCCGGCGAGGCGGAGCTCGAGATCGCGAGCCGCCGCCCGGACCTCTGCCTGGTCCGCGCGGAGCTCCCCGACCTCTCCGGGTTCTCCCTCTGCGCGCGCCTGCGGCACGATCGCGCGACGGCCCGGCTCCCCCTCGTCCTCTACTCCTCGGAGACCCCGGCCGAGTCGCTCGCCGAGCACGCCCGCACCCCGTGGGCCGCGAACGGCTACCTCGCGATGCCGCTCGACACCGACGCCCTCCGCCGGCTCTCCGCGCGCCTCCTCGCGGCGGAGGAGGGGATCGAGAGCGCGGACGACGCCGTCCTGGAAGAGGGCGCGCCGGACGGGGGCGAGGGTGAGGAGCCGGCGGCTGCCGCCGATCCCGCCCCGCAGGCACCCCCGGCGGAGTCCTCGGGCGCGCCCGCTCCGCCCCCCGTCCCCCGGCGCCCGCGCCGCAGCGTCCTCTCCGAGGAGGACCGGCTCTTCGCGGGCCGGGTGTTCCAGACCGTCGCCGACCGCCACGACGAGCTCGTGGCGGAGTCGGACCGCCGGCGGCCGCCCCCGCGGCGGGAGCTCCTCCAGACCCCCGAGGGGAGGCTCCAGGTCGCGCGCGAGGACGTCCGCTGGCGCGAGTCGCAGCTCGCGCGCCTCGCGGAGATCTGGGACATCCGGGAGCGCGAGGTCTCGTCGTTCGGCGAGCGGATCCACGAGCGGGACGTGGAGCTCCAGGGGCTCCGCGTCCAGGTGGACGATCTCCTCCGGCGCCTCGACGAGGCGCGGGAGCTCCTCGCGCGCCGGGAGCAGGAGCACGGCGCCTCGGTGGACGGCCTCCTCCAGGAGAAGTTCGGCCAGGAGAAGGAGCTCATCGAGGTGGTCGCCGCGAACGAGCGCAAGGTCCACGACCTCCAGCGTGAGCTCCGGAGGCGCGAGGACGAGCTGCGGACCCTGCGCGAGGAGTCGCGCTCCCGCGAGGAGGACCTCGCGGGCGAGATCCGCGATCACCTCCGCCAGATCGCCTCGCTGGAGAGCGAGGTCGAGGGGCTCGTCCGCGAGGGGGCGGACCGCGAGGAGGAGCTCCTCGGCGAGCTGGAGGCGGCGCGCTCCGCCGCGGCGGAGGAGCAGGCGCGGCTCGAGCGCGAGGCGCGGGAGGCCCTCTCCGCGGCCACGGCGCGCGCGGAGGAGGCGGAGCGGTCCCTCGCCGCCGCGGAGGTGGGGCTGCGCGAGGCCCGGACGCCGGAGCAGTACCAGGACATCATCGGGAGCATGCTCGAGGAGACCGACCGGCTGTCGCGGCTCGTGGACACGCTGCTGACGCTGT
>JBBIPT010000260.1:0-5713 GCA_037442705.1 Anaeromyxobacter sp.
GAAACTCTCCCCCCGCGGACCCCCCATCGCGAGCGTCATCGCGACCGAGCACCGCCATCACCCCTGACTGCGCCGGAGCGTCCGGGCGACGGAGAGGGCGCTCCCGAGGAAGCCGACCGCCGCGCCCCCGAGGACGAGCGCGGCGACGAGCCCCGGGGGGAGCGTGTCGGCGAGCGTGATCTCCCGGGCGAGCGCGACGGTCGCGCCGATCCGGGGGACGAGGAGGGCGTGGGCCGCGAGGAGGGAGAGGACCGCGAGGGCGCCGCCGAGGAGCCCCTGTAGCGCTCCCTCGATGAGGAAGGGCGCGGTGACGAACCCGTCCGTCGCCCCGACGAGCTTCATGATCTCGATCTCCTCCCGGCGCGCGAAGACGGCGAGCCGGAGGGTGTTCGAGACGAGGACCGCCGTGGCCACGGCGAGGGCGCCGAAGAGAAAGAGCCCGGCGAGCTTCGCCCGGGCGACGACCCGCTCGAGCTTCTCGAGCCAGGCCGTCCCGTAGTCCACGTCCGCGGCCCCGGGGACCTCGCGGAGCCGGGCGGCGAGCTCGCGCGCACCGGCGAGGGAGATCCCGGGCGCCGCGATCTCCACCGCGTCGGGGAGCGCGCCGGGGCCGACCCCCTCGAGCATCCTCGCCTCCTCGCCCAGCGACTCGGCGAGGCGGCGGAGGGCGGTCGCCGCGGGGACCGCCTCCACGGTGCGGTCCCCGGCGATCTCCCGCGCCGACCGGGCGGCCGCCTGGAGGTCCGCGCCGGGCGCGAGGTAGACGGAGATCCGCACCTCGCCCGCCCATCCCTGGAGGAGCCGCTCCGCCCCGCCGAGCGAGGCGGCGAGGAGCCCCGTCGCGAAGACGGCGATGAAGATCGTCGCCGTCCCGACGAAGGCGACGTACGGCCCGCGGACCATCGCCTCGACCGCGCGCTTCGTGAAGTGGATCGGCCGGAAGGTCATGACCCGTGGGCGCGCCGTACGGAGTCGCCGTCGGAGACGAGCCGGCCGCGCTCGAGGAGGACGACGCGCTTCTTGTAGCGCTCGAGGAGGGAGCGGTCGTGAGTGGCGACGACGACCGTCGTGCCCCGGGCGTTCGCCCCGTAGAGGAGGTCCATGACCTCGAGGGTCCGCTCGGGGTCGAGGTTCCCCGTGGGCTCGTCCGCGAGGAGGAGCGTGGGATCTCCCGCGAGGGCCCGCACCACCGCCACGCGCTGCTGCTCGCCTCCCGAGAGGGAGGGAGGGAACTTGTCGCCCCGGTGCTCGAGCCCCACCGAGCGGAGGAGGACGCGGACCTTCTTCCGGATCTCGCGGTCGGGGATGCCGCGGACCTCGAGCGGGAGCGCCACGTTCTCCGCCACGGTCCGCTGGGGCAGGAGCTTGAAGTCCTGGAAGACGACGCCGATGTTCCGCCGGACGTAGGGGATCGCCCGCGACCCGATCTTCGCGACGTTCTTCCCGAAGAGGAGGAGCTGCCCGCTCGTCGCCGGCTCGTCGCAGAAGATGAGCTTCAGGAGGGTCGACTTCCCCGCGCCGGACGGCCCGGTGAGGAAGACGAACTCGCCTTTCTCCACCGTGAGGGTCACGTCCTGGAGCGCGGGGCCGTCGCCCGGATACTCCTTCGTGACGTGGAAGAGCTGGATCAGAGGGCGGCCCCCTGCGCTCGGGCGGCTACTTCCGGTCTCCGAGGTCCTCGGCGAGGTAGGAGAGGATCACCTCGTCGAGGCTCTTCTCGCTGATGAGGTCCTCGCCGAAGAGCGTCTCCGCCCCGTCGTTCCGGAGGACCGGCGCCGGCTCCTGGCGCGCCGCGAGCACCTCGGGCGGCAGATCCTTCGCCTCCGGGGCGCGCGCCGGCAGGGTGACGCCGGGCTGCATCCGGACGGTCCGGCCGTCGGCGTGGATCTGTCCCGGCTGGTAGGAGCCGGCCTGGGCGGAGTACGCGGAGTCGATGTCGTCGTAGACGCCGTTGATGAGGTTCCGCAGCATCTCCTTGTGCTGCTCCTCCATGAGCTCGCGCACGACCTGGGCGAGGTTCTCGGCGCCGACGATGTCGGAGTAGGAGGTCTTCTTCGAGGCGAGGATGTTCCCGCCCACGAAGAGGTGCGTGATGATGTGCGGGTTCTCCAGACCCGAGTCCTCGGTCTGGATGTGGTACATCTTTCCCTTGTGCTTGATGTTGTGGTTGAAGCCCACAACCATCTTCTTCGCTTCGCCGCCCATCGCGCCCCGAATCTACCCTCGCGGGAGTGGACCAGCAAGCTCGCCGCCTGTGAATGGCCCGGGCTTCCGAGGGCCGAGCGCGCCTAGACGTCCACGTGCTCGGCCGATTCCACGGGCCGTCCGAGGAAGCGGCCGGCCATCGCCAGGAACTTCTGCGGCCCGTCGGTGACGAAGAAGCGGTGCTCGGCACGCCCCGCGCCGGCCGCCCCCGCTCCGAAGCGCGCCCGGACCTCCGCCGCCACCGACGACGCGCTGTCCACGAGCGCGACGCCCGGCATCTCCGCCCGGATCGCCCCCGCGAGCAGCGGGTAGTGGGTGCAGCCGAGGACGAGGGTGTCGATCCCCTCGGCGCGCAGCGGCGCGAGGTAGCGGCGCGCGACGCCCCGCACGATCTCGTCCTCCGGATCGGTCCAGCCCTCCTCGGCGAGCGGCACGAAGAGCGGGCAGGGGCGGGCGAAGACGCTCGACCCGGGCCGCTCCCGGACGATCGCCTCCTGGTAGGCGCCGCTCGCGACCGTCCCCTGCGTCCCGATGACGCCGATCCGGCCCGACCGCGAGGCGAGGGACGCCGCGCGCGCCCCGGGGTCGACCACGCCGACGACCGGGACCGCGAGCTCCGCCCGCAGGGCCGGCAGTGCGACCGCGGAGGCGGTGTTGCAGGCGACGACGAGGAGGTCGATCCCGTGGCGCGCGAGGAACCGGGCGTTCCGGAGCGAGTACTGCGTCACCGTCTCCGCGGACTTCGTGCCGTAGGGGAGGCGGGCGGTGTCGCCGAGGTAGAGGGTGTCGGCGCCGGGGAGCGCCTCGAGGAGGGCCCCCTGGACGGTGAGGCCGCCGAAGCCGGAGTCGAAGATGCCGATGCGCACGGAGCCGGGAGTCTACTCCGAAGCCGGCGCCCGTGCCCGCGAACGAGGAGGGGCGCGGGCCCCCGCGAGCCCGCGCCCCCGAGGCGAGGGAGCCCTTCCCCGCGCCGTCTACGGACAGAAGGTGGGGTTCAGGTCCACGGCGTAGAGGATGACGTCCCAGTCGCCGGCGGAGCCGTAGTGGTTGAACGGCTGGCCGCTGCAGGTGGGCGCCACCTGGGTGGTCGCGGAGTCGAAGGTCTCGGGCCCGGTGGGCGGGAAGCCCTGCATCCGGATGGTGTAGGTGTCGCGGTCGAGCGCGGACGCCCCGGCGTAGGTGACGCCGGCGGGGTTCGTGCAGGCCATCGAGGAGGTGTCGATCACGGTCCCGCCGTAGTCCACGAGGGACCAGGTGAGCGTCGTGACCCCGGCAAGCGCGCAGGTGCTCCAGCCCACGTCGGCCCCGTTCCACTCGCGGAAGTGGGCCCAGATCGTCATGTCGCCCGGGATCCCGTAGACCGCCGCGGCGAGCGGGGCGGTCCCGTTCTGCGGGACGTTCACGGTGAACTGGGAGCTGTAGAGCGGGACGGCGCCCCGGTAGCCGGTGACCGTGACGGACTGCGAGCCCGCCTCGACGGAGACCTGGGAAGCGCCGCCCGGGGCGCAGGCGAAGGTCCGGCTCCCTCCCCGGGAGAAGGAGAGCGTGACGGAGTCGACGCCGGCCCGGGCGCAGCCGTAGTTCACGGTGGAGAGGTCGTACTTCGTCCGGACGAACGACCAGGTCACGTCGAGCCGGCCGGAGGGGACGGGGTCGTCGTCCACGACGATGCAGCCGGTGCCGAGGACGGTGGCGGCGAGCAAGAGGGCGAGGCGCTTCATCGGGATCTCCTTCGTCGGTCGCGGGGCCCGCACGGGCCCGATGTCGTCCAGCAGGGGAGCAACGCACGTGCCATGCCCTCCGGACGCGCGCCACCTCGCGATTATGCACCTCGTTCCCCGCGTGCGGGTGCGCCGGGGGCACGGGGCGCGTGGCCCGTCCGCACACCGGGCGGGTCCCCCGCGAGCGATGTGGGACATGTCGGCGAACCCTTCCGAGGCAGAAACCTCCCGCCCGTGCGTTTCCTTTCTCGCGGGCCCCATCGTGCTAAGAACCTCGGGGGAAAACCCCCGAAACCCAGAGAGTTGCCGGCCGCCACCATGATCCCTTCCTTCGCCTTCGCCCTCCCCTTCGCCCAGGCCCAGGCCAGCGAGGGGATAGACTACCTCTCCGTCGCCCGCCACTCCGGGCCCATCGGGATCACCGTCCTCCTCCTGCTCCTCGGGGCCTCGGCGGTCTGCTGGGCGATCATCGCGAAGAAGTGGCTCCAGATCCGCCGGGCGCAGGACCAGTCGGTGAAGTTCCTCGAGACCTTCTGGCAGTCGAAGCGGCTCGACGCGATCTACCAGGCGGCGGAGTCCCTCTCCGCCTCGCCGATCAGCCAGGTCTTCCGCGCCGGCTACGTCGAGCTCTCCAAGGTCACCGCCCAGAAGAAGGACCACCCGGGCGAGGGCGGGATGCACGAGGAGCTCGGCGGGCTCGAGAACGTGGAGCGCGCCCTGAAGCGGGCCGCCGCCTCGGAGGTGCTCCACCTCGAGGCCCAGATCTCCTTCCTGGGGACCACCGCGAGCGCCGCCCCGTTCGTGGGGCTCTTCGGGACCGTCTGGGGGATCATGCGCGCCTTCCACGACATCTACCGGATGGGGAACGCGAACCTCGCGACGGTGGCCCAGCCGATCTCCGAGGCGCTCATCGCGACGGCGGTCGGCCTCTTCGCCGCGATCCCCGCGGTCGTCGCCTACAACTTCTTCGTCTCGAAGATCCGGGTCCTCGACTCCGAGATGACGAGCTTCTCGAACGACTTCCTCAACATCGTCCGGCGCCACTTCTTCAGCGGAAGGAGCTAGGGCGATGGCCGCCTCCGCGAACGGCTCCGGCCGGCAGACGCTCTCCGAGATCAACGTCACGCCCCTCGTGGACGTGATGCTCGTCCTCCTCATCGTCTTCATGGTCACCGCGCCGCTCATCCAGCAGGGCGTGGAGGTGAACCTCCCGGACGCGCGGGCGAAGCCGGTGGACGCGCAGGAGCAGAAGCTCGTCCTCTCCATCAAGGCCGACCGCTCCCTCTTCCTCGGCTCCACGGAGGACGCGGCCCGCGTCCCGCTCGACCGGCTCGAGGAGAAGCTCCGCGCGAACGTCCGCGCGATGAAGGACAAGGAGCTCCACCTCATGGCGGACCGCTCCCTCCCCTACGGCTTCGTCGTGGAGGTCATGGCGACCGTGCAGCGGGCGGGGGTCCTGAACGTGGGGATGATCACGAACCCCGCGCCCGAGCGGGTCCGGGAGCGGCGGGAGGAGGCGAGGTAGTTGTCGGTCCACGGCGCCAGCGCGCTCGGGAGGCGCGAGCGGTTCTGGCCGGCGGTGATCCTCTCCGCCGCCGCACACGCCGTCCTCGTCACATGGGCTGTGGCGAGGCGCCCCCCCTCGCCCATCGACCTCGAGCAGAAGCCGATCGTCGCGAAGCTCGTCCGGCTCGGCGAGCGGCGGCCCGAGGAGTGGCTCCCCCGCAAGGAGGCGCCGCCCCCCGCCCCTGCGCCCGCCCCCGCGGCCGCGCCGGCGCCCGCCCCCG
>JBBIPT010000261.1:0-5710 GCA_037442705.1 Anaeromyxobacter sp.
CCGGGGCGGCGGCGGGCGGCGCGGCCCGGGCGGCCGCCTCCGCGCCCCTCTCCGCGAGGACCCGGACGACGACGGCGTCACCCCGCGGCGCGACCTCGTACTGGCGCGGCCCCTCGAGGGCGACGATCACGCGCCCCACTGCGCTCCGCTCGTCCTTGTACTGCGCGGTGGAGACGGCGAGGACGCCGGCCTTCCCCACCTCGACCGGCGAGGCGACGCGGGAGACGTCCGCGCCGGCGAGGTCCACGACGAGCCGGGGCGGGTCCTGCAGCTTGAAGACCGTGTAGGACGGCGCGCGGGTCCCCTGGATGGAGAGCTCGACCGCGCCCTCCCGCTCCGCGACGTCGATCGAGCGGACGACGTTCGGCTCCGCCGCGAGGGGCGCCGCCGCGGCCGCGAGGGCTCCCCAGAGGACGAGGCCGGCGATGGGCTTGGGGTGCGTTCTCATGGCTACTCCTCGAGGTTCAGCGCCGTCTCCCGGGGGAGGCGGAGCACGGTCTGGGTCCTGTCGCGGGTGCCGTCGGCGCGGATGGCCCACTCCGTGACGACGAGCTCGCCGGAGCGCACCGCGGCGACGATGCCGCCGTTCTTCCCGATGCACGCGCCGCGGCGCACGGCGTAGCCGACGCCGCTCGGCGCCTCCACCATGGCCACCGGATCCTCGAGGCCGGTGATCACGGCGACGAGCTTCAGCTGCTCGAGCTCGAAGCGGCCGAGCGGGGTGGCGCACCGGGTGGCGAGGCCGCCGGCGCTCTTGTCGAGCTCGGCGAGGAAGCTGCGGAAGGGGTCCCGCTTGCCGACGGAGGAGTAGGACCACTCCGGCTCGGCCGGCTTCTTCTGCTCCGGCGCGGCGGCGGGCGCCGCGGGCGCCGCGGGGGCCACGGGGGCCGCAGAGGCCGCGGGCCCGGCGGCGGCCGGCTTCGCGGCCGGCTTCTTCTCGCCGCAGGCGGAGAGCGCGGCGGCCGCGAGGAGGAGCGCGAGGAGGGCGCGGGCGGTCATCGGGGCCTCCCGGGAGCGGCGGGACCCTTCTGGCCCGGCCCCGGCGGCGGCGCCTTGGAGGCATCGACGAACATGAAGGCGGTGACGAGGAACTTCCCGCTGAGGACGATCTTCCCGTTCACGTCCTCGGGCTTGTCGAGCACCACCTCGCTCACGTTCACGATGCGGCGCATGCGCCCGAGCGAGTCGAAGAAGGTCGCGATCTCGTGGTAGTTGCCCTTCACCGTCATGGGGATCGGGATCCGCGCGTAGAACCGCTCCGAGGTCGCGGCCTTCGGCTCGATGCTCTCGATCTTGAGCCCGGCCTTCAGCGCCCGGTCCTGGAAGAGCTGGAGGAGATCCTCGATGTTCTTCTCCTCCGGGAGCTCGGCCAGGGCCTCGCGGAGCTGCTGCTCGAGGAGCTCCTTCTCCCGCCGGAACTGGTTCAGGTTGTTCGCGATGGCGGTCTTCTCGATGTACTCCTTGTCGAGCTTCACCTGCTCGTTCTGCGCGCGGCGGATCTTCGCCTCCATCTCCTGGATCGAGCCGCCGAAGTGCATGCCCACCACGAAGTAATTGAGGACCGTGAGGAGGGCGACGACGCCCGCCACCACCCCGACCTTCGCGCCCAGCGGCGCCTTCACCACTCGTTCGAGAAGCTTCTCCACGGCTACCTCCCCGATCCGGCGGGCGGGCCGGCGGAGGCGCCGGCGGCGGCCGGCGGCTTCGGCGCGTAGTCCACCTTCGCCGCCAGGGTGAAGTCGACGTACTCGAGCCCCCGCTCCTTCTTCGACGTCGCGGCGGTCTTCGTGAGCTCGATGCCGCCGAAGTGGGGGTTCGCCTTCAGGGCGGTCATGAACTCGGAGACGTCGTCGATCGTGGCGGCGGAGCCCTGGAAGCTGAGCGTCCCGGCCTTCTCCTCGATCTTCGTGAGCCAGAGCCGCTTCGGGGTCACCGTGGCGAGGGCGTCGAGGACCTTCACCGGGCCGGTCCGGCCCGCCTTCAGCGTCCCGAGGATGTCGAGCTTCTCCCGGAGGGCGGCCTGCTGGTCCTTGATGTTCTTCACCTCGCCGATGATCCGGTCGAGCGACTGGATCTCGGCGCGGGTCGCCTTCACCTTCGCCTCGCGGGCCCCGAGGTCGCCGGCGCGGGCGCTCGCCCAGAGGAAGTTCCCGACGAATCCGCCCACGACGACGAGGATGAAGAGGAGGATCTGCTGCTTGCCGGCAGCCTTCTTCTTCGAGACCCTTACGGGCAGCAGGTTGATGCGAATCATGGCTACTTGTCCCCCGGGCGGCGGAGGGCGAGCCCGACGCCGACGGCCGCCGACGGGGCCGCGGCGAGGATGACCGCCGGATCGAACTTCCGGTCGTCCACCTCGATGTTCTTGAAGGGGTTCAGGATCTCCACCGGGACCCCGGCCCGCGCCTCGATCACCTTGAAGAGGGCCGGCACCCGCGCGGTGCCGCCCGAGATGAAGGCCCGGGTGATCCGGCCGTCGGCGGCGGTGGAGGCGTAGAAGTCGAGGGAGCGCTGGATCTCGCCGCCCATCTGGTCGGCGACGCCCTGGATCACCCGCTCCACCTCCTGCGGGACGACCGCGTCCGACTCCCCCTGCCCGCCCACCTTCAGCGCCTCGGCCTCGTCGTAGGAGATGTTGAGCTGCTTCTGGATCTCCTCGGTGAAGGCGTTGCCGCCCATCGTGATGTCGCGGGTGAAGGTGGTCAAGCCGCGGGAGACCACGTTGATGTTCGAGACGGCCGCCCCCACGTTCACGAGGACGACGGTGTCCCCCGCCGCCTCGTAGTTCGCCTCGAAGGCGTTCTGGACGGCGAAGGCGTCCACGTCCACCACGGTGGCCATGAGCCCGGCCTCGGCGCAGACCGAGGTGTAGTCGTTGATCATGTCCTTCTTCGCGGCCACGAGGAGCACGTCCATCTGGCCGGCGGCGTCCCCCTCGGGCGTGAGGATCTGCGTGTCGATGTTCACGTCCTTCACGTCGAAGGGGATGTACTGCTCCGCCTCCCACTGGATCGACTCGTCGAGCTCCTCCTGGGACATCCGCGGCATCGCGATCTTCTTGATGATCACCGAGTGGCCGCGGACGCCGATCGCGACCTCCCTCGGCTTCACCTTCTGCTCCGCCACGAGGTCCTGGATCGCCTGGACGATGGCGGCCGAGTTCATCAGGGCGCCGTCCACGATCGCCTCGGGGGGCAGCGGCGCGGAGCCGAAGGCGACGAGGGAGAAGCCGCCCTTCTTCTCCTTCAGCTGCACGAGCTTCACGCTCGAGGAGCCGATGTCGAGGCCTACGGCGAGCTTGCTCTTCGCCATGTTCGCTCCTCAGGCGCTCCGGGGCCGCGCGCGGCCCCCGAAGACCTTCCGCCGATCGGAAGGGGTGAGTCCGAGCGCGAGGATGATCTTGCGCTTCGTGTCCACGCGGCAGTCGAGTCCGCTCTCGATCCGCGAGACGGTGAGCGGCGAGACGCCGGCCTTGCGGGCCAGCTCCGCCTTCGTGAGCAGCTGCTCCTCGCGGAGCCGCTGGACGTTGTTCGGCGCGCGGCGGACCGCATTCTCGCGGGTCGGCGATCGGACGGGCATGCACGGCCACGGTAGTCCGGGGCCCCCGATCGGATCAAGAAAGCGGGCGCGTCCGATATCGGCCGTTGTGGGAGAGGGATGCGTCGGAGAAGGCGAGTGACGCCTAGTTATGCGTGTCTTCGAGTCCGTAGTCCTTGATCTTGTAGAGGAGCGCCCGGTAGGAGAGGTCGAGGAGCTCGGCGGCCCGGGTCCGGTTCCCGCCCGTCCGGCCGAGGGCCTCCCGGATCAGGTCGGCCTCCAGCGCGCGGGTGGCCCGCTTGATGGAGAGGCTCGCCCCGGGGGCGGCCCGCGGGTAGGGCGGGGGGCCCGGCCCCTCCCGGACCGTCTCGGGGAGGTCCTCCTCCCGGATCGTGGGCCCCTCGGCGAGGACGACCGCCCGCTCCAGGGCGTGCTCGAGCTCCCGGACGTTTCCCGGCCAGCGATGGGCGACGAGGGCGTCGTGGGCCTCGCCGGAGAGCCGGAGCCCGGCGAGCTCCGGGCGCAGCCGCGCGTACCGGGCGAGGAAGTGGGCCGCGAGCGCGGGCACGTCCTCCGGCCGCTCCCGCAGCGGCGGCAGCCGCACGCCGACGACGTCGAGCCGGTAGAGGAGGTCCTCGCGGAACTGCCCGGCCGACACCGCCCGGCGGAGGTCGCGCCCGGTCGCGGCGACGACGCGCACGTCCACCTTCCGGGCGCGCACGTCCCCGAGCGGGCGGACCTCCTCGTCCTCGAGGAAGCGGAGGAGCTTGACTTGAAGTTGCAGGGGGAGCTCCCCGATCTCGTCGAGGAAGAGGGTCCCCCCGTCCGCCTCCTCCACGAGCCCCTTCTTCGTGCGGCTCGCGTCGGTGAAGGCGCCGCGGACGTGGCCGAAGAGCTCCGACTCGATGAGCTCGGAGGGGATCGCCCCGCAGTTCACCGCGACGAAGGAGAAGGAGGCGCGGGGCGAGAGGTCGTGGATCGCGCGGGCGACGAGCTCCTTCCCCGTCCCGGACTCCCCCTGGACGAGGACCGTCGTCTTCTGCGGCGCGACCTTCCGGACCTGGCGGAGGACCTCCTGCATCCCGGGCGAGGCGGCGACGAGGTTCCCCGGGCCGTACTCCCCCGCGAGCTCGGTCCGGAGGCGGCGGTTCTCCCGGGCGAGCCGCTCCCGCTCCTCGGCCTTCCGCAGGACGAGGACGACCTCGTCCTTCTGGAAGGGCTTCGAGACGTAGTCGTAGGCCCCGGCCTTCATCGCCTCGAGCGCCGCGTCCTGGGCGCCGTAGGCGCTCATCACGATCACGGTGAGGTCGGGCCGGAGCCGCTGGACCTCCCGGAGGAGCGCGATCCCGTCCATGCCCGGCATCCGGACGTCGGTGAGGACGAGGTCGTGATCCCGCGCCTCGATCTCCCGGAGCGCGTCCCTCGCCGAGGAGACGGCCCTCGCCTCCCAGCCGTGATCCGTGAGGATCACGGAGAGGAGGTGCCGCATCGCGGGGTCGTCGTCGACGACGAGGATGCTGCGGAAGGCCACGCGGAGGGAATCGTAGCACGCGGGTGGAGGGGCAGCAGGGGTGAGCGAGCTTGCGGCCGTGCCTGGACGTCCAGACGCACGGCACCACGGGCTCGTGGCGATCCACTTCGGCACCGGGCGCCCGATTGCACCAGAACGTTCGCGGTTCCCTCGAGCCTGTCGAGGGGTCACCACGGACGGGCACAGACGTTCGCCCTGTGAGCCCGTCGAGGGGTCACCACGGACGGCCTGATGGAAGACCGTTCGCCCTGAGCCTGTCGAAGGGCGAACCCGCGCGGCGCACGAACCGGTCCATCCAGTCGTCGCCGAACCACTCGCGCGCGGCGTGCTGGTTGTGGGTCCGGCAGAGCAACTCTCAGGTTGTCTACCGTGGCGGGTCCCCCGCTCGCCTCCGGCACGGCGTGGTCCAGCTCGCAGCGGAGCGTGGAGCCGCAGATCCCTCCGGAGTGGAGCGGCCACTGACACCGTCCGCCGTCGCGCTTCCAGACCTCGCGCCGGACGTGGGCGGGGACGGTGTCCGGCTTGCACGGGCGGGGCTCGGCCTTCGGCCTCGTGGTCTGCGCCTTCTTCTTCGCGTCCTTCGCGAGGAGGAGGTCGAGGCCGGCCTCGAGGATCGCCTCGGCCGAGGCGCCGGGGAGCGCG
>JBBIPT010000262.1:0-5701 GCA_037442705.1 Anaeromyxobacter sp.
CCGCCGCGCCGGCGTCCTCGAGGTCGAGCCGGTGCGGCGCGTACCCGGGATAGGCCGACCCGCGCGCGCCGCGGAGCCGCTGCCCCGCGCGGCTCCGGAGCGGCTCGGTCCGCCGCGCGAGGAAGGCCGGGAGGATCTGCTTCTCGGCGTGGTGCCGCCCCGACGCGAGATCGAGGAGGCGGCGCTCCCGGATGACGAAGCCGTCGGCCGTCTCGCGCGCGAGGAAGGCGTACTCGACGAGGTCGAGCCCCTCGACCGGGGCGCGGTCCTCCTTTCGCCAGGTGCGGCCCACGAGCTCCTCCGCGTGGCGATCCTCGAGCGGCTCTCCCCCGAGGTGCTTCTCGAGCTTCCGGACCGCGAGCAGCATGTCCGCGAGCAGGGCGGCGTAGACCGGGGTGTCGAGCGCCGCGCGCCGGCCGTCGTCGAGGAGGTCGGCGAGCTGGAGCGCCTTCGCGGAGAGCCGCCGGAGCCGGGCCTCGCGGAGCGCCCCCGCCAGGGTCCGGATCTGGTCGGTCCGGCCCGGTGCGAGCGAGGCGACGCCCGCCACGGCGAGCTCCCGGACGAGGGTCCCCGCCTGCTCGACCCCGCGCGCGAGGAGCTCCCGGGGATCGACCTTCCCCGCCTTCACGCTCCGCTTCCGGGCCGGCCCCCCGCCGCCCGCGGCCTCCGGCGGAGGCGCGTCGCTCACCGCGAACGCCTCGGGTGCCCGGGCCCACGCGACGAGGAGCGCCGCCGCGTGCTTGCAGAAGGGCCTCGACCGCGCCGCCATGCAGGTGCAGCGTGCCTTCGCCCCCCCGCCCGGCTCGAGGGCGACCGACACCCGGTAAGGCGCCGCGCCGGAGCCCTTCGCCTCGCAGAAGAGGCGTGCCTCGTGGCGGGAGAGGAGCGCGAGCCCCTCTCCGTCGAAGATCCGGACCCCCTTCTCCAGCTCCCCGGCGTCGGCGACGAGCGCGCGGAGGTCGGCGAGGGCGAGGCGAGGCGCGTCGGCCATGGTCAGGTCCCCTCCGCGGCGAGCAGGGGCGCGAGGTCCTGCCCCTTCATGATCCGCTCGACGACCCGCACGAGCAGGCGCGGGGTGCACCCGAAGCAGGGGATCCCGAGCGCCGTGACGGCCTGGGCGGCGTCGTGGTCGTAGGAGGGCTTTCCCCGGTCCGAGAGCGCGAGGAGGACGAGGGTCTTCACCCGCGCGTCCGCGAGCTGGCGCAGCCTGGCGAGCAGCGGGGCGCGGTCGCCGCCCTCGTAGAGATCGGTGACGAGCACGAAGATGGTCCGCTCCGGCCGCTCGATGAACCGCTCCTGGACGTACGCCACCGCCCGCTGGATGTCGGTCCCGCCCCCGAGCTGGGCCGAGAAGAGCAGGTCCACCGGATCGCCGAGGAGGGGGGTCGCGTCCACCACCTCGGTGTCGAAGAAGAGGACCTTCGTCCGCAGCACGTCGAGGGAGGCGAAGATCGCGGCCATGACCGAGCTGTAGACGACGCTCGCCGCCATCGAGCCGGACTGGTCCACGGCGATCGCGACGTCCCACTCGTGGTGGCGCCGCTGGTTCGCCCAGAAGTGGAAGCGCTCCGGGACGAGCCGCCGCCGCTCCCGATCCCAGCCCTTGAGGTTCGTCCGGATGGTCCGGCGCCAGTCGAGGTTCCGGAGCACGCGCAGGGGGCTGTGCCGATCGCGGCGCAGCGCGCCGAGGACCGCCGTCCGGGTCTCCGCCTCGAGCTGGCGCCGGAGGTCCTCGACCACCTCGCGGACGATCTGCCGCGCCGCCTCGCGCGCCCGGTCCGGGATCATCCCCTTCGCCGCGACGAGCGTCGCCACGAGGTCCACGTTGCGCTCGAGGAACGGGAGGGTCTCCGGCTCGAAGAGGAGCTCGGTGAGCCCCTTGCGCTCGATCGCGTCCTTCTGCACGAGCGCCACGACGTCGTGGCCGAAGAACTCCCGGACGGCGGCGAGCCAGTCCGGAAGGTAGGGGCGCGACCGGCCGCTCCCGCCCGCCTTCGAGCCGGCGTCGTAGACGAAGGAGAGCGCGCCGTCGAGGTCCTTCACGCGCATGGGGTCCACCCCCAGGCCCGCCGCGGCCTCCCCGAGCCCTCCGAGGCCGAAGCCGGCGGAGGTCTCCTCGGCGCCCGTGCCGAGCGCGAGCCGCCAGCGGAGGAGCGCGTCCCGGTCCTTCGGTTCGAGGGTCTTGGGATCGAAGTCCACGCGGGCTCCCGGATCGGCTCAGAGCAGGTCGTCGAGATCGTCGAGGGCGGACGAGAGGTCCGCGTCGAGGGCCTCGAGCTTCTTGCGGTCCTTCTCCTCGACCACCGCGCGGGCGGCCGCGGCGCGGTCCCCGAGGCCGCGGAGCGCCACGACGTTCTCGAGGAGGTAGCGCCGCTCGGTCGCGCCGAGCCGGCCGAAGGCGCGGCGGAGGAGCGCCACCGCGTCCTTGAACCGGGCCGGCGAGAGGGCGCAGAGGAAGTCGTCGAGCGCCTTGACCACCGGCCGGCTCCGCACCAGCACGAGCGCGTTCACCTCCAGGAACCCCTCGAGGAAGGCGGCCCCGAGGCGCGGGTCGAGGGGGCTCGCGAGGCGCCGCTCGACGAGGAGGGTCACCTCCCGCTCGGAGAGCCCGTCGGCGAGGTAGAGGAGCCCCGCCGCGAGCCCCGAGGCGGCCGGGTGGACCGTCCAGGCGTCGGCGATCGTCCGGGCGGCCTCGAGCCACGCCGTCCGGTCGAGCGCCGCCTGCGCGAGGGCCACCTCGTGGAGCGTCCGGAGCGCCCCCTTCACCGGCCCGATCCCCGCGTCGTCCGCGCGGCAGGCGACCTCCACCCGCAGGACCGCCCGCCCGTAGACCTTGCGGCAGAGGGAGAGGATGACCTCCTCCGCGAGCCCCGCCCCGCGCGACGTGCCGTACGAGACGAGCCCCGAGAGCGCCCGGCACGCCCGCGCCAGGGAGGGGAGGTCGTCGTCGTTCGCCGCGAGCCGATCGCAGGCGGCGAGCGCGGTCTGGAGCGTCTCGGCGCAGCCCGCCACCGCAGACTCGAGGAGGACCTCGGCCGCGGCGCCGGAGGAGGTCGCCCCGGCGAGCGCGTCGGCGAGCGCGCGGGTCGCGACCTGCTCGAGCGAGTCGCCGAGCGCGATCTTCTCCACGAGGGCGACGTCGGTGGAGGGGGTCCACTGCGCCTCCCAGACCTCCCGGGCCCGGGCGAGGGCCGCGTGGCCGCCCACCTCCTCGGCGCCGGCGCCTCCGGCGGCCGACTTCGTCCCGTGGCAGACGGCGTAGGGGACGCCCGCGATGCGGAGCCGGTGCAGGAAGATCGAGGCGCCGATCTCGACGGGGCTCGCGAGCTTCAGGGCGAACGTCTCCGGGACGTCCTGATCCGGCAGGCGGCGGGCCCGGACCTCCCGCCAGAACTCCGCCTGGAGCGAGTTCTGGCCCACCCGGGCCGCGACCTTGCCCACCGCCCGGCCGATCACCGACGGCCAGAGGAAGCCGTCGAGGTGAGCCGCCTCGCCCCGGCAGAGCGTCGCGATCGCCGCCTCGCGCACCTCGTCGAGCCCGGGGGCGTGCTTGGCGCGGTGGCGGGCGAGGGCCGTGGCGAGGCGGTAGGCCTCGATCGTGTCGGCCAGAGAGGCCGAGAAGCCCCGGAGGCGGAGGTGCTCCGAGAACTCCACCAGGACCTCGAGCGTGGCCCTCGTGAAGTCGCAGCCCGCCTCGTGCGCGCGCTGGTAGTAGCGCGGGGCGCGGTTCCCGGCGCCGTAGCCCGTCTGCTCGGCGAGGCGCGGGAAGCTGTAGGGGACGAGCGTCACCGCGGCGGGGAGCGCCGCGGGAAGGTCCGCCTCCCGGGCGGGGTCCACGTCGCCCGCGGCGAACGCGGCCGAGTGCGCCGCGCCCGTGACGACCGCGATCGCCTCCGGGGGCACCCCGGAGGCGACGACCTCCGCGATCCTGCGGGCCATGAAGGCGTCGCGGGCCGCGTCCTCCGCGCGCCGTCCCTGCTCCCGGACGAGCGCCGCCCAGGCGAGGAGCGCGTCGCGGAACCCCGCGGGATCATGGGCGGGCGCCTCGAACGACGCCTCCCAGAACTCCTCGAAGCCACGGAAGCCGCGCGCCCTCGCGGCCGCCTCCCCCGCGCCCGCCGCCGGAGCCGGGCCCTCCTCGCCCTGCGCGGAGCCTTCCTCGGGCGCGCCCTCGCCGGACTCCTCCGCCGCCTCCTCGCCGGATCGATCGTGGGACGCGAGGGCGACCCCCACCGGAACGTCGATGAGGACCGCGCGGGCCCCGTGCTCCGCCGCCCAGCGGAGGGCCACCCACTCGGGCGAGTAGGCGGCGAAGGGCCAGAGCGACGACCCCGGCGTCCCGTCCGTGCGATAGCCGAGGATCGCGACCGGCGGGACCGTCCCCGGGTCTACGAGCGCGGGGAGGAGCGGCTCCGCGTCGGCGGGCGACTCCACGAGCACCGCCCGCGGCCGGACGCGATCGAGCACGGCGCTCACGACGGCGCTCGAGCGCGGCGAGTGGTGCCGCACGGGCAGGAGGTGCACCCGCTCGAGCGCCGCGAGGCTCAAGGCTTCAGCTCGGACTTCGCCGCGGCGTGGAAAGCCTTCCAGGACCCGCCCCGCTCCTTCGCCACCGTCTCCACGTACTCGAGGAGCGCCTTGCGGTCGTCGGCGCTCTCCTTCGCGACGGCTCCCACGAGGGCCCGGGCGACGTGCTCCCCCGTGAGCTTCCCGCCTCCGAAGCCCTGGGCCAGGATCCCCGCGTGGAAGAGGACGCTGATCGCCTCGGCCGTCGACAGGGCGGTGGACGGCGCCCGGAGCTTCGTCTTCCCGTCCTTCGTCATCCCGGTCCGCAGCTCCTGGAAGACGGTGACGAGCATCCTCGCGAGCTCGGCGGGCGGCTCGAGGCCCACGTCGTAGTCGACGCGGAGCTCCGCCTCGCGCTTGGTCACGATCCGGATCTCCCGCTCCAGGTCGTCCACGACCGGGACCGTGACGAAGTTGAAGCGCCGCTTCAGCGCGGAGGACATCTCGTTCACCCCGCGATCGCGCGAGTTCGCCGTGGCGATCACGTTGAAGCCGCGCCTCGCCGCCACGGTGTCGTTCAGCTCCGGGACGGCGATGGCCTTCTCGGAGAGGATGGAGATGAGGGCGTCCTGGACCTCGGACGCCATGCGGGTCACCTCCTCGAGCCGCGCGAAGCGCCCCTCCTGCATCGCCCGGTAGAGCGGCGAGGGGACGAGCGCGCGCGGCGAGGGCCCCTCGGCGAGGAGGAGCGCGTAGTTCCAGCCGTACTTCACGTGCTCCTCGGTCGTCCCCGCCGTCCCCTGCACCACGTACGCGCTCGTCCCGCAGACGGCGGCGGCGAGGTGCTCGGAGAGCCAGCTCTTCGCGGTCCCGGGCTCCCCGACGAGGAGGAGGGCCCGGTCCGAGGCCAGCGTCGCGATGGCGACCTGCACGAGCGAGGCGTCCCCGACGTACTTCGGCGTGACGGTGACGCCGCCGATCGGGGCGGGGGCCCCCATGACGTAGGTCTCCACCGCGCGCGGCGAGAGGCGCCAGCCGGGCGGCCTCGGATCCCGGTCCGCCTGCTCCAGCGCCGCGAGCTCCGCGGCGTAGCGGGTCTCCGCCGGGAGGCGGAGCTCGTTGGGCTTCGGGTCGGGCACGGCGGCCGTCCTTTCGCGCGGGGTGCAGGCAGATACTACCCCGGCCCCGGCCGGGG
>JBBIPT010000263.1:0-5697 GCA_037442705.1 Anaeromyxobacter sp.
CGCCCGCGCGGCGAGCGCGGCGTAGCGGCGCCCGATCCGGGTTCGCTCGAGGAGGAGGCCGAGGTCGCCCGGGGGAGCGACGAGGACCGCCGCGTCGAGCGGCTCGGCGGCCGTGGCGGCGAACGCGGCGGCGAGGGCGCCCAGGGAGAGCCCCACGACGACGGCCTCCCCTCCCCGCGCGCGGGCGAGCGCCGCGAGGAGGCGCACCTCCGCCACCGTCTGGGCGAGCGCCGCGGCGAAGACCCGGAGGTCGGGGGAGACGAAGGACTCGCCGCTCCGCTCGCCGGCCGGGGCGCGGCCGAGGTGGCGCGGGGGGACGAGGGTCCAGACGTCGAGGCGCGCGCGGAGGAGGAGCCGCCGCCAACCGCGGAGCAGGCCGAGGCCGGGCACCTTCCACGGGGGGACGAGGATCGCGACGCCGCGGGGCCGGCCGGGCGCGGCGCGCGCGACGAGGGAGAGGGTCTCGTCGCCGGGCCGGGGGAGAGGGGAGGCCGCGGTCCACGTCCCCTCCCGGGGAGGCGGGTCCGGCAGGGCCGGGAGAGGACCGAGGCCATCGATCCCCCCGGGCTCCGGCGCCCGAAAGGGAACCGGGTCGCGCCGGCGCAGGTCCTCGGTCCACATCGCGAGCTCGTCCAGGAGCGCGTGTAACGGCGAGGCCATCCGCCGGACGATAGAGGAAGTCCCCTCCTGGCGCTTCGCCTCGTGCCCAGCCGTCGAGGGCGGGAGGGACGCCCCATTCGAGGCCGCGGAGGGGCGCTCGCGGGGGGAGGGACCGTTGACACGCTCGGAACCCGGACGATAGAGCACCGGAGCGCGCCCGCGGCGATCGCGGCCGACGGACGAGGGGGGAGGCGATGGGAGAGACGGAGGCGAGCGGCTCGGCGAGCGCGGTCTTCGGCCGTGCGGCGCCCCCGAGGATCGCCTTCCCCACCCGCGGCGTCGTCCTCGGCCTCCGCTGGAGCGGCGTGGAGGGGGCGGGGAACCAGATCCTCGCGGCGAAGCTCGAGTGCGGGACCGAGCGCGCGCGGCTCGTCCGGCTCTGGCGGCCCTTCACCGACGCGCCCGGCCGCCGCGACGTGGCCCACCGCCTCGCCGGCTTCCTCGCGGAGGAGGCGAGGTGGGCGGAGGGGAACCTCGCCGTCGGGATGGACTTCGCCTTCTCGCTCGCGGAGACGCACCTCCGGCAGCTCGGGCTCCTCCGCCAGGCCCTGCGCGGCCCCTCCTCGCTCGGGCGCGCCCTCGCGGAGCGCTTCCTCGGCGAGCGGGGGGACTACTCGGAGGCGGCCGCGCGCTTCCGGCAGGAGCTCGGCCGCGACCGGCCGCGGGTCACCGACTGCCATCGCGCCGAGGCGCACCTCCCCACGAGCGCGCGCGCCCACCGCCAGACCTTCTTCGGCCTCTGCGCGCTCTCGCAGGTCCAGGCCGCCTTCCCTCCCTGGGACCCGCCGCAGGCGGGCCGGCCCACGATCGTGGAGGTCCGTCCCGCGCACGTGGCGCGGGTGCTCGCGGGCGTGTGCAGCTACCGCGACGAGGATCGCGACGGGGTCGCGCGCGCCGGCACGCGCGCGGCGATGCTCCGCACGCTCCGCGCCTCCGCCCGGCTCGAGTTCGAGATGGAGCAGGCCGCCCAGATCGTCGAGGACGGCCGCGGCGATCACCTCGACGCCGTGCTCGCGGCCACCGGCGCGGCGGCGGCCTGGGCCGAGGGCTTCCAGGGGGTCCCCGCCAGCGTCCCCCGCTGCGAGGGGTGGATCCACTCGGTCCGCGAGGAGCCGTGGCGTTGATGGCGCCGATCCGCCGGGCGGGCCGCGAGTCGAGGCGAGTCGAGGTCGCGCTGCGGGAGGTCCACCGGGACATCGCCGCGTTCCGCCCGCGGGGGTTCGGGCCGCCGGTCCACGGTCCCCCCGTGCCGAGCCGGGTCTTCCTGCTCGGGCAGGCCCCCGGGCCGCACGAGGCGCGGTTCGGGCGCCCCTTCGCCTGGACGGCGGGGAAGACGCTCTTCCGCTGGCTCGCGGGCCCGACGGGCGCGGACGAGGAGACGGTCCGGGCGAGGGTCTACATCGCCGCGGTCGTCCGCTGCTTCCCGGGGAAGACCTCGGGAGGCGGCGACCGGGTCCCCACGCCGGCGGAGTGCTCGCTCTGGCGCGGCTTCCTCGCGCGCGAGGTCGAGATCCTTCGCCCGGCGCTCCTCGTGCCCGTGGGGCGGCTCGCGATCCAGGAGGTGCTCGGCCACGCGGGGCCGCTCGCCGAGGTCGTGGGGCGCGTGCACCGCGCTCGCTGGCACGGGGTGGAGGCGGACGTCGTCCCGCTGCCGCACCCCTCCGGCGCCTCGACCTGGTTCAAGGTGGAGCCGGGCCGCACGCTCCTCGAGGCGGCGCTCGGGCTCCTCGCCCGCCATCCGGAGGTCGTCCGGACGTTCGACGGGGCGGGCGGGTGAGCGCGGGCCGGCTCGCGGCGGCGGTCCTCGCCGCGTCGGTCGCCTGCGCGGGGGCGTCCGCCGGGGCCGGGCCGGGAGGGGAGGGAGGCGGGGCGGGTGGCGCGCAGGCCGAGGTGGGGCTCGCGAGCTACTACGCCGACCGCTTCCACGGGCGGCGGACGGCGAGCGGCGAGCCCTACGACCGGGACGCCTTCACCTGCGCCCACCCGCGGGCGCGGTTCGGCACGCGCCTGCGGGTCACCGACCTCGCGACGGGCAGGAGCGTCGTCGTCCGCGTGAACGACCGGGGGCCCTTCGTGAAGGGGCGGATCGTGGACCTCTCCCTCGCGGCGGCCCGGGCCCTCGGGATCGTGGAGCGCGGGCTCGCCCGCGTCCGGGTGGAGCCGCTAGGAGAGGCCGCTCCGCGACCCGGCCGTTGACGGCGCCGGGGCGGCCGGGAGCTCGACGGTCGCGACGGTGCCGGCGCCGGGCTCGCTCCGGATCCGGAGGGTCCCGCCGTGCCCCTCGAGGAGCCCCTTCGCGACGGGGAGGCCCAGCCCTCGCCCCGTGTCCGACTTCGTCGTGAAGAAGGGATCGAAGGCCTTGCGAAGGACCTCCGGGCTCATCCCCGCCCCGTCGTCCCGGACCTCGAGCCGGATCGTCGCGCCGCCGGTCCCGGCCACGCAGATCTCCACGGATCCGGGCCGATCGGGCGGGATCGCCTCCACGGCGTTCGCGACGAGGCCGCCGAGCGCCTGGAGGAGCGGCTCGCGCTGCGCCCGCGCGACGAGCGTCGCCGGGACGGCGGTGTCGATCCGGACGTTCGCGGGCGCCCGGGCGCGCGCCTCGCGGGCCACGTCCTCCACGACCCCGTGGACGGGGAGGTTGGCGAGCGAGCCGGTGGAGGAGGCCGTCCTCCCCGCGTCCACGAGCCGGCGCACGAGCCCCTGGATCCGCTCCATCGCCTCGATGGCGTCGCGGAGCGCCTCCCGGTACTCCTCCGGGCAGGTCTGTCCGTCCTGACCCTGCTCGACGAACCGGAGGTTCGCGAGGACCGCGGCGGCGGGGCTGTTCACCTCGTGGGCGACGCCGTTCGCGAACTGGCCGAGGGCGGCGAGCCGCTCGGACTGGTGGAGCGCGCCGAGCGCGGCGGCGAGGTCGCGCGTCCGGTCCTCGACCTTGACCTCGAGCTCCCGGCTCAGCTCCTCGAGCGCGAGGCGGGACTCCACGTACCGGGCCGATAAGGACCACGCGAGCGCCACGACGGGCCCGAGGAGCCCGATGCCGAGGAGGTACGGGGCGTCGACGACACCGGCGACCGCGAGGGCGTCGTTCAGGCCGAGGGCGACGAGGAAGGCGAAGCCGAGGGTGAGGGCGCGCGCGTGGCGGACTCCGCTCCGCCAGGAGCGGCCGAGCCGGACGAGGAGGAGCGCGGCGGCGACGAGCGGGGGCGACGATCGCGTTCTCCCGAGCGGCGTGGTGGAGACCTCGCGATAGACCGCGTCGAGGAGGCCCGTCGGCCGGAGCGACACCGGCCCCAGGAAGACGACGCCCGGGAGCAGAGCGACCCCGGAGAGGCCGAGGAGGGCCCAGGCGGCGAGCCGCTCGAGCCGCGCGGGAGAGAGGCCGAGGAAGGTCCAGTGGAAGCGGACCCAGCCCCAGGCGAGGAGGATGGCGGCGGCGACCTGCGCGCGGGAGATCCAGAGGATCGCGCCGGCCTCGAGCGGCAGGGTCGATGCGTGGTTCCCCGCCGCATAGACGGCGGAGCAGACGCCCGCGAGGCCGAACCAGCGAAGGGCAGGGAGCTCCCGCAGCCCGCGAAGCCGGACGGCCATCCCGGCCGCCGAGAGGGCCATGGCGGCGGAGAAGAGCCCGAGGACCGCGGAGGCGTTCATCCGCCCCGACAAAGTTGCACGGACCGGGCCGTCGCTCCGGATCGCGCAAGGGGCTGGATCGGCGAGTTCGGGCGTCCCGCCGGAGGGGAGTCGCGAGATACCCGGGTCGGCGACCCTTGCCCGCGGTGAGGTGGGTATCCCGGGCCCGAGGGACCCGCTACCGCCGGGCCGCCTCCGCCGCCGAGCGGATCGCGGACACCGCGCCGCGGTAGTCCGGCGCCCCGAAAACGGCGGAGCCCGCGACGAGGACGTTCGCGCCCGCGGCGGCCACCATGGAGGCGGTCTCGGGCTTCACACCGCCGTCCACCTCGATCTCGAGCGAGGGGTGCCGCTCGTCGGCGAGGGCGCGGAGGTCCCGGATCTTCGAGGTGCAGGCCTCGATGTATCGCTGCCCGCCGAAGCCGGGGTTCACCGTCATGAGGAGGACCATCTCGCAGTCCCCGAGCACCCACTCGATGGCGGAGAGGGGGGTCGACGGGTTGAGCGCGACGGCGGGCCGCGCCCCGGCGGCCCGGATCGCCTGGAGCGTCCGGTGGAGGTGGGGCGAGACCTCGGCGTGGACCGAGAGGAGGTCGGCCCCGGCCTTCGCGAACGCCTCCACGTACCGCTCCGGCTCCACGATCATGAGGTGGACGTCGATGGGGAGCTTCGTCACCTTCCGCACCGCCTCCACGACGAGCGGGCCGACGGTGAGGTTCGGGACGAACCGGCCGTCCATCACGTCCACGTGGACGACGTCCGCGCCCGCGGCCTCGACGGCGCGGACCTCCTCGGCGAGACGTCCGAAGTCCGCCGAGAGGATCGAGGGCGCGATGCGGATCGGGAGGGGCATGCCGGTCTTATAGCGCGTTCGCGCGGGGCCGGTCCGCCGCGGTCACCGGACGAGCCTCGCGGCGTAGAAGCCGTCCGCGCCGTGCCGGTGGGGGAGGGTGAGGAGGTCGCCGTCCGGGAGGAGGACGTCCCCGGGGAAGCCCTCCGGCGGCGGGGCGCGGCGCCAGCCCTCCGCGAGCAGGCTGGCGGCGACCGCCGGCCCCTCGGCGCGCGAGAGCGAGCAGACGGCATAGGTCACGGCGGCGCCGGGCCGCGCGTAGCGGGACGCGGTGAGGAGGATCGCCCGCTGCAGCGCCGCCATCCGCTCGAGGTCCCCCGGCGCGCGCCGGAGCTTCAGCTCCGGGTGGCGCCGGAGGGTCCCGAGCCCTGCGCAGGGCGCGTCCACGAGGACCGCGTCGAAGCTCCCCTCCTCGAGCCCGGGGACGGGGCGCGCGGCGTCGGCGCAGACGGCGCGGACGGGGAGGCCGCGCCTCGTCGCCTCGCGCGCGACCTCCTCCGCCTTGCGCGGGTGGGCCTCGACGGCGACGACCTCGGAGCCCTCGCCGAGGAGCTCCG
>JBBIPT010000264.1:0-5674 GCA_037442705.1 Anaeromyxobacter sp.
CGGCCGCGCCGCCGGCTCGCCGCCGCCCGCGGGCGCGCGGCCGACCTCGAAGAAGGCCACGGCCTTCCCGAGCCAGCCCGCCTGGGAGAGGAGCCCGGCGGCGGTCGCGGACGTCTCCTCCGCGGTGCCCGCGCTCCGCTGCGCGACGTCGGCGAGCTCCCGGATGGAGCGCTCGATCTGCCTCGCCCCCTCGGCCTGCTGCCGGGTGGCCACGCCGATCTGCTGGACGAGGTCGGCCGTGCGCTCGATGCCGGGGACGAGCCGGCCGATCTGCTCCCCCGCCTGCTCCGCCACGATCGAGCTCGCCACCGAGAGGTCGGCGATCTCCGCGGCGGCGGCCTTGCTCCGCTCCGCGAGCCGCCGGACCTCCGCGGCCACGACCGCGAAGCCCTTGCCCTTGTCGCCGGCGCGGGCTGCCTCGATGGCCGCGTTCAGCGCGAGGAGGTTCGTCTGCCAGGCGAACCCGGCGAGGAGCTTCCGCCTGACGCTCAGGTTCCGGAGGAAGGTCATCTCCCTCACCTCGCCACGGGGAACCCGGCCTTCAGCCACCCTCCGATGAAGCCGCCGTCGAGCCGGGACACGTCCCCGAACCCCTTCGAGGCGAGGAAGCGGCCGGCGATCAGGCTCTGCTTCCCGTGCAGGTCCACGATCACGATCTTCCTGCCCTTCGGGAGCTCGCCGGCGCGCGCGTCGAGGAGCTCCAGCTCCACGGCCGTCGATCCGGGGACCGTCCCCGCAGCCCGGTCGTCGTCGTCCCGGATGTCGAGGATCACGAGGGGCTCCTTCGCGTCGAGCATCGCGCGCAGGCCGGCCGCCGTCACGGCGGGGACCTCGACCGCGGGGTAGACCTTGCGGGTCTCGGCCGGGAAGCCGCGCGCCAGCCAGGCCGGCAGCCCCTCGTCGTAGACGGCGACGTTCGTGTGGCCCATCTCCCGGGCGAGCCGCGCCGCCTTGTGCGACTTCGTGCACTTCGGCCCCTTGCAGTAGAAGATCACCCGCTTCGCCTTGTCCGCGGGGAGCTTCGCCTTCCCGCTCCGGAGGGCGCTGTAGGGGACGTTCACCGATCCGGCGATCCGCTCCTCGGCGAACTCGATGGGCGAGAGGGCGTCCGCGAGGAAGAGCTGCTCCTTCGCGTCGACCATCGCCTTGAGCTCGTCCGTCGTGACGAGCGGGATGGGGCCCGCCGCACCCGCGGCGAGAGGGACGAGGGCAGCGGCGACGAGGACGGGGACGGTTCGCTTCGCTCTCACGGGGCGCTCTCCTTCCGGGGCGGCCCTCGGGACCGGACGGCCGCTCCGGCTTTCGGATGTTTCCGGGGACGAGCGTTGCAGCGTCCCCCCCCCCGCGCGCCATCTCACGATCCCGGGATGTGCGCACATGCCGCGCGGCTCCTCGCCGCATGAGGGGGGCCTCCCACCTCTCGCTACTTCTCTGCGAGCTACCGCGGGGCGTAGACCCGGTAGTCGATCTCCGGGAAGAGGTTGTCGGTCTCCTCCACGTGCGCGAGCCAGCCCTCGTCGATCTGGCGGGCCCGGATCTGGTCGTGGAGGCGGCCGAACCGCAGGACGTGCTCCTTCGTCCGCCGGATCGCGTAGTCCACCATCGTCCCCGTCTTCATGATGAAGGCCCAGTCGGACGACTGCGCGAGGAGGAGCTCGCGCGCGGCCTGATCGAGGGCGCGGCGCTCGAGGCCGGACGCGTCCCGGTGGTCGCGAGCGAGCGCGATCATCCGCTCCGTCGCCTTGTGGAGGTGGCGGTAGATCCAGTCGTTCGAGCCGTCGAGCCAGACGCCGGCGTAGCCACCGGCGCCCCAGGAGCAGAGGGGCGGAGTCGCGAGCTGCTGCTCCGGGTTCTCGCGCAGGTAGTCGCCGGGCGTCGCGAGCCGGAAGATGCGCTGGTCGAAGGCCACCTTGCGGACGAGGAAGTCGATGAAGGCCGGCCCCTCGTACCACCAGTGCCCGTAGAGCTCCGCGTCGTAAGGCGAGATCACGATGGGCCGGGCGCCGCCCATGCGGGCGGCGAGGTGCTCGATCTGCCGCTCGCGGTTGAACATGAAGTTCCCCGCGTGCGTGGCGGCCTTCTCCCGCGCCCGGACCGGATCGTAGGGCGCCTTGTGCGCGGTCTTGCCGGTGATCCGGTAGTACTTGATCCCGACGTTCTTCCGCTGGCCCGTCGGCTGGATGTACGGCTTCACGTAGTCGTGGTCGAGGTCCCAGCCGACGTCCCGGTAGAACTCCCGGTAATCGGGGTCGCCCGGGTACCCGGACTCCGCGCTCCAGACCTGCATGGAGGACTCCGCGTCCCGCCCGAACGCGGCCGGCCCCGAGGGGGTGAAGATCGGCGCGTAGACGCCGTAGCGGGGCCGCGGGGTCGCGTCGGTGATCCCGTGGGTGTCCACGAAGAACCAGCGGAGGTTCTCCTCGGCGAGGAAGGCGTCGAGCCCGGGGTAGTAGCCGCACTCCGGGAGCCAGATGCCTGCCGGGTCCTTCCCGAAGTGGCGGCGGTGATGGGTCGCGGCCACCGCGATCTGCGCCCGCACGGCCTCGGGGAACTCCTGCATGAGCGGCAGGAAGCCGTGCGTCGCGCCGCAGGTCACGATCTCCAGGCGCCCCGCGTCCTCCAGCCGCCGGAAGGCCCCCACGAGGTCCCGCCGGTAGCGCTCGTCGAAGAGGTGGCGCAGCTCGTGGAACTCGTGCCGGTAGTGGAGGGCGAGGCCGTGGAAGGTCGGGTCGTGGCGGGTCCGGTGGACCTCGCGCTCGGTGAGCTCGCAGAGCCGGTCGAGCCGGCGGGCGTAGCGGCCCATGAGGAGCCCGTCGCGGAGCATCGCGACGAGCGGCGGCGTCATCGTGAGCGAGATCCGGTAGGGGACGCCCTCGTCGGCGAGCCGATCGAAGACCTCGAGGAGGGGGAGGTAGGTCTCGGAGATCGCCTCGTAGAGCCAGTCCTCCTCGAGGAAGTCCTCGTGCTCCGGGTGGCGCACGAAGGGCAGGTGGGCATGGAGGTGGATCGAGACGTAGCCGAGCACGTCGCGCGCCATCACTCGTTTCCCCGCCCGGACGGCCCGAACGGCGAGCTGGGCGACGAGGGGCGGCCGCGCCCCGCCGGGCCGCCCTCGCTCGACGTCCCGCGCGCCCAGTCGGAGAGCCGGGCGAGGAGCGCCCGGGCCTCGTCGGAGAACGGGCCGCCGGGGTGGCCGGCCTCCACGCGCCCGAGCGGCTGGTCCCACGGGATCCGGGCGAAGCGGTCGTCCACGATCGGCGACGGCCCGACGGGAGGGAGCGCGACCGGGTTGGACGGCCGGGCGAGGAGCCGCTCGCGGCCGTGGCGATCCACGGCGTGGATCTCCGCGCGGTACTCGCGCCCGGGCTCGAGGTCGTGGACGTAGAAGCCGCGCGACTCGAGGGCGAACTCCGCGGTGCGCAGGCGGGCCCAGCCGCCGGCGGAGCGGAGGAAGACCCAGAGCTGGGCGCGCGGGTGGTCGAGCCCCGCGAAGCCGCGGTGCACGGTCTCCCGCGAGAGATCCCAGTAGAGGAAGAGCGTGCGGGGATCCCGCGGGAGCGCGACGAAGGCGTCGTCGCCGTAACCCCAGGGGAGGTCGCCGAGCCGCTCCTGCCAGGCCGGCTCGCCGAGCTCCTCGTCGGCGAGGGGCGGAGCCCAGGCCTCGGTCATCGGATGAGGGGACTCCCGGACCGCCTCCTCGCCGCGAACCCGGGCGACGAAGAACCCCTCCGGATCGGTGCCCTCGAGCGCTCCCGGCGCTGCGGCGACGTCCGCCTCGCCGCGCACGCCGCCCTTCGGGCCTCCCGCGCGCGCCGGCTTCGCGGGAGCCGCGCCCTTCGCCGCCTTCCCCGTCCCCTTCGCCTTCGCGGCGCTCCGGCGCGGCCTGGCTCCGGCCGCGCCCTTCTTCTTCCCGCCGGCCTTCCCGGCCGCCCGCGGCCCCTTCCCCGCCTTCGCTCCGGAGACCTTGCCCTTCCCGGCCCCACCTGCGCCCACACCCCGCAGGGCCCGGACGAGGTCCGCCCTCTTCGACCGGGAGTGACCCGGCCCGAGCCGCTCGCGCGCGAGGGTGCGCAGCTCCTCCAGCGTCTTCTTCTCGAGATCCGCCATGGCCCGTCCCTCACATCAGGCGGACGGAGGACCGTCAAGCGCTTTCGGGGGTCGATGGCGCCGGCGGAGCTCTGTCCCCCCTGCGCGGGGCTCCGCGGACCGGATCGCGCTGCTAGATTTCCGCCGGTATACGGGGGAGCGCTTGGGAGACGCGCGCCACATCACGCCGACGACCGAGGAGCTCGTCGCCTGCGAGCGCTGCGGGGAGCGGCACGGCCGGACCGAGTCCTGCTCCCCGTCGCGCACCCTCGCGTTCGGCTCCGGCCTCCCGTCCGCGGCGGGCCCCGCGCCCGTCCCCCCGGGCGACCCCCTCGTCGGCACGCAGGTCGGGAGCTTCCGCATCGCCCGGCTCCTCGGCCGGGGCGGCATGGGGACGGTCTACCTCGCCGAGCACCCGGTGATCGGCAGCCGCGTGGCGGTGAAGTTTCTCCACGAGTCGATGGCCGCCGACCCGTCCGTCGTCGCCCGCTTCTTCGACGAGGCCCGGGCCGTGAACCTCATCGGCCACGAGAACATCGTCGGCATCTTCGACCTCAGCGCGCTGCCGCCGAACCGCTACTACTTCGTCATGGAGTACCTGGAGGGCGACACCCTCCAGGCCCTCCTCCGCGCCGGCCCCGTGGACCCCGCCGTGGCGCGCGACGTCCTCCTCCAGGTCTGCGACGCCCTCCAGTGCGCCCACGAGCACGGCGTCGTCCACCGGGACCTGAAGCCCGAGAACGTCTTCCTCGTCCAGCGGCGGGGGAAGCCGCACTTCGTGAAGCTCGTGGACTTCGGCATCGCGAAGCTCCGCGGCGCCGGCGCCCAGCGGAGGACGGCGGCGGGCTTCGTCGTCGGGACGCCCGAGTACATGGCCCCGGAGCAGTGCGAGGAGGGGGCGGTGGACGCGCGGACCGACGTCTACGCCCTCGGGGTGATGGCCTTCGAGCTCGCCACCGGCCGCCTGCCGTTCCAGGGGAAGAGCATCCCGCAGCTCCTCCTCGCCCACGTCCGGGAGCCACCGCCGCGCCCGTCGGAGCTCGCCCCGGTGGACCCGGCCCTCGAGCGGACGATCCTGCGTGCGCTGGAGAAGGACCCGGCCGCGCGCTTCCCGGACATGGCGAGCTTCGCCGAGGCGCTCCGCGCCGTCCCCGCGCAGGGAGCGGCGCCGGACGCCGCGGCGGCGGCCAGGACGAAGACGCCCCCTCCCTCGCCCGCCCCCGTCGCAGGCCTCGCCGTGGAGCTCTCCGCCGGCGACCGCCCTCCCGTCCGCCTCCCGGCCGTGGAGCTCACGCGCGCCGGCCTCTTCCTGCGCGCGGAGGGGGAGCTCCCGCCGCTCCGCGCCCGCGTCCGCGTCGCGCTCTCCCACCCCTCCCTCCGATCGAAGGTGGAGGTCGAGGGGGAGGTGATCCGCCACGTCTCTCCCGCGGAGGCCGCGTCCTGGAGGATGGCCCCCGGCTTCGCGGTCCAGTTCCACGAGCCGGCGCCGGAAGCCCGTGCCGCCCTCGCCGCCCTCGCGGACGAGCTGCGCCGGGACACGCCCGCGCCCGTCCCCGCGAGGGACCCCGCGGCCCTGGAGGACCGCCTC
>JBBIPT010000265.1:0-5628 GCA_037442705.1 Anaeromyxobacter sp.
GCGCCCAGCTCCGCGTGACGCGCGCGTTCGCGTGCGCCGCTCGACGCGCGTCGGTCCGAACTCGCCTCGGCGCTCTCGCTGCGCGGCGCCGAAGCTCAAACAACGGACCTCCGCGCCCCCATGTGCCTCGCCACGCGCGCGTTCCTCGACCCATTGCGGCGGGCGCGCCTCACGAACACGGCCTCACGGCGGCCCGGGCGTCTCGCGCTGTGTCTCGGGAGAGGGCGTTCCGAGAGGGAACTCTGGAGATCCTGGATCCCCCCTCCCCCCCGCGGCGACGCCTCACCATCCCCGAAGGGCCCCGAACTCCGGGAGGGCGGAGGCCGGCTCAGCCGTGCGCCTGGACGAGCAGGCAGGTCACGTTGTCCGCCCCCCCGGCCTCGTTCGCCTCGTCCACGAGCGCCTGTGCGGCGAGCTTCGGATCCCCCGCGTTCGTTCGCAGGACCTCGGCGATCCGATCGTCGGGCACCATCCCGGAGAGCCCGTCCGAGCAGAGGAGGAGGACGTCCCCGTCCTCCACCTCCTCGCGCAGGAGGTCCACCTCGACCCCCTCCTTCATCCCGAGCGCCCGGACGATCACGTTCTTGTGCGGGAAGGCCTCGATCTCCTCGGGAGTGAGCACGCGCCCCCGCCGGTAGTCGTTCAGGAGGGAGTGATCCTCGGTGAGCTGCCGCAGGGCGCCGCGCCGCCAGAGGTAGGCGCGGCTGTCGCCGACGTGCCCGACGAGGAGGGCGCTGCCGCCCTTGGGGAAGTAGGCGGCGACGATCGTCGTCCCCATCCCCTTGAGCCGGGCGTCGCTCGCGGCCCGCTCGAAGATCCGGACGTTCGCGAGCTTCACGCCGGTGAGGAGCCGGTTCTCGTCCTGGCTCCGCTCCGGGTCCTCCTTGAAGGGCCAGGTCGCCTCGTCGTCCCTGCCGGTCGTCCGGAAGAACTCGGCCATCTCCTCGACGGCGATCCGCGCGGCGACCTCGCCGGAGGCGTGGCCGCCCATGCCGTCGGCCACGCAGTAGAGATGCTCCTCGGCCAGCAGGAGGTAGGCGTCCTCGTTGTGCGCCCTCTTCCGCCCGACGTCGGTGGTTCCCGCGCTGGTGAGGCGCATCGCGAGGGAGAGCCTATCACGGGACGGCGATCCGGACGGGCGGGCCGGTCTCCACCGACACGGACCGCGCGGGGCCGTAAAGGTCGCCGTCGAGCGTGAACCGGATCCCGTCCCCCTCGGCCTGGAGCCGGAGGGAGCGGGCGACCTCGTCCTGGGCGAGGCGGCGGCGCCAGGGCGCGCCCCGCCGGATTCGCGGGAGGGAGAGGGCGAGCCGCGCGAGGGATCCGGTGATGCCGACCGCGTGGAAGGAGCCGGGCTGCTCGGCGCACCGGTGGAAGGCGGGAAAGCCGAACCCCACGTGCGGCGTGGAGCCGGCCGCGAGGGCGAGGTAGCTCGCGTCGGGCCACTCGTCGCCGTCCGTCTCCACCCGGAGCCGGTCGCGCCGGACGAGCGAGGCCGCGAACCGGCCCCCGGCGAGGGCGGAGGCGGCCGCGCGGGCGAGGAGCCAGGCCGCGCCCGCGGCGGAGTGGAGCCGGGCGGAGCCGTAGGCCTCGAGGAAGGCGACCATCGCCCCGGTCCCGAAGAGGAAGCCGAACCGGGCCTCTCCCCCGTCGGCCCGTACGCGGAGGAGGTCGCGCTCCACCACGGGGAGGGGCTCGCCGCGCCGCAGGCGCGCGAGCGCCTCGCGGAGGATCCGCTCGGGCCGGCCGCGCACGCCGTTCCCCCCGGCGACGGTGTTCATCGACCCCCCGCGGAGGAGGAGCAGGCGCGGCAGGGGCTCGCCGGCCGAGGCGCGGCACCAGGCCCCGAGGACCTGGTGGCCCGTGCCGTCCCCTCCGTTCACGGCGAGGACGCCGATCCGGGCGGCGCGGAAGCGCTCGACGGCCCGGTCGAGCTCGGCGGCCGTCGACGCGTCCACGAGCTCGCCGTCGCTCCCGAGGAGGGCGGCGAGCCGGCGCGCGGTCCCGGGCCATCGCCGGTTGCGCCGGGACCGAGGGTTGTTCACGATGCCGATCCCGCCCATGTCCGCCCTCGTCCCCGTCGATCCTCCGCTGCAGGTCGTCCTCGTCGCGCCCCAGATCCCGCCCAACACCGGCAACGTCGCGCGGACCTGCGCGGTCACCGGCTGCCGGCTCCACCTCGTCGGCCCCCTCGGCTTCTCCCTGGAGGAGAAGGAGCTCCGCCGAGCCGGCCTCGACTACTGGCGCGACCTCGCGCCGGAGGTCCACCGCGACTGGGGCGAATTTGAGGCGCGGGCGCTGGGCGGTCAAACGGAAAAGCTCCGGCTCTTCACCGCCCGCGGGGGGACGAGCCTCTTCGAGGCCGAATTCGCCCCCGGGGACTTCCTCGTGTTCGGGCAGGAGCAGTCGGGGCTGCCGCCGGCGCTCCTCGCGGCCTGGCCGGAGCGGAGGGTGGCGATCCCGATGCGGGAGGGGATGCGGAGCCTCAACCTCTCCGTCGCGGCCGGGGTGGGGGTGTACGCCGCGCTCGCCCGCCTCCGTCCCGCGACGCGGTAAGATGCCGGCCCGATGAGCCTTCTCCAGGAGCCGGGCGACCTCGCCCAGACGCCCCTCGCGGCCGTCCTCCTCGAGGCCCTGAACCAGCGGGCGACGGGCGTGCTCGAGGTGGCCCACGGGGGCGGCACCTCCCGGCTCTGGTTCCGGGACGGGCGCCCGGTGGGAGCCCAGGTCTTCGTCGGCTTCCGCCCCCTCGGGATGATGCTCGTCCAGTCGGGGAAGATCGACGTGGACACGCTCTCCCGGAGCCTCGCGCGGGTGGCCGAGACGAGGCGCCCCCAGGGCGAGATCCTCGTGGAGATGGGGGTGGTCGGGCGCGAGGAGGTCGACCGCGCGCTCGCCGAGCAGCAGGCGGCCTACTTCGGGATCATCGCCGACCTCCAGCAGGCCGCGTTCGTCTTCGACGGCTCGACCCCCGTCCCGGACTGGACCTTCGGGAGCCGCCTCTCGCCCGTCCGGACGATCGTGGAGGCGATCGACCGGCCCCAGGCGGCTGCGCTCGTCGCCTCGGCGCTCCGCCCCGCGGCCGCGGGCGGGGTCCGCCTCGCCTCGGGATACGCGGACGTCGCGGAGAGCTTCCGCTGGACGGAGAGCGAGCGGGCGCTCGTCGCCCGGCTCGAGCGCCCCGTCGCGCTCGAGACCTTCTTCGACGCGCCGGCCGTCTCGCCCGAGCGAGCCCAGGCGATCCTCGCGGCGCTCCTCCTCCTGGGGCTCGCGGTCCCCGCGGCGAACGCGCCGCGCCCCACGGGGAAGACCGTCGTCGGGCTCCGCATCGACCCCGAGGAGCCCGAGCAGGCTCCGGCGGGCCGCCGGAGCGACCCGGCGGAGGCGCGCGCACGCAGGCAGCGGCTCCTCCAGCAGGCGATGAGGAACATGGGGGTCGGACCCTTCGCCGGGGGGGAGCGCCCCACCCCCCCGGAGATCCCCGCCGTCCCGGCGGGGCCGCCCCCGGAGAAGGCGGCGGCCCGGGGCCCGGGGCCCGCACCCGGGAGCGCCGAGGCGAAGCTCCGGGAGGCCCTGCTCGCCGTCGCCCCGCGGGCGCGCGAGAAGGACCTCTTCGCCCGGCTCGGCCTCGAGGAGAGCGCGGGGCGGGAGGACGCGAAGAAGGCCTTCCTCGCCATCGCGAGGCAGTTCCACCCGGACCGGTTCGCCTCCCCGGCCTTCGCGGACCTCCAGGACGCGGTGCGGGATTTCTTCGCGTCGGTGAACGAGGCCTACGAGGTCCTCGCGGACGACGCGAAGCGGACCGCCTACCTCGCAGGCCGCAAGGGGAAGGCCGCCGCCCACGCCGAGGCCGCGCGGGTGGACTTCCTGAAGGCCGAGGCCTGCATCCGGACGCGCGACTTCGCGCGCGCGCGGGGCTTCCTCGAGTCGGCCGTGCGCGCCCACGCGAAGGCCGAGTACCAGGCGGCCCTCGCCTACGTCTGCATCGCCGACCCCCACCGCCAGGACCGGGAGCGGGCGAGGGCGCTCCTCGCCGAGGCGACGAAGGACCCCGCCTGCGACCGGGCGTTCTACGTGGCCGGTCTCGTCGCCCGCGACGAGGGGGACGACGCCGCGGCGGAGAAGAACCTCCGCGCGGCGCTCCGCGCGAACCCGCGCAACGCCGACGCGGTCCGCGAGCTCCGCCACCTCGAGTCCCGGAGGGCGGACAAGCGCCGCTGACGCGCGGCCGTCACCTTGACGGGGCGCCCGAAGTGGGGCGTGATCGGCCGCATCCGGCGGGGGCGCCGCCTCGGGCGTGGCCCCGGCACCGAGCCCGTGAAAGGGCGGAAAGGTCGCGACCTTGGCGAAGCAGCACCTCCTCCTCGTGGACGGAGATCCGAAGTCGCTCCGCGTGATGGAGGTCTCGCTGAAGAAGGCGGGCTTCTCGGTCACGACGGCGGTGCACGGGAAGGACGCGCTCGAGAAGTGCGACATCTCCCCGCCGGACCTCATCCTCTCCGACACGAAGATGCCCGAGATGGACGGGTTCGAGCTCTGCCGCCGCCTGAAGCAGGACGAGCGGTTCAAGGGCACCCCCTTCATCTTCCTCACCGGCCAGAAGTCGGTGGAGTTCAAGGTGAAGGGGCTCGAGCTCGGGGTCGAGGACTACCTGACGAAGCCCATCTACATCAAGGAGATCGTCACCCGGGTGAAGATCCTCCTCGAGAAGAAGGAGAAGGAGCGGCTCGAGAAGAAGGATCTCAAGGCGAGCTTCGCCGGCCACCTCTCCGACATGGGCGTCGTGGACCTCGTCCAGACGCTCGAGATGGGCAAGAAGTCGGGCGCCCTGCACGTGAAGAGCCGCAAGGGGCTCGAGGCGATCTGCTACTTCCGGGACGGCCGGATCCTCGACTGCGAGCTCGGGCGGGTCGCGGGGGAGAACGCCTTCTACCGGCTCCTGAACTGGCAGGAGGGGGAGTTCGCGATCGAGTTCAAGCCGATCGAGCGGGAGGAGCGGATCCCGGTCTCGACGCAGGGTCTCCTCATGGAGGGGATGCGGCGGATCGACGAGTGGGGGCGCATCGTCGAGCAGCTCCCGCAGCTCGACAAGGTGTTCGAGATCGACTACGCGCTCCTCGGCGACCGGCTCGCCGAGATCCCCGACGACGTGAACGCGCTCCTCCGGCTCTTCGACGGCCGGCGCACGCTCGACCAGGTGATCGAGGAGGCGGACTACGACGACCTCGCCGCCGCCGGCGTCATCTCGAAGCTCTTCTTCGAGGGGATCATCAAGGAGGTCACCGAGGTCGCCGCCCCGTCCGCCGAGGCCCCGCTCACGACCCCCGCGCCGATCCTCGCGCCGGCGCTCACCCCCGCGCCGCGGAGCCGGACGGAGCAGGCGCAGGGCGAGGAGAGCGTGGACTGGTTCGCCGGTCCCGTCGGCAAGGCGGGGAGCGAGGGGGCGACCCGCGAGGAGCCCCCGGAGGCGGGATTCCCCGCGAGCGAGCCCACGCCCACCGAGCTCCGGATGCCGGAAGAGCCGAACGTCCTCCCGTTCCCCGCGCGGCGGCGAGAGCCGGCGGAGGTCCCGGCGCCCGTGGCGGAGCCGCCCGCCGTGGCGCGGTCCGAGCCGCCGCCGGAGGCCCC
>JBBIPT010000266.1:0-5527 GCA_037442705.1 Anaeromyxobacter sp.
CTCCCCGGCGGCCCCGTCCGGATCGTGGCGGAGGTGAAGCGGGCGAGCCCGTCCGCCGGGGCGATCCGGGCCGGGCTCGACGCGGCCGCCCAGGCGCGGGCCTACGCCTCCGCCGGGGCGGCGGCGATCTCCGTCCTCACCGACGGGCCCGGCTTCGGAGGATCGCTCGCCGACCTCGCCGCGGTGCGGGCCGCCGTCGGCGTCCCCCTTCTCCGGAAGGACTTCGTCATCGACGCCTACCAGCTCCTCGAGGCCCGCGCGCACGGCGCGGACGCCGCCCTCCTCATCGTCGCCGCGCTCGACCCCGCCGGGCTCCGCGCGCTCCTCGACGCCTGCGGCGCGCTCGGGCTCGCGGCGCTCGTCGAGGTCCACGACGAGCCCGAGGCGGAGGCGGCGCTCCTCGCGGGGGCCCGGATCGTCGGCGTGAACAACCGGAACCTCGAGACCTTCGAGGTGGACCTCGCGGTCTCGGAGCGGGTCCTCCCCGGCCTCCCCCGGGACGTCCGCGGCGTCGCGGAGAGCGGCGTCCGCTCCGCCGCCGACGCGCTCCGGCTGCGGCGGGCCGGGGCGGCGAACCTGCTCGTGGGCGAGGCCCTCGTCCGCGCCCCCGACCCGGGCGCGCTCCTCCGGGAGATGACGGCGTGACCCTCCGCGTGAAGATCTGCGGCGTCACCCGGCTCGAGGACGCCCTCGCCGCGGCCCGCCTCGGCGCGGACGCGCTCGGGTTCAACTTCTGGCCCGGGTCGAAGCGGTACATCCCCCCCGCCGAGGCCCGCGCCATCGTGCGGCGGCTCCCCCCCCTCGTCGCGGCGGTCGGGGTCTTCGTCGATCCGGCGCGGGAGGAGCTCCTCCGGGCGGCGGAGGCCTCGGGCATCGGCGCCGTCCAGCTCCACGGCGACGAGCCCCCGGAGCTCTCCCGCGACCTCCCCCTCCCGGTCCTGAAGGCGATCCGGGTCGAGGGCCCGGCCTCGCTCGACCGCCTCCGGGACTACGACGGGGTCCAGGGCTTCCTCCTCGACTCCGCCGGGCCGGGCCATGGCGGGAGCGGGCGGACCTTCGACTGGGCGCTCGCCGCGCAGGCGGCGCGCGAGCACGCGATCGTGCTCGCGGGCGGGCTCGGCCCGGACAACGTGGCGGAGGCGATCCGCGCGGTGCGGCCCTGGGGCGTGGACGTCGCGAGCGGGGTCGAGTCCGCGCCGGGCGTGAAGGACGTCGAGAAGACGAGGGCCTTCCTCGAGAGGGCCCGGGAGGCGGCGAGATGAAGGTGCGGGTCCCCGACGCGCGCGGGCGCTTCGGCGCGTACGGCGGGAGGTTCGTGCCGGAGACGCTCGTCCCGGCGCTCGACGAGCTGGAGGCGGCCTGGCTCGCGGCGCGCGAGGACCCGTCCTTCCAGACGGAGCTCTACGACCTCCTCACCCGCTTCGCCGGCCGGGAGACCCCGCTCTCCGAGGCACGGCGGCTCTCGGCGGACGCCGGCGGCTGCCGGGTGCTCTTGAAGCGCGAGGACCTCTGTCACACCGGCGCGCACAAGATCAACAACACCCTCGGGCAGGTCCTCCTCGCCCGGCGCATGGGGAAGCGGCGGATCATCGCCGAGACCGGCGCGGGCCAGCACGGCGTCGCGACCGCCACGGCGGCCGCCCTCTTCGGCCTCCCCTGCGACGTCTTCATGGGCGCGCTCGACGTGGAGCGCCAGGCCCTGAACGTCTTCCGGATGGGGCTCCTCGGCGCGCGCGTCGTCCCGGTGGAGTCCGGGTCCCGTACCCTGAAGGACGCGATGAACGAGGCCCTGCGCGACTGGGTCGGGAACGTCCGCGACACCCACTACGTCATCGGCTCCGTCGCCGGGCCCCACCCCTACCCCGCCCTCGTCCGCGACTTCCAGTCGATCATCGGGAAGGAGACGAGGCGGCAGTGCCTCGACCTCGCGCTGCGCCTCCCCGACGCGATCGTCGCCTGCGTGGGCGGCGGCTCGAACGCCATGGGGATCTTCTCGGCCTTCGTGGACGACCCGGCGGTGAAGCTCGTCGCCGTGGAGGCGGCCGGCCACGGCCTCTCGACGGGCCGCCACGGCGCCTCGCTCGCGAAGGGGACGCCCGGCGTCCTCCACGGCTCGCGGAGCTACGTCCTCCAGGACGCGCGCGGCCAGATCGCCGAGGCCCACTCCATCTCCGCGGGGCTCGACTACCCGGGCGTCGGCCCCGAGCTCTCCTACCTCCGCGACGCGGGGCGGCTCGCCCTCATGCAGGTCACCGACGCGGAGGCCCTCGAGGCCTTCCAGTACCTCGCCCGCACCGAGGGGATCATCCCCGCCCTCGAGACGGCCCACGCGGTCGCGGCGGCCCGCGAGGTCGCCCGGGCGCTCGGGCCGGATGGCCTCCTCGTCCTGAACGTCTCCGGGCGGGGGGACAAGGACGTGGACACGGTCCGCAGGGCCCTCGCCGCGCCCGGGCCGAAGGGCGCCCGCGGGAAGCCCTCCGCGCCCCGCCGCGGGAAGGGGAGGTCCCGATGACCCGCACGAGGACCGCGGCCCCTCCGGACCGGATCCGGGCCGCCTTCCAGCGCCGCCGCGCCGCGGGCGAGGCCGCCCTCGTCACCTACGTCATGGGCGGCGATCCCGACGTCGAGGCCTCGAAGGCGATGGCCCTCGCCTGCGTGGAGGGTGGGGCCGACCTCCTCGAGATCGGCATCCCCTTCTCCGACCCCATCGCCGACGGCCCGACGATCCAGCGCGCCGCCGAGCGCGCCCTCGCCTCGGGGACGACCACCGCCGGAGTCCTCTCCGTGGCGGCCGCGGTGCGCGCCCGCTCCGAGGTCCCGATCGCCCTCATGGGCTACCTGAACCCCATCCTCGCCCACGGCGTGACCCGCTTCGCGGGCGACTGCGAGAAGGCGGGGGTGGACGCGGTCATCGTCCCCGACCTCCTCCCCGAGGAGGCGGACGAGATCGCCCCGGTGCTCGCGGCCCACGGCGTGCGCACGGTCTTCCTCCTCGCGCCGACCTCCGGGCCGGAGCGGATCGAGGCGGCCGCGCGGGCGGCGACGGGCTTCCTCTACTTCGTCTCGGTGACCGGCGTCACCGGGGCGCGGAGCGCCGTCCCCTCCGAGGTCGGGTCGAAGGTCGCGGCGATCCGCAGGCGGAGCAAGGTCCCGGTCGTCGTCGGCTTCGGGGTCTCCACGCCCGAGCAGGCGAGCGCGCTCGGGCGGCTCGCGGACGGGGTCGTCGTGGGGAGCGCCATCGTGGAGCGGATCGCCGCGGGCGGAGCGCGGAGCGCCCGCGTCGCGCGGGTGACGAGGTTCGTCCGCTCGCTGCGGAGCGCGCTCCGGCGCTGACGGCGGTGACCACGCGGTTCGAGTCGCGACGCTCGCCCTTCGACCCCTCGACAGGCTCGGGGCTCAGGACGAACGGATCCCGCTCGGACGGGGGCGCCTCTCAACCGAGCGCGCGCCCCTGATCCACGCAGAGGAGCCGGACGCGCCCCTGCGCGACGAGGTTCCCCTGCTCGTCCCGGATCCAGGCGTCCCAGACCTGGGTGGTCCGGCCGCGCGTGACGGGGCGGGCCGTGCCGGTGAGCTTGCCCGAGCGGACCGCGCGGATGAAGGAGGTGTGGTTCTCGAGCCCGACGACCTGCTGGCCGCGCGGCATCGCGACGACCGCGGCCCCGATCGAGGCGAGCGTCTCGACGACCCCGCAGTGGACGCCCCCGTGGACGATCCCGTAGGGCTGGAGGTGCTTCTCGCCGACCTCCCACTCGCAGGTCACCTCGTCTTCGGTCGCGGTGAGGAGCCTGAGCCCCATCTCCCTCGACCAGCCCGGCGCCCGGTTCAACGGATCCGCGATGTCTTCGCCCATGTGTCCGCGCTCCCGCGTCTGGACCCCTCGTCCGTCCAGGGTTCTACCCCAGGGGAAGGGGTCGAGGGGTCACGGCTTCGCCCGCCTCGACGTGCCGACGAGCGACCCGCCGACGATGAGCGCCATCGCGGCGAGGGAGACCGGCCCGAGCCGTCCCCCGCCGAGGAGCGCGACGAGGAGGGTGGAGAGGAGCGGGGTGAGGTAGGCGAGCGTCCCGATCACGCGCGGGTCGCCGTCCTTCAGCGCCCGGTCCCAGAGGTAGAAGGCGGCGCCCATGGGGCCGAGCCCGAGCAGGAGGAGGAGCGGGAGGTCCGCGCCGCGCGGCAGGTAGCGAGGCTCGAGGAGCGCGTGGCTCGCGAGGGAGAGCGTCCCCGAGACGAGGCAGAAGGCGGAGACGGCCGAGGTGGGGAAGGTCCCGACGCGCTTCGTCAGGAGGGAGTAGGTGGACCAGATGAAGGCCGCCGCGATCCCGAGCGCGTACCCCACGGCCCCGCTCGACGGGAAGGCGAGCCGCCCGCCGGTGACGAGGAGCGCCGCGCCGGCGAAGCCGAGGAGCGCCCCCGCCACGTGCCGCGGGCCGAGCCTGGTCCCGGGGAGGAGGACCGGGCTCAGGACCACGATGAGGAGCGGCCAGAGGTAGTTCAGCAGGTTCGCCTCGACCGGCGGGGCGAGCCGGAGGGCGAGGAAGAGGCAGAGGTGGTAGGCGAAGAGCCCGTAGACGCCGAGGAGGAGGACGCCGGGCCGGAGCTCGCGCCAGCGGACGCGGCCGAGGCCGAAGGTCCCGCCGAGCAGGAGCGCGATCCCGACGAGGAGGAGCGGCGGGACATGGGAGAGGTGCACGCCGAGCGCCGCGAGCGTCCCCCAGAGGCCGATCGCGGCGAGGGCGTACAGGGTCGCCCTGCGGTGGGAGGGGGGGCTCGTCATCGGTGCGCGCCGCGTCGCATGGCCATGGCCTGCAGGGTGCTGGACGAGCCGTGGTTCGCCCGAGCCTGCCGACGAGCACGTCTCGCCTCCGGGTGGGCGCTTTCTAGCGCCAACCCGGCGGGGGCTCAAGCCGCCCGTGGGGTCGAGGTAGACTCACTGCGTGCGGAACCGGCGCTGGGACTTCCTCTACGAGCGGCAGCGGCAGCCGGTGAAGGCCTACGTCCTCGAGCGGTTCGCCGAGGAGCTCGCCCGCGAGCTCGAGGCCTGGCCGCCGCCCTTCGTGGACTGGGTGAGCGACGAGCTCCGGCGGCGCTGGGAGGCGGGCGCGGCGGAGCGCCCGCGCGAGGACGTGGTCCGGTTCGCGCTCGAGCTCGCTCGCCTCGACCTCCGCCGGGAGCACGAGGAGCTCGAGCGGCGCCTCGCGAGAGAGGCCCACCGCCTCCAGACCCCCGCGGAGGAGGCGGCGGTCCATCTCCTCGTCCTCCTCGTCACGGAGAGGTGCCTCGGTCTCAAGGAGCACGCGGAAGGCGCGCGGATCTCCCGCGAGGACCTCGCCGGGATGCTCGACCTCGTGGAGCGGCGGCTCTTCCGGGTGACCCTCTAGCGAGGGGCCCGTAAGGCGTTGGGCCCCCGCGTCGCGCTGGCGCGCTACGCGGGGGTCTGGTCGGGCGGCAGCGGCTGCCGTTGCGGGCCCGGTTGCGGTTGCCGTTCCGGCTGCGGCTGCGCCTGCGGGCGCGGCTACGCCTGCGC
>JBBIPT010000267.1:0-5498 GCA_037442705.1 Anaeromyxobacter sp.
GGACGTCCTCGATCCAGGCGAGGCCGGCGGCGTGGAGCTCCGCGGGCTCCGGCGCGAGCGACGACGCCCGCCGGACGGCGCCGCGGTAGCAGGCCTCGCCCTCCGGGGCCCCGAGGAGCGCCGGCGCGCGGCGCGCCCGCTCGAGGAGCTCGTTCGACAGGAACGTCCGGTAGCGCTGCGCCGCGGGGAGGAGCTCCCGCTCCACCACCGCGACGAGCGCGGCGCGGAGCGCGGGATCGTCCGCGCGGGAGGCGGGGGCCGTCTGCGGCCAGAGGACCGGCGGGGTGGCGAGGAGCCGATCCAGGAGAGAGAGGGTCCGCTCCACGTTCTCGCGCGTCGCGACGATCCTCCGCCGGATCCCCTCCCTCAGGTTCTCGATCTCCTCGTCCACCCGGAGCGCGAAGGCCCGGAGCCGGAGCACCGCCGCCTCCCGCTCCGCCGCGGTCTCCACGGGCTGGATTCCGGAGAGCGCGATCGACTCGCCGAGCCAGCCGCCCTCCGGGGCGCCGTCCCGGAGCTCCTCCCGGCAGGGCCGGGCGGCCCGGGCCCCCTCGAGCACGTCGAGGAGGACGGCGAGCGCGGCCCCCTCCGGCTCGCCCTCGAGCCCCCCGGCGTCCACGGCGCGGGCCCGTCCGAGGAAGCGGTCCTCCGCCGCCTGGCGCGCCGCGACCGCCTCGGGCCGGACGTCCGCCACCGCGGCGTGATCGGCGCCGGGCCATCCGGCGCGCGTCGCCTCCTCGGGGAAGGCGGCGAGCCGGGCGGCGAGGAGCTCCGCCTCGAGCGCGGCCACAGCCCGGGCGGCGCCCCCCGCGGGCACGGAGGCCGTGGAGGCGGCGCAGGACGCGGCGAGCGGGAGGGCGAGGATCGCGAGGGATCGGGCCACCGGGCCCGAGCCTAACGGAGCCCCGGGGGCGGCGCCCCCGGAGGCTGGACGCCCCCGCGATCGATCGCCCCGGACCTTCGGGGACGGCCCGCAGGGGTGCTCTTCCCGAGGCCCGAAGCCCGCGATGCTCCCCGCTCTCGCTCCCTGGTTCAGGGCGTCACGGGCGCGTAGAAGGAGACGCCCCGGACGTTCGCGTTCACCTGGAGCCGGTGCTGCAGGGTCGGGAACGCCCGCTGCTCGCACTCCATCCGCTCGCAGAGCCGGCAGGTGAGCCCCACGGGGACGACGGCCTCCCGGCTCTCGAGGTCGATCCCATCCGCGTAGACGAGCTCGCGCGCCCGCGCCGCCTCGCAGCCGAGCCCCACCGCCACCATCGACCGCGGGGCGTGCCAGCCCCCGTACTCGCGGGTCACCGTGCATGCGATCCAGAAGTAGGTCGCGCCGTCGGGCATCCGGGAGAGCTGCGTCCGGGTCCTCCCCGGGGTGGTGAAGGACTCGAAGACCGCCCAGCGCGGGCAGGCGCCGGAGAAGCGGGCGAAGCGCAGGCCGGTCGCGCTGAAGCGTTTCGAGATGTTCCCGGCGATGTCCACGCGCACCATGTGGAGGGGGACCCCCTCGTGGCCGGGCCGGCGGAGGGTGGTGAGCCGGTGGCAGGTCTGCTCGAAGCTCGTCCGGAACCGGTGGCCGAGGAGCTCCACGTCGTAGCGCTCGCTCCGCGCCGCCTCGAGGAACGGGCGGTAGGGCATGAGGACCGCGCCGGCGAAGTAGTTCGCGAGGGCGATCCGCGCGAGGGCGCGGGAGGGCTCGCCGGTGAGCAGGGGATCGGCCGAGAGCCGGTCGAGCGTGGCGGCCTGGGTGAGGAGGCCGATCTGGTGCGCGAGCTGGAAGTTCCGGCTCCCGCGCCGGAGGACCTCGGAGAGGAAGAGGATCTTCGCCTCCGGATCGAAGCGCCGCATCGCCCCCCGCATGTCGGCGTTCCGCTCGATCCGCACCTCGACGCCGAGGCCGCCGAGGGTGCGGGCGAGGCGGCCCTGGAGGTCGTCGTCGAGGCGGGCGTCCCGCCAGAGCGCCTCGGCCCCCTCCTCGAGCTCCGGAAAGTGGTTGCCGTGGCGCTGGATGAGATCGGAGACCTCCTCGGTCGGGAGGTGCTGCGAGGCCATCCCCTCGAGGCCGCCGGCGGAGAGGGTCGCGGCGAGGGTGTCGGAGGCCTCCCGGGCGGCGCGGTAGGCCTGGTAGAGGGCCACGACGGCCCGGGCCGCGGCCGGCGCCGACGCGCAGAGGTCCTGGATCTCCTGGTTCGTCACGTCGTGCGGCTCGAAGAGGGGATCCCCGAAGACCTCGAGGAGGTCCGCGGCGGACCGCGCCTGGTCCTCGCCCGAGAGCGACCGGAGGTCGAGGTCGAAGACCGCGGCGAGCTCGAGGAGGAGCGCGGCGGAGAGCCGGCGCCGGTCGTGCTCGATGAGGTTCAGGTAGCTCGCGGAGATGCCCAGCCGCTCCGCGAGCTTCGCCTGGGTCATCTTCTTCTGCCGCCGGAGGGCACGCACGCGCCCCCCGAGAGCCTGCGTCTGCATGACGGCCTCCATCGCCGAGGCGGATCCCCTCGGAGGCTCGGAGCCCCCCGCGGGAGGAGGGCGTTCCCCGAGGCTGCGTCGGCCCCGCCGAACATGCTTCCCACGCACCGACTTTTCAAGACTTACTGCTTTACAGTCCGGACCTTTCTGCCCATTTACATCTTAACTATACGACATTCCTGATGTTATTGCGTCTTGACCGTCGTCAGCGTTACTAGTCAGAAAACGACGGACCGGGGGAAACGAACTCCCGGTCGGAGGAGACGAGAAAAATGTCGCGAAATCTGGAGAGGCGAACCACCCAGGAGAGCAGGACCGGCTTCGAGCAGCTCCACCCCGACCCGAGGCGGTTCGAGGGGATCGCCCGGAGCTACTCCGCCGCCGACGTGGAGAAGCTCCGCGGCTCCGTCCGGATCGAGCACACCCTCGCCCGGATGGGATCGGAGCGGCTCTGGGACCTCCTCCACTCCGAGCCCTACGTGAACGCCCTCGGCGCCCTCACTGGCGGCCAGGCGGTCCAGATGGTGAAGGCGGGGCTCCAGGCCATCTATCTCTCCGGCTGGCAGGTCGCGGCCGACGCGAACAACGCGGGCCAGACCTACCCCGACCAGAGCCTCTATCCCGCCGACTCCGTCCCGACCGTGGTCCGCCGGATCAACGCCGCCCTGCAGCGAGCCGACCAGATCGAGCACGCCGAGGGGCGCGACGGGGTCCGGTGGTTCGCCCCGATCGTCGCCGACGCCGAGGCGGGCTTCGGCGGCCCGCTCAACGCCTTCGAGCTCATGAAGGGGATGATCGAGGCCGGGGCGGCGGGCGTCCACTTCGAGGACCAGGTCGCCGCGGAGAAGAAGTGCGGCCACCTCGGCGGGAAGGTCCTCGTCCCGACCTCCACCTTCGTCCGGACGCTCACCGCCGCCCGGCTCGCCGCGGACGTCATGGGCGTCCCGACGATCCTCGTCGCGCGCACCGACGCGGAGAGCGCCTCGCTCATCATGAGCGACGTGGACCCGGCCGACGCCCCGTTCGTGAGGCGGGAGGAGCGGACCCCCGAGGGCTTCTTCGGGTTCCAGGGAGGGCTCGAGTCGGCCCTCGCCCGCTCCCTCGCCTACGCCCCCCACGCCGACGTGATCTGGTGCGAGACGAAGACGCCGGACCTCGAGTTCGCCCGGCGCTTCGCCGAGGCGATCCACGCGAAGTTCCCCGGCAAGCTCCTCGCCTACAACTGCTCGCCCTCCTTCAACTGGAGGAAGCACCTCGACGACGCCACGATCGCCCGGTTCCAGCGCGAGCTCGGCGCGATGGGCTACAGGTTCCAGTTCGTCACCCTCGCCGGCTTCCACGCGCTGAACCACTCCATGTTCCAGCTCGCCCGCGGCTACCGCGAGCGCGGCATGACCGCCTACTCGGAGCTCCAGCAGGCGGAGTTCGCCGCGGAGAAGCAGGGCTACACCGCCACCCGGCACCAGCGCGAGGTGGGCGTCGGCTACTTCGACGCGATCGCGACGGTGATCTCGGCCGGCAAGGCCTCCACCCTCGCCCTCGAGGGCTCCACCGAGGTCGCCCAGTTCACCGCCGCCGGCGGCCACGCCGGGGCGGAGTACGCCTCGGCGCAGACGCGCGCGGCTGTCTGACCGGTGCTCACCGAGGGGGCTGCCCCGTCCCCGTGCGGGGCGCCCCTCCCGGAGGTCCCCCGGATTCCCGCGGGCCCCCGGGGTGCACCGGCCGCCGGCCGGCGGTTAGAGACGGTTCACGCACGGAGGAGGGAACATGGCAGCCATCCGCAAGCACGTGACCCGGGACGTCGTGGCGCTCGACGGGAACGCCCCCATCGGCCAGGCTGCGAAGATGATGGCCGAGCGGAAGATCGGCTCGGTCGCCGTGCGCGAGGCGGGGAAGCTCACCGGCCTCGTCACCGAGCGGGACCTCGTGGTCAAGGTGCTCGCGAGCGGAGGGAACGCGGCGCTGCCGCTCCGGGAGGCGATGCGGCCGGGCATGCCCACGGTGGGGCCGGACGCGACCGAGTCCGCCTGCGCGGCGCTCATGCGGGATCACACGACCCGCCACCTCCTCGTCGCGGAGAAGGGCGAGGTCGTCGGCGTCGTCTCCATGCGCGACATCATCCAGCTCATGCTCGACGAGAAGCAGTACCTGATCGAGCAGCTCAACACGTACATCAGCGGGCGCTGATGGACGGAGTCCGGGGGGCCCCGCTCGGGGCGGACGAATTTCTGGCATAGCGGACGCCGGGGGCCTACGGAACCGTCCACCATGACCGCGACCACCGCCTCCCCCGCCCCCGTCGTCGACGCCCGCGCCGTGCGCCTCTCTCAGGGGCTCGTCGCCGCGCTCGTCGCCGCCGCCGCCGCGCTCGGCGACTGGCGGCTCCTCGCCCTCCCCGCCCTGCACCTCGCTTCCTCGGTCGGGCTCGGCCGCCGCGGCAACGTCGCGCTGCTCGCGTTCGACGCCCTCGTGCGGCCGTTCCTCTCCGGCTCCCATCCGGAGGACGCGCGGCCGCCGCGCTTCGCGAACCTGATCGGCCTCGCCTTCCTGTCCGGCGCGCTCGTCGCGCACGCCGCAGGGGCCGCCGTCGTGGGGTGGGGCCTCGCGCTCCTCGTCGGATCGCTCGCGCTCGTCGCATCGGTCACGGGGGCCTGCCTCGGCTGCTGGGCGTACGGATACCTCCGACCCGCCCGCGCCCTGCTCCGCCGGCTCCGCTAGGAGCCCGCAGGCCGTAGAAGACCTCCGGCCGTCCTCGCTTCGCTGCGGGCGGCCGGAAGCGGTCGCGGTTGCCGCTGCGGTTCCGGTTCCGGTTCCGGTTCCGGTTCCGGTTCCGGTTCCGGTTCCGGTTCCGGTTCCGGTTCCGGTTCCGGTTCCGGTTCCGGATGCGGTTCCGGATGCGGATGCGGTTCCGGATGCGGACGCGGTTCCGGATGCGGAAGCCGCTGCCGCCTGCGGATGCGCCTGCGGCAGCGGCCCGGGGACTCAGTGGGTGAGGCGCCAGAGCATGGCGAGCACCCGGTCGCACAGGGCGAGGGCGGGCGCGA
>JBBIPT010000268.1:0-5492 GCA_037442705.1 Anaeromyxobacter sp.
GCGACCGCGACGCCGAGCCGGCCCGCCGCGCGGAGGAGCGTCGCGACGTGACGCGAGCGGCCGCGCGGCACCGTCTCGAGCACCGCGAGCCGCCGCCCCCGGGTCTGCCGGACGTCGAAGACCGGCACCTCGACGAAGCCGAAGGCGCCGCGGGTCGGCGCGAGGACGGAGATCGGCCGCTCCCCCGGCTTCACCTTCCGGCCGAGCCGCTCCCAGGTGAGCCGGCCGGCGACGCGGGTCGCGCCGGGGCGCTGGATCGAGACGAGGAACCGGTTGAAGGGCGAGTACCGCCAGAAGGCGGCCATCGTCCGGAGCGCCTCCCGGAACCCCTCGTCCCGCCGGGTCGCGTCCACCTCCGCGGCGAGCGCCGAGAGGTCCGACCGGAACCTCGCGCGGAGCGCCTTCGGGTCGAGGGGCGTCGCGTCCACGCCTCGATCGTAGCGGGAGGGCGGACGTGGCTGGTTCGCTCCCGCCGCCTGCGGCAAGCCTTCCGCGACCCCCGCGGGAGGGCCCCGTCCGGCTCCCGGCACCGCCGCTTGACGATGTAGTCACCCGTGACTACATTGGCGCCATGAAGACCGCCGGCGTCCGGGAGCTGAAGGCCCACCTCAGCGGCTACCTGCGCGACGTGCAGCGGGGCGACGTCGTCCTCGTCACCGACCGGGGCCGGGTCGTGGCGGAGCTCCGCCCGCCGGGGGCCGCGGAGGCCGGCGCCTCCCCTTCCGACCTCGCCTACCGGAAGCTCGTGGACCGCGGCCTCCTCCGTCCGGCCGCCGCGCCCGGCGCGGTCGCCTGGGCCGGCCCCGCTCGCCCCCGCCTGCGCCGCGGGTCCTCGCGCGAGCTCCTCGACGCGGAGCGCGGCGAGTGACCCGCCGCGCCTACGTCGAGACGAGCGCGCTCCTCCGCGTCCTCCTGGAGGGAGACGCGGCGCTGCGGCCCGCGCTCTCGCGGGAGGGGCTCTTCACGTCGGCGCTCACCTTCGTGGAGGCCGCGCGGGCCATCGCCCGCGCGCGGCGGGAGGGGCGCCTCACCCCGGCCGCCGCCCGCGAGGCGGAGCGAGACCTCGCCGCGTTCGAGCGGGCCTGCGACGTCGTCGCCCTCGACGAGGAGGTCCTCCGCCGCGCCCGGGAGGAGTTGCCCGAGGAGCCCGTCCGGTCGCTCGACGCGCTCCACGTCGCCAGCTTCCGGGTCCTCGACGAGGCCCTCGGCGGCTTCGAGGTCGTCTCCTGCGACGACCGCGTCCGCCGGAACGCCGTGGCGCTCGGATTCCCGGTGGTCCCGGCCGGCTAGTGCCGCGACCCACCCAAGAGGATCCGATTCGCCGATCCCCGATATCGCTCATGGTTCCCCCGAGCCTGTCGATGGTTCACCACGAGCGTATGGCGGAGTCCGCTCGCCCTGAACCTGTCGAAGGGCGCGCCGGGACACGGCGCACCATGCCTGGGTCGCGGCACCAGCCTCGCCCGAGGAAGCGGGCCGCCCCCTGGCGCGCGGGGAGCCCGGGGTGCGGGCGCTCCCGGCTATCCGTACTTCGCCGCGAAGGCGTGGTCGGTCTGCGTGAGGAGGATGATCCCCTCGATGAAGGCGACGATCGCGGGGATGAACGTCCAGAAGAAGAGGAGCGGCCGCCCCGGCCACGCTCCACCGTGACCTCGTCGTCCTCCTCGACACGAGCGGGTCGATGGCGGGCGATCCCCTCGCCCAGGCGGTCCGCGTCGTCTCCGCGCTCGTGGACTCGCTGGGGGACGAGGACTCGCTCGAGCTCCTCGAGTTCTCCGACGCTCCGCGGCGCTGGCGGAAGTCCGCCGCCCGGACGACGTCGCGCGTCCGGAGCTCGGCGAAGGCGTGGCTCGCGGGGCTCCGAGCCTCCGGGAGCACGGAGATGCGCGACGCCCTCTCCGAGGCGCTCGCCGGGATCCGGCCCGGGGCGCAGCGGCAGGTCCTCCTCGTGACCGACGGCCAGATCGGCTTCGAACGGGAGATCGTCGCCGAGGTGCTGGAGCGGCTCCCGCAGGCCTCGCGCCTCCACACCCTCGGCGTCGGCTCCGCGCCGAACCGGTCGCTCCTCGGACCCGCGGCGCGGGCGGGGCGCGGCACGGAGTCGATCGTCGGCGTGGACGAGGACGTCGATCGGGCGGTGAGGACGCTCGTCGCCCGCACCGCCGCGCCGCTCGTGACCGACCTCTCCGTCGAGGGCGACGCGCTCCTCGCGCACGCGCCTGCCCGGCTCCCCGACCTCTTCGCCGGCGCGCCGGCCCTCGTCTCCCTGCGCCTGCGCCCCGAGGGTGGAACGCTCAGGGTCCGCGGGCTCGGAGCGGAGCGCCCCTTCGATCGGACGATCTCCGTGCCCGTGGCCTCCCCCGGCGTGGGGAGCGCCGCCGTCGCGGCCCTCTTCGGGCGCGAATCGGTCGAGGATCACGAGATGTCGCTCGCCGGCGGCGCGGACCGCGGGGAGATGGACGCAGCGATCGAGCGGCTCGGCCTCGCGCACCAGCTCGCGACCCGGCTCACCTCCTGGGTCGCCGTCTCCGAGGAGCCGCACGTGGACCCGACGCAGCCCACCCGGCGCGAGCGGGTCCCGCACGCGCTGCCCCACGGGGTGTCGGTGGAGGGGCTCGGGCTCCGGAGCGGTTCCTCGCAGAGGACGCGCTTCCTCCTGTCGGAGGCGTCCGACCTGATGGCAGGCGTGAGCAAGGAGGCGCCGGAGGGGATGGTGCACGCGAAGCGCTCGATGGCCACCCTCCACGCGGATGAGGGCGATTCCTTCGAGGACCTCGCCCGCCGCCCGCGCCTCTTCGCCGTCCGGCGGATCACGCTCGACCGCCCGGGGAAGCTCGTTCTCGAGCTCTCGCTCTGGCTCCCCATCGCGTGGGCACCGCCGGCCGAGGTCACGCTCCACCTCGCGGACGGCTCGACCCTCGCGGCCCGGGTCGTCCCGGAGCGCTCCACCGCCGCGGGCGAGGTGGGCCGGGGCGACGTCCTCCGGCTCGCCCTCCTGCACGAAGGCCCCGCGCTCGGCGCCGCGCTCGTGCGGCTCGCGTTCGAGCACGACGGCGAGACGGTGGTGATCGACGTGCCGCGGGGCCGCCGCCATGCGGGCCTCCGCGGGAGGAGGTAGCCCCGTGCTCGACCTCGACGTCCACCTCCCCGCCATCGCCCGCGGCGACCGCGACGCCTTCGGGCGCTGGGTCGCCGGGGCGGAGCACGCGCTGCGGGCGCGGCTCCGCGCCTTCGCGGCGAGGGTGGACGTCGAGGCGGTCCTCCAGGAGACGCTCCTGCGGATCTGGCAGGTCGCGCCCCGCGTCCGGCCGGACGGCCGGCCGAACGCCCTCTTCCGGCTCGCCGCGACGGCCGCGCGGAACCTCGCCGTCTCCCAGATCCGCGGGACGGCCCCCGCGGCCGACGATCCCCCGGAGCCGTCCGTCGAGCCGAGGGAGCCGGACCCCCTCCTCGCCCGGCTCCTCCGGGCCTGCCTCGCCCTCCTCCCGCCCCAGCCGCGCCGGGCGATCCTCGCTCGCTTCAAGGCGGCCGGAGGTGAGGACGACCCGGCCCTCGCCGCTTCCCTCGGGATGCGGCCGAACACCTTCCTCCAGAACGTGACCCGCGCGCGGCGGCTGCTCGCGCGCTGCCTCGCCTCGAAGGGGCACCCCGTGGAGGCCGGGTCATGAACCGTCGCGACCGCGAGATCCTCGTCGAGCGCGCCGCCTCCGCCTTCCGCCCCCGCCGGCCGGGCGGCGGTGTGGGCGCGCACCCTGCATGGCACGACCTCGACCCCGCCGGCCGGCTCGAGGCGTTCGACGCGGCGGCCGCCTCCCGCCGGCTCGAGGCGGCGCTCGACCCGGGCGGCCTCTCCTGCACCGCACGCGCGGTACTCGCGCTCATCGGCGAAGGCGGCTAGCGTCGTGCCGGGGGTTCGCTTCCTTGCCCGTCTCCGCCCAGGATCGCCAGAAGGCCCACGAGCAGGTCCGCCGGCTCGCCTTGAAGGGCGACGTCCGCAAGGCCCTCGCCGCGCTCGAGGAGCACCTCGCGAAGGACAGGGACGACGACCGCGGCCTCCTCCTCCTCGCCGACCTCCGCAAGCGAGCGGGCGACGACCCGGGCGCCGCCGCCGCCTTCACCGCCGCCGCCGACCTCCACCTCGCCCGCGGCTTCGCGCTGCGCGCCGCCGCCTGCCTCCGGCAGGCGCTCGGCCTCCTCCCGGGAGACGTGGCCCTCCACGAGCGGCTCGGCGACGTGAACGCCCAGCTCGGCCTCCCCCGCGACGCCGCGGACGCGCTCGAGAAGGCGATCGCGCTCCTGCCCCCCGAGGACCGCGCCCGCCTCGTCTCGCTCCGCCGCCGCGTCCACCAGCTCCTCCGCGGCGACGCCGGCGCCGCGATCCGGCTCGCCGACCTCCTCGCCCAGGAGAACCGCGACGAGGCGATCGCGATCCTCGAGGGCGCCGCCGCGGAGCACGCCGACCCCGCCCACGAGGAGGTCTGGATCAAGATCCAGGAGCGGCTCTGCCACCTCGAGCCGGAGAACCTCCCCCGCGCGAAGGAGCTCGCCCGCAGGCTCGTCGCCCGCGGCGCCCCGAAGCGCGCCCTCGCCCTCCTCCGGCCCTGCCTCGCCGTGGAGGGCGGCGACCTCGGCGCGCTCCGGCTCGTCGCCCGCGCCTTCGCCCTCCTCGGCCAGCTCCAGAAGGCCGGCGAGGCGCTCCGGGAGATCGCCCGCGCCCACGTGCGCGCCGGGCGCGCGGACGAGGCGAAGGCCACCTGGCAGGAGATCCTCGAGCTCCTCCCCGGCGATCCCGAGGCGCAGCAGGCCCTCCTGCCGCCGCGCGGGAGCACCTCCCTCCACGACGAGCTCGCCGAGGCCGACTTCCTCGCGTCCGAGGGGCTCGCCCAGGAGGCGCTCGCGATCCTCCGCAGGCTCCGGGACGAGTTCCCGGAGGCGGAGGAGGTCGCCTCCCGGATCGAGGAGCTCGACGTGGAGCTCGTCCACCCGGACGACCTCGTCGCCGAGGACGAGCTCGTCGCCGAGGAGCTCCCCCGCGACTCCACCACCGCCATCCTCGAGCGCGTCCCCCCGAGCGTGCTCCCCCGTCCGGCCGAGGCGGCGGGACACCGGGACCTCGCCATCGCCTTCCTCGAGATGGAGCGCTACGACGAGGCGCTCGCCGAGCTCGAGAAGGCCGTCGCCGCCGACCCGCCCAACGAGGGGGTGGCCCTCGCGATCGCCGGGCGCTGCCACCTCCTCCGCGGCGCACCGGCCGACGCGGCCGCCGCCTACCGGCGCGCCCTCTCCTCGACGAGCCTCTCCCTCGAGGCCGCCGCGGCCTGCCACTTCGAGCTCGCCGGCTCCCTCGTCGCGACGGGCGACGTTCCCGGCGCGCTCTCGCACTACCGGGAGGCGCTGCGCCTCCAGCCTCGCTACCGGGACGCCGAGGCGCGGATCGTCGCGCTCGGCGGGAGCCTGCGACCTCCGGCCGGCGCGGCCGGGGAGCAGGCCCG
>JBBIPT010000269.1:0-5477 GCA_037442705.1 Anaeromyxobacter sp.
GGGCGCGCGCCGCCCGGCTCGCCGAGGCCGAGCCGCCGACGGAGGAGCGGCTGGGGAGTCGCGCCCTCGCTCACGCCCCCCCCGGCCGCCGGAACGGACATCCCCGGCAGACCGGATGCGCTTCCCAGGCGTCCACGAAGCCGCGCAGCGCCTCGCCGCTCCAGACCTCGCCGAGCCCGCGCTCCGCGACGCTCCCGAAGGCGCCGAGGCCGCCCGCGGCGGCGGCCGGGTGAGGGCAGGGGGCGAAGGTCCCGTCCGCGTGGACCCAGGCCTCCTTCCCGACGAAGCGGCAGGGGCCGGGGAGCGCGGGCGCGGCCGGATCCTCCGCGAACGGGACGGCGTTCTCGAGGAGGACGCGCTCCCCGGACGGCAGGCGCGCCTCGTCCGCGGCGGCGCGCATCGCCCGGACCGCGCCGTTCCAGCGGCGGATCGCGCCGGCGTCGCGCCGGAGGGACGCCCCCGCGAGCGACGGGAAGCGGACCTGGAGCTGGTTCACCTTCACGCGCGCGACGCCGAGGGCGGCGGCGAGCCGCACGACGTCCGCGAGCTCCGCGACGTTCCCCTCCTGCGCCGTGACCTGGAACGAGACGCGGCACCGCGCCCCGAGCCCCATCGCGTCGCGCGCGGCGACGAAGCTCCGCACCGCCTCCACCGCGGCGGGGAAGGAGAGGCCGGGCATGATCGCCTCGGCCGTCCGGGCCGTCGCGCCGTTCCAGGAGATCTTGAGGTCGCGCGTGACGGGCGCGAGCCGCTCCGCCCAGGCGGCGGGGCCTCGGCCGGGGAAGGTGCCGTTCGTCGTCACGTTGAGGTCGAGGCCGAGCTCCGCGCAGAGGTCCACGAGCCCGTCCATCCCCTCCCAGAGGAGCGGCTCGCCGAGCGTCGAGGCGACGACCTCGCGCACCCCCATCCCAGCCCCCTCGCGCACGGCCCGCTCCGCGAGGCCGGGGTCCATCCGCCGGGGCGGACCGGGGCGGCGCGCGGAGCCGCACTCGCACATCGCGCACCCGAGGTTGCAGTCGTCGGGGTTCGCGACGAGGGTGAGCCGCCAGGGGCCGGGGGTCGCCGTCCGGTGCGTTGACAACCCGTCCGTTGTAACGGAAAAGGGAGACGCCATGAAGAGCGCGCGCGAGACGGGGAAGCGAGGGCGCCGGGGGGCGGCGGCGGGCGGGGACCGCGGGGCGGCCGACTCGAGGGAGACGGCGCCCGCGTCCGGGCGGGACCTCACGCCCGTCGTCGGCGGGAACCTCCGCCGCCTGCGGAGCCAGCGCGGCCTCTCCCTCGAGCGGCTCTCCCAGATGTCCGGCGTCTCCCGGGCGATGCTCGGGCAGATCGAGCTCGGCCAGAGCGCGCCGACGATCAACGTCCTCTGGAAGATCTCCTCCGCCCTCGGCGTCCCGTTCTCGGCGCTCATCACCGCGCGCGGGGCGACCGGCCCTCACGTCCTCCGGGCCGACCAGGCGAAGCACCTCACGAGCCACGACGGCCGCTTCTCCTCACGGGCGCTCTTCCCGTTCGACGAGCCGCGCCGCGTGGAGTTCTACGAGCTCCGCCTCGCCCCCGGGGGCGTGGAGAAGGCGGACGCGCACAACCCGGGGACGACGGAGAACCTCGTCGTCGCCGCCGGCGCGCTCGAGCTCGAGGTCGCCGGCCGCAAGGAGGCGCTCGGGGCGGGCGACGCGATCGTCTTCGAGGCGGACGTCCCCCACGTCTACCGGAGCCGCTCCGACGGGGAGACCGTGATGTACCTCGTGATGACGTACGCGGACACGGTCGGCTGACGCCGGATCGTGGGACGGCGCGGCGCGCCCGCGGCGTGAGAGGCTCGGCGGCGGGTGCCGGTTCCCGGAGGTCGCGTGAAGGAGAAGGTCGCAGCGCTGCTCGTGAGCAAGGGGGTCGCCACCCCGGCGGTGATCGAGCGGGCCCGGGCGGCCGCGGCCGCGAAGGGCGAGCCGTTCTGCGCGCGCCTCCTCGCCGAGGGGATCGACGAGGGGGCCATCGCCGAGGCGCTCGCCGAGGAGCACGGCTTCCCAGGGGTCGACCTCTCCCGGTCCGCCATCCCCCTCGAACTCCTCGACCTCGTGCCGCGGGCCGTCGCCGAGGGAGACCTCATCTTCCCCCTCTCCGAGGAGGGCGGCCGGATCCACCTCGCGATGGCCCACCCCACGGACGACCGCGTCGTCGCGGAGGTCCGGTTCGTCACGGGGCGGGAGGTGTCGCCCTACGCGGCCTGCCGGACCTCGCTCCTCCGCGCCATGGGCGAGGCCTACGAGGCGCGCGCCCGCGGGAAGGACCTCTGGCGCGGCGCCTCCTCGGCGACGGCCGGGGCGCACGTCGAGGTGATCGTGCCGGGCGGCGACGAGATCCAGGAGATCGAGCCGATCCCGGAGGAGGTCGTCATCGAGGTGGAGCCCGAGCCGGAGGCGCCGGAGCCGCGCCGCGGAGCGCCGCTCGTCCTCGTCGTGGACGACGAGCCGGAGATCCGCCAGCTCGTCCAGCGCACCCTGAAGGCGAAGGGCTACGCCGTGGAGATCGCGGAGGACGGCGCCGAGGCGATCGAGAAGGCGGAGCAGCTCGTCCCCGACCTCGTCCTCCTCGACGCGATGCTGCCGAGGGTCCACGGCTTCGATGCGTGCCGGCGCATCAAGGCGGGCCCGCGGACGAGGGCGGTCCCCGTGATCATGATGACCGCGATCTACCGGGGATGGCGCTTCGCCCAGGACGCACGCGACTCCTACGGCGCGGTGGACTACGTGGAGAAGCCATTCCGGCTCGAGGACCTCCTCTCCCGGATCGAGGCGGCGCTCCTCTCCGGGGGGGAGGCCGCCGCCGCGCCGGAGGTCACCGGGGACGGGGGCGACCCGCGCGTGGCGGTGGGGAAGAAGCTCCTCGCGGAAGGAAAGGCGCCGGACGCGGTCGCCGTGCTCCTCCAGGCGGTGGAGGGCGACCCCTCCTCGGCGGTGGCCCACTACCAGCTCGGCCGTGCGCAGCGCGCGGCGGGGGATCGGTTCGCCGCGATGACGAGCCTCGAGCGGGCGGTGGATCTCGGCGCCCGCAGCGTGAAGGCGCTCCGCGCCCTCGCGACCGTCTACGAGGAGTCGGGCTTCCGCCGGAAGGCGACGGAGGTCCTCGAGCGGGCCCTCCACTCCGCCGCGGACGAGGCCGCCCGGGCGGAGATCCGGAAGGACCTGCTCCGCTTCATCGCTTGAGCGGCCTGACCGGATTCGGAGACTCCGTTCGCCCTGAGCCCGTCGAAGGGCGGGCGACGCCAGGGGCAGCTCGCGCGATCGTGCCTCGACAGGCTCGGCACGAGCCGGGACGAGGCGACCCGATCACGAATCGCGAGCGGCCGTCTGGGCCTTGCGCCGATTCAGGATCAGAGGCGGCAGCGCGCTCGCCAGTTGCCGGTCGCCCTGAGCCCGTCGAAGGGCGAGCGGAACCGGAGCGTCCGGGGGCGCCGAATCCTCGCCGCCGGCCGGGGCCGGGGTAGGATCCGGCCAATGGTCCGCTACGAGCCGTACGCCTCCCTCGCCCTCGCCGCCGCTGCCGGTCTCCTCATCGGCCTCGAGCGGGAGCGGATGCGCCCGCCGGAGGAGTCGAAGCGCTCCTTCCTGGGCGGCGCCCGCACCTACCCCCTCCTCGCCCTCGCGGGCGGCGTCGCCACCCTCGCCGCGCGGGAGATCGGCGTCGTCGCGGTCGCGATCCCCTTCGTGGCGCTCGTCGTCCTCCTCTCGCTCGCCTACGCCGGGGACGTCCTGCGGGAGCGGCACCGCGGCATCACCTCCGAGACCGCCTTCCTCCTCACCTTCCTCCTCGGCGTCCTCTCCCTCACCGAGGGCGTCCTCGAGGGGACGCAGAAGATCTTCGTCGTCTCGTCGATCGCGGTCGTCGCGACCTTCCTCCTCTCCGCGAAGCCGACCCTCCACCCGCTCGTCCAGAGGATCGCCCCGGAGGACGCCGCCGCGACGCTGAAGTTCCTCGTCGTCGCGGTCGTGGTGCTCCCGCTCCTGCCCGACCGGACCTACGGGCCCCTCGACGTCCTGAACCCTTACCACGTCGGGATCCTCGTCGTGCTCATCTCGGCCCTCTCCTTCGCCGGCTACGCCGCGATCCGGCTCCTGGGGACGCGCCGGGGGATGGGCGTCACGGGGCTCGTGGGGGGGCTCGTCTCCTCCACCGCGGTCACGCTCTCCATGGCGGCGCGGGCGCGCGAGCGCCCGGCGATCGCCGACTCCGCCGCCCTCGCGGTGATGCTCGCCTCGACGATCATGTTCGCCCGGGTCTTCTTCATCGTCGCGGTCGTCGCGCCCGCCCTCGCGCCGAGCGTCGCCTGGCCCATGGCGGCGGGCGTGCTCGGCGGCGCCGGGGCGAGCGCCTTCCTCTGGCTCCGGTCGGGGAAGCCCCACGCGAAGCAGGAGGCGATCGTCTTCTCGAACCCGTTCGAGCTCGGCTCGGCGGTCGGCTTCGCCCTCCTCTTCGCGGTGATCCTCGTCGGCTCGAAGGGCGCGTCGGTCTACCTCGGCACGGCGGGGACCTACGCGGCGGGCGTCGTCGCCGGCTCCACGGACGTGGACGCGATCACCCTCTCCATGGCGAGGATCTTCGCCGGGAACGGGCTCTCCGCGGAGGTCGCCGCGACGACGATCTTCCTCGGCACCGCCTCGAACACGGTGGTGAAGGGGATCATGGCGGCGGTGGCGGGCGGCTGGGGCTTCGGCCGCCGCGTGCTCGGCGCGCAACTCGCCGTCCTCGCCGCGGGCGCCCTCGGGGCCGCCCTGGCGTGGCTCTAGACGCCCGAGCGCGATTCGGAAACACCCGAGGCTTCAGGCCTCAGGAGATGCATCTCTGCCGCCGTTCCCGGGGCCTGAGGTCCGAGGCCCGAGGCCAGGGGGGATCACGAATCGCGAGCGGCCGTTTGGACTCGCCTCTCGCCGTCGCTCGGCGAACGAGCCTGACGGTCACTCCCGGACGAGGTGCGGATCGTGGCAGCCGGTGCACCGGCTCGCGAACGGCGTGAACGCCGGGTGCGCGCGCACCATCGGCTCCCCCGCGAGGAAGTGGCAGCCCGAGCAGAGCTTCGGGGGCTCGGAGACGAGGAGGCCGGGCGCGGTCGACGCGTGCGGCCGGTGGCACTCGAGGCAGGCGCCCGCGTTCACCGGCGAGTGGGGCACGGCCTTCGCCGATCGGATCCTCGCCTGGAGCCCGGCGTGGCAGGAGAGGCAGAGGAGGGCCGGCTCCTGGCGCAGGTGTCCGCGGCGCGCCGTTCCGTGGGGGTCGTGGCAGAAGGCGCAGGCCCCCGCCGCGTAGGGGGCGTGGACGCTCCCTCCCGGCGCCTCCGCCTCGCGGACGTCCCGGTGGCAGGCGAGGCAGCCGGCGCGCGCGTGGCGGCGCTGCTCGGCATGCTGGCGGCGCGGCTCGAGGCGCAGCAGGCGGCTGGCAGCCGCTATTATCTCGGCAACAGGCTGACTGCCGTGGACATC
>JBBIPT010000270.1:0-5473 GCA_037442705.1 Anaeromyxobacter sp.
TGGTAGCAGAGGAGAGGGGGTGCGGGGCCGTGCGCAGCGGAGGGGATCGGGCAATGAGGGGGAGGGGGGAGCCGCGAGCGAAGGCGGTCGGCGTCGCCGCCCGAAGCGGCGCGCCGTGGCCGGGGCGGGACCGGGCGCGCGGGCGGGGATTGTGGCAACGAGGGGAAGGACGGCGGCCTCGCGCGGGCGAACGGCCTCGCGGGGGAGAGGAGGCTTCTGCCCCGGGCCACTCTTCCCCTCTCCCCCGGCACCAAGCCGGGGGAGAGGGACAGGGAGAGGGGGAGAGACGCCCGCGTGACGGACGGTGTACCCACCTGGGACGAGGATCGCGTTTGACGAGGCTCTCGCGCAATGCACGTTCCGGAACCGTGACCAGTAGAGAAGGACCGCGAGGCCGAAGGCCGAGCCGCGCCCGTGCAAGCCGGACACCGTCCCCGCCCACGTCCGGCGCGAGGTCTGGAAGCGAGACGGCGGCCGGTGCCAGTGGCCGCTGCACTCCGGAGGGATCTGCGGCTCCACGCTCCGCTGCGAGCTCGACCACGTCCTGCCGGAATCGAGCGGCGGACCCGCGACCGTCGACAACCTCCGGGTGTTCTGCCGCGTTCACAACGAGTACGCCGCCCGCGAGTGGTTCGGCGACGACTGGATGGATCGGCTCACGCGCCGGTCCGCACCGCCCAGCTCGCTCGCAACGCCGGGCCCCTGAGTCGTGCCTTCAGGAGATGCGGTCGTGACACTCGCGGGGCGAGACGATCTCCACCGCCCCGTACCGGCGGACCGCGAGGAGGTCCGCGTCACCGGTCACGAGGAGGGCCCCGCGCCCGGCGAGGGCGGTGCCGATCACCGGGAGGTCGTCCGGATCGCGGCAGACGTCTTCCGGGACCTCCTCCGGCGCCACGACCTCGGAGTGCTCCCGCACGAAAGCGACGATCCCTCTCGCCCGGGCTGGCGGCATCCGGAACTTCCCGGCGAGGTGGCGTCCGAGCTCCGCGAGGATGTGCTCGGAGGTCACGAGCTCGTGCCCCTCCAGGCAGACCGCGAGGAGCGCCTCGCAGAGCCCCCTCGTGCCGAACGCCGCGAGCAGGACGTTCGTGTCGAGGACGATCCTCACGAGATCGCCTTGAACACGTCCTCGTCCGTGAGGAACCCCTCGGCCTCCGCGAACGGCAGCGACTTCCCGCGCAGGGCGCGGAACCGCTCCACCGCGAGGTACCTCCGCAAGGAATCCCGGACGATCTCACCCGCGGGCCGGCCGCGCTCGCGAGAGAGCTTCTCGAGGTCGCGGCGGAGCCGCTCGGGGAGGCGGATGGTCAAGGTGGCCATGGCGTAAGACAGTGTAACGCGGCCTTGATGGAGCCGCCAGGCCCCGGGGGAGGTCGCGGGGTCTCGCTCCGAAGTGGCACGCCCCCTGCTCTCCTCCGCCCCGGACCGCCCCGGAGGCCCGCATGCTCCCGAGATCCCTCGCGCCGTGGCTCGCCGCCCTCGTTCTCCTCGTGTCCCAGGGGACATGGGCGGCCGAGCCGGACCTCCAGCCGGGCGACCTCGTCTTCGAGACGTCCGCCTCCTCCCAGTCGGCCGCCATCCAGTGGGCGACGCGGAGCCCGTGGTCCCATGTCGGGATCGTCGACCGGACGAAGGACGGCCTGGTCGTCCTCGAGGCGCTCGGGCGCGTGTCGCGGACGCCGTGGAAGGCGTGGAAGAGGCGGGCGCTCCGGGGCGGGAGCATCCTCGTTCTCCGCCCGCGCGACCTCTCCGCCGACCGGCGGGCGGCGGCCGCGCGCGAGGCCCGCACCTTCCTCGGCCGGCGCTACGACCCGCGCTTCGGCTGGGGCGACGACCGGATCTACTGCTCGGAGCTCGTCGTGAAGGCCTACGAGCGGGCCGCGGGCGTCTCCTTCGGGAGGCGCGAGAAGCTCCGCGACCTCCGCACCTTCGGGATCGAGGGCGCGATGGAGGAACGATGGGGCGGGCAGGTTCCGCGCGACCTCGTCCTCGTCACCCCGGCGAGCCTCGCGGAGGACCAGAGGCTCGAGCGGGTAGCTATGATGAGGAGGTGATGAGATCGCTCCTGCGCCATGCGGTGGGATTCCTCGTCGCCCCGCTCGCGGTGCCCGCCTTGCTCCTGCCCTGGGCCGTCCTTCGGGAAGGGAGCCGGGACGCGCCTCCGGGCTACGTCGCGTCGATCGTGAGGGATTCGGTGGCGAGCATCGTCACGGAGGCAATCCCCCTCGCGTACGGGCTCTCGCTCGCGTTCGGCATACCCCTGCTCCTCGCGCTTCGCGCCGTCGGAAGGGCGATCGGCCCGTGGGTCGTCGGCACAGCCGCGGGCCTCGGCGCTCTGTTTGCGGCGGCCGTCCTTCAGGTCGTGAGCAGATCGAACCTCGGGGCAGCGGCACGTGGGTGCTCGTCGTGGGGGCCGGCGCGGTATGTGGCGGGGCCGTGAGCGCCGTCCACTGCCTCGTCGGCGGCATCCCCTGGCGCCGGGCGCCACGCGCCGCCCCCACTCCTACTTCCCCAGCTTCTTCCTGATCTCCCTCCACCGCTCCCCGAGCGCCTTCTCGAGCCCGCTCTCCGAGAGCTTCACGATCCGCTCCCCCTTCACCGCGTCGGGCAGGTACTCCTCCGGCACGTAGGTCCCCTCGAAGTCGTGCGGGTACGGGTAGCCCGCCCCGTAGCCGAGCCCCTCCATGAGCTTCGTCGGCGCGTTCCGGAGCTTCAGCGGCACGGGGAGCGGCCCCTTCTCCTGCACGAGCCGCCGCGCCGCCGCGTAGGCCGTGAGCGCCGTGTTCGACTTCGGCGCGAGCGCGAGGTAGACGGCCGCCTGGCTCATCGGCAGCACCCCCTCCGGCAGGCCGACGAGCTCCACCGCCTGGAGCGCCGCCACCGCCACCTGGAGCGCCTGGGGGTCCGCGTTCCCCACGTCCTCCGCGGCGAAGATCACCATCCGGCGGAGCACGAAGCGCGGGTCCTCCCCGCCCTCCAGCATCCGGACCATGTAGTAGACCGCCGCGTCCGGGTCCGACCCGCGCATCGACTTGATGAAGGCCGAGACGACGTCGTAGTGCTGCTCGCCCGCCTTGTCGTAGAGGATCGTCCGCTGCTGGAGCGCCTCCTCGGCGTCGGCCCGCTCGATCGCCGTGCGCCCCGCGAGCCGGACCGCGGCCGCCGCGACCTCGACCGCGTTCAGCGCCCGGCGCGCGTCGCCGAAGGCGTAGCGGGCGATCGCCTCCCGCGCGTCCGGCGCGAGGGACACCGTGCCGCCGAGCCCCTCCTCCGCCGCCACCGCCCGGTCGAGGAGCGTGGCGATCTCCTCCTCCGTGAGCGCCCGGAGCGTGACGACCCGGCAGCGGGAGAGGAGCGCCGCGTTCACCTCGAACGACGGGTTCTCGGTCGTCGCCCCGATGAGCGTGATCGTCCCGTCCTCGACGTGGGGCAGGAACGCGTCCTGCTGGGCCTTCGTGAACCGGTGGATCTCGTCCACGAAGAGGATCGTCCGCTTCCGGTGCATCCGCCGCCGCTCCTTCGCCGCGGCGACGATCTCCCGGATCTCCTTCACCCCCCCGAGCACCGCGCTGAAGGCGACGAACTCGGCCCCGGTCCGCCTCGCGACGATCCGGGCGAGCGTCGTCTTCCCGGTCCCGGGCGGGCCCCAGAGGAGGAGCGAGGGGACCTGGTCCGCCTCGATGGCGCGGCGGAGCGCCGTCCCCGCGCCGAGGACGTGCTCCTGCCCGGCGAAGCCGTCGAGCCGGCGGGGGCGCATCCGCTCCGCGAGGGGCTTCCCGGAGGCGTCCTGCTCGGCGGCACGATCGAAGAGGTCCATTCCGATCCGGCACTATAATGCCCGGATGGCCGGCCATCCCTGCCCCATCCCGAGGCGGATCGGGATCGTCCCCAAGGTCTCCTCCGCCGAGGCGACGGAGACGGCGACCTTCGTCGCCCAGTTCCTCGAGAGGAAGAAGGTGGAGGTGATCACCGACGAGGCGGAGATCGGCCGCGCCGCCGACCTCGTCGTCGTCCTCGGCGGCGACGGCACGCTCATCCACGCGGCCGCCCTCCTCGACGGCCGCCCCGCCCCGATCCTCGGCATCAACATGGGGAGCCTCGGCTTCATGACCGAGGTCCCGCAGAGCGCCCTCTACCCGACCCTCGACCTCGTCCTCGAGGGGAAGGCGACCGTCTCCGAGCGGATGAAGCTCCGCGTCCACCTCCACCGGGGCGGCCGCTCCGAGCGGGCCCTCGACGCCGAGGTGCTGAACGACGTCGTGATCTCGAAGAGCGCGCTCTCGCGGATGGCGGAGCTCGACACCCGCTGCTCCGGTGAGCACGTGACGACCTACAAGGCGGACGGCGTGATCATCGCGACGCCCACCGGCTCCACCGCCTACTCGCTCGCCGCGAACGGGCCCATCGTCTACCCGACGATGCGCGGCGTGATCATCGCCCCCATCTGCCCGCACACCCTCACGCAGCGGCCGATCGTCGTGCCGGACGACCGGAACGTGGACGTGATCCTCGTGAACGACACCGAGGTCTTCGTCTCCCTGGACGGACAGAAGGGCGTGCCCATCGAGCGGGGGGACCGGGTCCAGGTGAAGCAGTCCTACAACCGCGTCCTCCTCGTCCGGAACCCGAACCTCGACTTCTTCGGCATCCTCCGGGCGAAGCTGCGCTGGGGGGAGCGGTAGCCCGGCGGTCCGGGCGCGGCGACGGCCCGGCCCGAACGGATGCACCACTGAAAGCTTGCGCAGTGTCAGGGGGCCGTGGATCATGGGTCCATGCTCACGACCCTGCGCATCTCCGGCTTCGCGATCGTCGATGCGGTCGAGGTCCGCTTCGGCCCGGGGCTCAACGTCCTCACCGGCGAGACGGGGGCCGGCAAGTCGATCCTCGTGAACGCCCTCCACCTCGTCCTCGGCGGCCGCATGAGCGCGGACGTCCTGCGGGACGGCGCCGAGGAGGCGGTCGTGGAGGCGCTCTTCGAGCTCCCCTCCTCGCACCCGGTCTTCGCACGGCTCGAGGCGGCGGGGCTCCTGCCCCCGGGCGAGGGGAGCGCGAGGCGGGACGATCCCCGCGAGCTCCTCGTCCGCCGGGTCGCCGCCCGGAGCGGGCGGGGCCGGGCCTTCGTGAACGGCGCCCTCTGCACGCTCGGGATGCTCGAGCAGGGGCTGCGCGGGACGGTGGACGTCTCGGGCCAGCACGAGCACGTCTCCCTCCTCGATCCCTCGACCCACCTCGACCTCCTCGACGCCCACGCCTTCCGTCGCGAGACGGCGGAGGGCGCCTCGCCCCACGCGGCGGGCGAGGAGGGGGGCGGGCGGCCGGCGCCGCTCCTCCGGTACCGGTCCGCCCACGCGGCGCTCGCCGCCCTCGTCCGCGAGCGGGACTCGCTCGCCGCGGACGAGGGCGAGCGGGCCCGGCGCGCCGACTACCTCTCGTTCCAGCTCGCCGAGCTCGACCGGGTGGACCCGCGGCC
>JBBIPT010000271.1:0-5446 GCA_037442705.1 Anaeromyxobacter sp.
GCCCCGCCGATGCCTCCGCCTCCGCCCGGAGGATCTCCGCGAGGACGTCGTCCCGGCCGAGCCGCTCCGCGTGCTGGCGGGCGGCGGCGCGGAGGAGGGGATCGGAGGGGAGGAGGGCGAAGGCGTCGAGGGCGATCGCCGCCGCGCGGTCCCCCTGGCCGAGGGCCTCCTCGAAGAGGGCGGCTGCGGCCGACAGGTAGTGGGCGGAGAGGCCCCGGTCGGCCGCCGCGCGGGCGGCGGCGAGGTAGGCGGCGGCGAGGGCGGCGGGATCACCGCGCTCCGCGGCGAGGCGGATCGCCTCCTCGGCGGTGGCGAACGCGGAAGGGGCGGTGGCGAGGGAGAGGGAGAGGACGTCCCTCGACTCGGCCGCCTTGCCGAGGTGGGCGAGGACCCGCGAGAGGAGCAGGAGCAGCTCCGCGCGGGCGGCGGGCTCGCGGACGGCCGACGCCTCCACGGCGAGGACCTCCGCGGCGAGGGCGTCGTCGCCGAGGTGGAGGGCGAGCCTCCTGCAGGCGCCGAGGTTCGGGAGGAAGGCGCGGTCCAGGGCGAACGCGCGCCTGTGGAACTCGAGGGCCGCAGGGCCGTCCTGGAGCCGCTCCTCGTAGATCCGGCCCGCCTCGAAGAGGAACGGCGCGGCGGCGGGCCGGGTGCCCTGCGCCGCCGCCTCGCGCTCGAGGCCGGCGGCCACGGCGGCCCACTCGATCGCGTCGCCGGGGGCGGGGGAGATCGCGTCGATCCGGGCCGCGATCTGCGTGGCGAGCGAGTCGGACTGCTCCTGCGGATCCCCGGAGGCCGGCCAGGAGAACGGCTCGCGTTCGCTCATCGCGCGCTCATGGGCCGTGAGGGGACTTCTTCACGGCCGCTCAGGTCGCGCGGCCCGTGGGCGGGGGCGCGCGCGGGGGCTACTCCTCGAACCGGTCGATCTGCCCGGCCTTCTGCAAGATCTCGAGCGCCCCCTTCGTCGACTTCTCCTTGTCGTTGCCCTGGAGCTTCACGATGAGGGGCGCCGCCGAGGGAGGGTGGACGGTGACGGCCCAGGTGTCGCCGAGGTCGCGATCGACGGTCACCCTGCATTCCGTGCTACCGATGAAGGCCCGTGCCATGCTGGAGCTCTCCGAGGTGGTGGGGAGACGGGAATCTATCCGAAAAGGCGGGCCATGAGAAAGGTCGTGATTCTCGGCGTCTTGGGCCTCGCGTGCGCCCGGCTCGGCGGCCTGCCCCGGGACCCGGAGGGGGAGGCCGTGGTCGAGGTGAGGGGAGCGGCGCTCCGGGGCGGCCCCTTCCGGCTCGGGGCGTCCGACCTCGGGCACCTGCCGCGCGCGAAGGTCCGGGGGATCGAGCCGGCCACCGGGGCCGAGCAGGAGTTCGAGGGGGTCCCGCTCCTCCTCCTCGTCGCGAGCCGGGTCGATCTCGAGCCGGGCGCGGACCTGGTCGTCGTCCGCACCGCCCGGAAGGAGGCGCTGCCCATCCCGATCCCCGTGATCCGCCACCTCGAGCCGGTCCTCGCCGATCGCGCCGGCGGCGTACGGCTCGCGGCTCGGGTCCTCGCGTGGCCGAGCGCGACGCAGCCCGGGCTCCTCCGCGATCCGAGGATGGCCGCCTGGTGGGCGAGGGAGGTCACGGCCCTCGAGATCGTGGAGTGGCGAAAGACCTTCGGCCCGGCGCTCGCCCCGCCGCCGGGCGCCGGTGACGCGGCGCGGCGCGGCGCGGCGATCTTCGGAGAGCGCTGCGTCTCCTGCCACCGGATGCGCACCGTCGGCGGCGAGGCAGGGCCGGATCTGACCACCGTCGCCTCGCGGCTGGCGCCGGCGCCGTTCGCCGGGCTCCTGGAAGGCCACCCCGGATGGGTCCGTCCGGGGGCCGAGCGCCCCGGGACGAGAGAGGTGGCGGACCTCCGGAGCTTCCTCGAGGCCGTCGCGGCGAGCCCCTCCGCGCGGTGACGCGCCCATGACTCGAGGCCCGCAGATCCCGGGGCATGACCGACCACCGGGATCTCGACCGCGTGAGCTGGGCCGCCTCGCTGCCGTTCTTCGGCGTCCACGCCGTCGCCCTCGCCACGCCGTTCGCGGCGCCCTTCGAGTGGCGCTGGGCCGCACTCGCGGCGGCGATCTACGCGGTGCGGATGTTCGGCATCACCGCCGGCTACCACCGCTACTTCTCCCACCGGGCCTACCGGACGTCGCGCGCCTTCCAGTTCCTGCTCGCCGTCCTCGGGGCGAGCGCGACGCAGAAAGGGCCGCTCTGGTGGGCGGCGCACCACCGCGAGCACCACCGGACGTCCGACGGGCCGGACGACATCCACTCGCCCCTCGTCCGCGGCTTCTGGTGGAGCCACGTCGGGTGGATCCTCTCCCGGCGCTACGATGAGACGCGGCTGGAGCGGGTGAAGGACCTCGCCCGCTTCCCCGAGCTCGTCTGGCTCGACCGCTGGCACCTCGTGCCGCCCGTCGCCCTCGCGGCGGCGCTCTTCCTCGCGGGGGGGCTCCCCGCCCTGCTATGGGGCTTCTTCGTCTCCACCGTCGCCCTCTGGCACGGGACGTTCGCGATCAACTCGCTCGCCCACGTCTTCGGACGCCGGCGCTACGAGACGGGGGATGGGTCGCGCAACGGCCTCCTCCTCGCCCTCCTCACGCTGGGCGAGGGCTGGCACAACAACCACCACTTCTACCCGGGGAGCGCGAACCAGGGGTTCTTCTGGTGGGAGCTGGACGTCTCCTGGATGGCGCTCCGCGCGCTCGCGGCGGCCGGCGTCGTCCACGACCTCCGGGCCCCTCCGCCCAGGGTGAAGTACGCGCACCTCCGCCCGGCCGTCGCCGCCGGGGAAGGCGCCGGGGCGGGTCTCACCGGGCCCTCGCCTCTCGCGGGCGGCCGGCGCTAGAGTGGCCCTCCCACCGGGAGGACCACGCATGGAACGGCTCGCCCTCGACGTGAACGGATGCCTCGATCCCGCGGCGGGCGGGCTCTCGCGGCAGGAGCTCGAGGCGCTCGCGCCGGCCGCGAAGGCCGCCTTCGACGGCTTCGAGGTGCGCCGCCGGGCGGGGGAGCTCGGCTTCGCGGACCTCCCGGCGGACCGGGAGGCGGCCGAGGCGGCGATCCGGCTCGCGGGGGAGCTCTCGGCGAGGTTCGAGAACCTCCTCGTCCTCGGCATCGGCGGCTCCTCGCTCGGAGGGCGCGCGATCCTCGCGGCGCTCTGCCACCCCTTCCACGACCTCCTGCCGCGGGAGCGCCGGGGCGCGATGCGCGTCTTCTTCCCGGACAACTCCGACCCCGCGACCTTCGAGGCGCTCCTCGGGACGATCGATCTCGCGGAGACCTGCTTCGCGACCATCACGAAGTCCGGAGGGACGGCCGAGACGATGACCCAGCACCTCGCCCTGCGGGAGCGCTGCCTCGCGCGCTTCGGGGAGGAGGGCTACCGGGAGCGGTGCGTCCTCGTCACCGACCCCGCGAAGGGGGCGCTCCGGGCCATCGCGAACGCGGAGAAGCTCCGGGCGCTCTCCGTCCCCCCGAACGTCGGCGGGCGCTTCAGCGCCCTCACCGCCGTGGGGACGCTGCCCGCCGCGGCGGCCGGGATCGACGTCCGCGCGCTCCTCGAGGGGGCGGCGGCGATGGAGTTCCGCTGCCGGTCCGGATCCCTCCGGGAGAACCCGGCCCTGCTCCTCGCGGGGGTGCTCCACCTCCTCGACGTGCGCAAGGGCAGGCGGATCCACGTCCTCATGCCCTACGCCGACGGGCTCCGCGCGACGGGCGACTGGTTCGTCCAGCTCTGGGCGGAGTCGCTGGGGAAGCGGCCGGACGTGGGGCCGACGCCGTTCCGGGCGGTCGGCGCGACGGACCAGCACTCGTCCCTCCAGCTCATGATGGAGGGGCCGCAGGACAAGGTCGTCGCCCTCGTCCAGGTGGCCCGGCCCCGGGCGGACGTCGCCGTGTCGGTGCCGGAGGGCTACCGGGCTCACGCGGAGATCGCCTACCTCGACGGCCACACGATGGGCGAGCTCATCGAGGCGGAGCGGCGCTCCACCGAGGCCGCACTCCGGAAGGCGGGGAGGCCGACGCTCTCCCTGCGGCTGCCCCGGCTCGACGCGCGGAGCGTGGGCGAGCTCCTCATGCTGCTCGAGCTCGCCACCGCCTACGCGGGCGGCCTCTACGGCGTGAACGCCTTCGACCAGCCGGGGGTCGAGGCGGGCAAGCGCTACGCGCAGGGGCTCCTCGGCCGGCCGGGCTACGAGAAGTACCGGGACGAGCTCGCGGGGGCGCCGCCGCCGGATCCCGCGCTCGTGCTCGGGTAAGTGGAGACGGCAGACGGCCGTAGAGGGTACTTCCGTTCGCCCTCGTGGCAGCTCCCGCTCGCGTCGGGGGCGAACGGTCGGTTCGCCCTGAGCCTGTCGAAGGGCGAGCGGGCGCGGCGGAGCCGCCGCGCTACAGGTAGACCGACCTCCGGGCCGCGACGTCCTCGTCCAGCATCCCCTGCAGGGCCGCGCGGGCGCGGTCCGCGAGTGCCGCGATGAGCTCCGGCCGGGAGGCGGCCTCCGGACCGTGCTCCCGCACCTCGATCGGCGCGCCGAACCGGAGCGACCAGCGGGAGGGGAGAGGGAGGAGGCCCGCCGGGGCGAAGCGGAGCGTGGGGCTCGCCGCGAGGATGGGGAGCCCGAGCCGCTCCGCGAGCCAGCCGGTGCGGGAGATCGGCGGCACCGCCTCCTCGCAGCCCACGATCGCGCAGGGGACGATCGGGGCCCCGGTGCGGAGGGCGAGCTTCACGAACCCGCCGCGGCCGAAGTGGAGGATCCGGTAGCGGGCGCGCCAGGGCTTGCGGGCGACGGCGCTCCCCTCTGGGAAGACCGCGACGGCGCCTCCGTCGCGGAGGAGCTGCTCGGCCGCCTCGGGTCCGGCCCGGACCGATCCGGAGCGGATCGCGGCCGGCCCGATCACGCGCAGGTCGCAGGCGGCGTCGTCGAGGAGCGGGCGCAGGTCTCGCCGTGCGGGATGGTCGCGGCGGAGGGCGTGTCGGAGGACGAACGCCTCCCACGGCGCGGAGCCGGCGTGGTTCGCGACGACGATCGCGGGGCCGGCCGCGGGGACCTGCTCGATCTCCCGGACCTCCACGCGCCACCAGGAGGCGTAGGCGAGCTCCACGAGGGGAGCGAGCCGCTCCGCGAAGCGCTCGTCCATCCCGTGGCGGTCGAGCCGCTCCGCCGGCTCGAGGAGCCTGACGAGGTCGAGCGCGCCGGAGAGCCGCGCCTTCACCGCGGGGAGGAGCCCCGCGACGGCCTGCTTGAGCTCGTCCGGGGCGCCGGGGAGGCCGGCCCGGGCGGCGAGGTCCTGGACGCGCGCCTCCATCGCGTCGAGCGTGGCGTCGAGGCGGCGCTCCACGCCGGCGAGGCGCGAGCCGATGCGGGCCTCGGGAGCGGGCGCGTTCTCGACGGGCGGCGCCGCCGGAGCAGGCTCG
>JBBIPT010000272.1:0-5394 GCA_037442705.1 Anaeromyxobacter sp.
CCCCCTTCGACCCTTCGACAGGCTCAGGGTCGGGGTGAACGGCCGCGGGGTGCGCAGAGGCGGATCATCACGGCCGGCGCGCCTCACGAACACGGCCTCACGGCGGCGCCGGATCGGCTGGCGCTGTCTCGCGGGAGAGGGGCTCGCGCCCAGCGTCAGGCCACCCGCTATACTCCGGTTCAGTCCTCGTCCAACTCATGAGCCGCCCAGCCCTCGAGCGCCCGGCCCCGTCCGGCACGCCGCCCTGGCCCGAAAGGGAGCCGACAGGTTCACTCCTGGACTCCGTCGAGGTCCTGCGCCTCCGGGCGACGAGAGAGCTGAATCCCGGGACGCGCAGCCAGTTCGGTCAGTTTCTGACGCCGGCCCCGGTGGCTCGGCTCATGGCCTCGATGGTGCGCGCCCCCGGCGCGACAGTTCGGCTGCTGGAGGCGGGAGCCGGTGTCGGCTCGCTCGTGGCCGCGGTGGTCGCGGAACTCTCCTCCCGGACGCCCGGCCCGAAGCGTGTCGAGGCCACGGCCTACGAGATCGACCCAGGCCTCGCCGGCGGCCTCGCCTCGACGCTCCGCCTGTGCGAGGAGGAGTGCTCCTGCCGCGGCATCGTCTTCAAGGGAGAGGTGCGGCAGGAGGACTTCATCGAGACGGCCAGCGAAGGCGTCGAGGCCGGACGGTCCGCGCCACCCAAGCGCACATTCGACGTCGCCATCCTCAATCCCCCCTACAAGAAGATCCACACGGACTCGCCAGAGCGCAGGCGCCTCGAGGCGGCCGGCCTGGAGACGACCAACCTCTACACGGCGTTCCTTTACTTGGCCGCACATCTCCTCGCGCCAGGCGGCGAGATGGTGGCGATCACGCCGCGCAGCTTCTGCAATGGCCCCTACTTCCGGCGGTTCCGTCAGGCCTTCTTGAGGCTCATGCGGCTCGACCGCATCCACGTCTTCGAAACCCGGGACAGCGCCTTCGGCGAAGACGACGTCCTCCAGGAGAACGTGATCCTGCACGCGGTCAAGTCGGACGACCGCTCCGGATCGGTACTCATCACCAGCAGCGCGGCACCGGGCGATCCTGACTTCGTTCAGCGGTCGGTTGGGTACCGCCAGGTGGTCGACCTCGACGACCGGGACGCGTTCGTCCACATCACCCCGGACGACCTCAGCGCCGCGGTGGCCGATCGAGTGACGAGCCTGACCGCGAGCCTGGGCTCCCTCGGCATCGAGGTCTCCACAGGGCGGGTCGTCGACTTCCGGGCGCAAGAGCACCTTCGCAAGGATCCGTCCGGATCCACCGCTCCCCTGATCTACCCGGGACACCTCTCGGAAGGCCGAGTGAAGTGGCCGCGAAAGGGCTTCAGGAAGTCCAACGCCATCGAGGACGGCTCTGGCACCGCCTCGCTCATGGTCCCGGCTGGAACGTACGTCCTGGTGAAGCGGTTCTCGGCGAAGGAGGAACCGCGCCGAGTCGTCGCCTGCACGATCTACGCGACCGACGCGGTCCACCCTCGCTGGGGCTTTGAGAATCACCTCAACTACTTCCACGAGAACGGGCGGCCGCTGCCGACCGACCTGGCCCGGGGCCTGGCGGCGTACCTCAATACCAGCCTCCTGGACACCTACTTCCGTCAGTTCAATGGACACACGCAGGTCAATGCCACGGATCTTCGTAAGTTACCCTACCCGGGGCGAAAGGCGCTGGAGGAGATCGGGAAGCGGGTCGGAGACGCCGCCCTCGACCAGGACGCGCTGGACATCGCCGTCGAGGAGACACTGGGAATGGCTCGTGGGAAGGGGATCGATCCGTTGAAGGCACAGAGGAAGATTGACGAGGCGCTCTCGATCTTGGAGCAGGTCGGAGTTCCGAAGGAGCAGCAGAACGTCCGCTCGGCACTGACGCTACTGGCCCTCCTGGACATCAAGCCGACATCGAAATGGGCCAGCGCCGCCGATCCACTCCGAGGCATCACGGAGATGATGGACTACTTCGCCGAGCACTTCGGCAAGCGGTACGCGCCCAACACCCGCGAGACCGTTCGCCGGTTCACCATCCACCAGTTCGTAGAAGCCGGCTTCGTTCTCAAGAACCCCGACAAGCCGGACCGGCCGGTGAACAGCCCCCAGGCTGTCTACCAGGTCGAGGCTCGTGCATTGGAGGTGTTCAAGTCCTTCGGCACCATAGCCTGGGACAGCACGCTGGCTACCTATCTCAAAGCGGTGCCGGCCTTGAAGGACCGCTACGCGAGGGATCGGGAGATGGAGCGCATTCCGGTCCGCCTTCCTTCGGGGAAGGAACTGACGCTCTCCCCAGGCGGCCAGAACGACCTCATCAAGCACATCATCGAGGGGTTCTGCCCCCGCTTCACGCCTGGGGGAGCCGTTCTCTACGTTGGAGACGCCGACGACAAGTGGGCCATCTTCGACGAGGACGCGCTCGAGGGCCTCGTGGTCACGGTGGACGCCCACGGGAAGATGCCGGACGTGGTGATCCACCACACGAAGAAGAACTGGTTGGTGCTCGTGGAAGCCGTCACGAGCCACGGGCCTGTGAACCCGAAGCGACGCGACGAACTCAACAAGCTCTTCAAGGGCGCCAGGGCCGGGCTCGTCTTCGTGACCGCCTTCGAGTCCCGGTCTGCGATGGTGCGCTACCTCAACGACATCTCCTGGGAGACAGAGGTCTGGGTCGCGGAGGCACCCTCGCACTTGATCCACTTCAACGGGGAGCGGTTCCTGGGGCCGTATGAATCGTGACTCCGCGTGGAGTTCGGGACCCGTAGGCCCCATTGTAGGCGGGGCTGCGAGATTCCCGACTGAGAGGGCTCTCGTGGCCGACGTCCCTCTTGGCAGCGGAGCGAGTCCGCGCTGAACGACCAACGGGCAAAGGCGTTGAGGTTCTCGGCGCCCCCCGTTGCTCCTCGGGTCCGTGCCTCGGTCGAGGCACTAGTCTACCCACCCGCCGCCGACTCCTTCGCGAGGAGCCATCGGCGCGCGAGGAGGAGCCCCACGGGGCTCACGAGGGCGACGAGCCCGTAGACGAGCCACATCGTCCCCGGATCCTGCGGTCCCGCCTTCGGGACGAAGTGGTCGAGGACCCAGCCCGCGTAGAACCCGGTCACGGTCTTCGCGAGGAACCAGGGGATCGTCGCGAGCCCCATGTAGACGCCGACCTTCCCGGGCGGCGCGAGGTCCGCGACGTACTCGAGGAAGCGCGACGACCAGAGCGCCTCGCCGAGCGAGAAGACGACGAAGTAGGTCACGAGGAGCGGCAGGCTCGGAGAACCCACGAGGAGGAACGACGAGAGGGCGGTGACCGCCGTCCCGGCGATCATCATGTCCACGACCCGCCGGTGGCGCGTGAGGGCTGCGAAGAGGGGGACGAAGATCACGATCACGAGGGGGTTGAGCCCGCTCAGCCACTCCCAGCGCGCGCCGATCTCGGGCGGGAAGGCCCGCGTGACGAAGTGGGGCATCGTGACCCACTGGTGGGCGAAGAGGGTCCGGACCGGCAGGAGGACGAAGATGAAGAAGAGGAACCGGCCGTCCAGGATGGGGAGAGCGCGGAGCCGGTCGAGGAGCGGTCCGTCGGGCCTCGCGGCCGGCGCCGCCTCGACGACGCGGTCCCGCACCTCCACCTTCCGCGAGAAGAGGCCGAGGTGGGCCGCGAGGAGGAGCGCGGTGAAGGCGATGAAGAACCAGAAGGACCCGGCGATCCCGGCCGCCGGCTGGGCGCGGACGCTCACCCCCTCGACGTTCGCCGCCCACCACTGCCGGATCCAGGGAGAGACGAGCTCCCCGGCGACGATGCCGAGGTTCATGATGGAGTAGAGGACCGCGAAGCCCATCGTCGCGGCGCGGGGGTGCGTGTACTCCTTGATGCCCGAGTAGAGCGCGGGCTGGATCACCCCCTCGCCGAAGGCCATGACGAGGATGCTCGTCCAGGCGGCGGCCGCCGCCGCGCCGCCGAGCCCCGGGCTCAGGGTGAGGAGGACCCGCCCGGTGAGGACGAGGGCGAGGGAGAGGGTGAGCGCGCGGCGGACGCCGAGCCGGTCGGAGATGGTCCCGCCGCCGAGGGCGGTGAAGAGCGTCACGCCGCCCGTGAAGAGGCTGATGCTCACCGTGGACCAGTGGGTGCTGAACCCGACGTTCACCTCCATGAAGAGCGTCATCAGGGAGAGGACGCCGAAGTAGGCCACCCCGTCGCCGAAGTTCACGAGGTTCACGAGCCAGGAGCCGCGCGAGGCGGAGCCGAGGAGGCGGAGGGTCTCGCGCAGGTTGGGCTTCGTCTCGGCGTTCATCGGGGCTCCGTGGTGGCCGGGCGGGAGTGAGGGGGGCGCCGCGGCGCGGAAGAGTACCCCGGAAACCGGCCCGGGTACCCCGGCCGGCGGCACCCGGAATGGGGTTCCGGGGAGGGCGGCCGGGGTCCTGCGGACCCGCGCGCGGTCAGCCGCCTCTTCGCACCGCGACGACCGCGTTGGGGATGGGCCAGGCCCGGACGTTGTCCGCCGCGGAGGGGACCCCCTCGAATCCGCCCACGCGCTCGACCTCCTTGCCGCCGCCGCGGACGTAGAGCTGGGCCTCCGGGCCGCCCTCGGCGTACATCGCCTGGGCGAGGCCGATGGGGAGGGCGAGGAGGGCGGCCACGAGCTCGTGCACGGGCCAGGGCGTGCGGGCGTGGACGAAGAGGACGCGGCCGCGGTCGTCGATCCCGATCGCGGCGGTGGAGAAGCGGCGCTCCGACGGCGCCCAGACGCCGCGCCGATCGCAGGAGATCATCCGGATCGACTGGACGAGCGTGCCGTAGCGCTCGCGCGCGTCCGCGAGGTCGTGGCAGTCCCGGTCCACGATCCGGACCGGGGGGACGCCGGAGACGATCGGGTCGAAGGCGAGGACCGTCCGGTCCTTCGAGACGCGGGACTGGTTCACGTGGGCGCGCGTCCGCATGAGCGAGACGCTCGTCCGGTAGTCCTCCTGGAACATGCTCGCGTTGATCGCCGCCGAGGCGCCGGCCTCGTGGGCCCAGGCGCGGGCGGAGCGGAGTCTGCCGCCGGAGACGCCGGAGGCGTTCCGGAGCCTGAGCTCGAACCGCGCGGGGTCGATCCGGACGATCGCGATCTTCCGGTCGCCCCGCTCGGTGGGCGGGCCGTCGAAGAGCCCCACCTCGAGCCCCGGCTCGAGCGTCTCCCACGGGGGCGCGGCCGGCGTCGCGGCCCCCGGAGCGGGGGCGGGCGTGGCCGGCGCCGCGGTGGGCCTCGCAGTGTTCAGCTCTGCGTCACGGGCGCGGCGATCACGATCGCGTAGATCACGATGCAGATCGCGGTGACGTACCAGAAGACGAAGTCGATCCTGTCCGCCTGCTCCGCGGCGCTTGGAGGCAGCCAGTTCGGGATGACCGCGACCGCGG
>JBBIPT010000273.1:0-5246 GCA_037442705.1 Anaeromyxobacter sp.
GGCGTCGCCGGAGGAGTTCCCGATCCCGCCCCCCGCCCCACCCGATGGGCCAGATCCACTCGTCCCCCGCAACGGGATGTACCAGGCGGAGGTCCCTCCGGACCTGCCACCGCGCCCGCCCCCGCCGCCGGCGTAGGGCTGCCCCGTGCCGCCCGAGCCCCCGGAGCCGGGCGCGTTCTCGTCGTTGCACGAGCCCGCCCCTCCGACGGCGCCGCCGAGGCCGGCCGCCCCCGTCGCGCCGTTCGAACCGACGAGGCCAGGACCGCCCGCGCCGGAGCGGATCGTGCAACGCTCGATCGCGAAAGTCGTCGCGCTCCTCACGAGGACGCCGATCGAGCTCGTCCCGCTGGTGGTCGCGCTCGCCGCGTTCACCACGAGCCCACTCAGCTTCACGTTCTGCGCGGAGGAGACGAGGACGGCGGTCGTGCCACCGCTCAGCGTGGTCACGTTCGACGCGACGTCGCGTTCCCACGTCGTCGAGTTGAACCCGCCGTAGACGCCCATCCCCGTCGGAAGCGCGAGGCTTCCGGTGTGCGTGAAGGTCCCCGCGCCGACGTAGACCGCGCCGCCGGTCCCGAGCGCCGCGGCCTTGGTGACGCCGGTCGCGACGTTCCGCACCGGCGCCCCGAAGAGCCCGCTGTACCCGTCGTTCCCCGAGGTGGAGACGAAGATCGCCCGATCGCGGTTCACGAAGACCCGCACTCGCGTCTGGACGGGCAGGCTGTTCTGGCCCAGGGGATCGCGCACCACGAGGGTGAAGACGAGGGTCGCGACGTCGGAGGGCGCCGTGAAGGTCGGACGGGAGCCGGAGAGCGCTCCGACGGACGGCCCGGCCGTCTGCGTCCAGAGGTACGTGAGCGCTCCGCCCTCCGGGTCGCTGCTCGCCGAGCCGTCGAGCATCACCGCCTGCGCGAAGCTCACGTTCTGGTCGGCGCCGACGCGCGCCGTGGGAGCGACGTTCGGAACCGTCCGGAAGGTCCAGGAGTACGGCGCCGCGAGCGCGTTCCCCGCCAGGTCCTTGACGCCGGTCGTGAGCGTCACGGTGTACGTCGTGTCCGGCTGGAGCTGGCTCGCGGGATCGAAGGTCGCCTGGGACCCGGCCACCTGAATCGTCCCCGTGATCCCACCGCTCACGGTGAAGGTCGCGGAGGTCAAGGTCGCCGGATCGACGTCCTCGGAGAACTGGACCACGAGGTTCGCGTTGGTCGCGACCCCCGTCGCCTCCGGAGCCGGCACGACGCCCACCACGGTGGGCGCGACGACGTCGAGCGTCTTGAAGGTCCAGATCGCCGGCGCGACGAGCGCGTTGCCGGCGAGGTCCTTCACTCCGGTCGTGACGTTCGCGGTGTAGACGGTGTTCGAGGCGAGCGGAGCGGAGGGGGTGAGCGTCGCCGTCGCGCCGGACACCTGGAGCGAGCCCGTGACTCCCGTCACGTAGAAGGAGGCGCCCGTCACCGAGGAGGGATCGACCTCCTCGGAGAACGTCACCGTGACGACCGCGCTCGCCGCGACTCCGGTCGCGCCGGGAACGGGCGCGCGGGCGACGATCTGAGGCGGGACCGTGTCCTCGGTCCGGAACGTCCAGGTCACCGGCGCGGCGAGGGCGTTCCCCGCGAGGTCGCGCACTCCGGTCCCGAGTGAGACCGTGTGGAGGGTGTCGGGAGCGAGGGGCCCGAGCGGAGTCAGCGTGACGCCGGCGCCGTCCACGGCGATCACCGAGAGGACCGGAGTGCTGCCCTCAAGCAACGTGAACGACGACGCCGTGACGCTCGACGGCTCCACCGCCTCGGAGAAGGTCACGGAGACGGCCCTGCCGACGGGAACGCCCGTTTCCCCGGCCGCCGGGCTCCGTCCGACGACCGCCGGCGGGACGACGTCCACGGTGGTGAAGGACCACTCGACCGGCGCGGCGAGGGCGTTCCCCGCGAGATCGCGGACACCCGTCACGCGGACCGTGTAGGTCACCTTCGACACGAGGGGCGCCGAGGGAGTGAAGGTCGCCGTGGTGCCCGACGCCGACGCGCTCCCGGTGACGGCGCCGCTCACCGTGAAGCTCGCGGGGGTCACGGAGGACGGGTCGATCGCCTCGTCGAAGGTGACGGAGATCGTGGCCGCGAGCGGGACCCCGGCGGCCCCGCTCGCCGGAGAGGTGGAGAGCATCGAGGGCGGCTCGTAGTCCTCGGTGGTGAAGGTGAAGGTGAAGGTCGCGGCGAGCGGGTTCCCTGCGGCGTCCTTCACCGAGGTGCTCACGGTGACCGTGTACGCCGTGCTCGAGGCGAGCGTCGCGGCGGGTGTCCAGGTGATCGTGGAGCCGGACGCCGCGACGGTGCCGGTCGCGCCACCGCTCACCGCGACGCAGGTCTGCGTGACGGAGGCCGGGTCGAGCGCCTCGGAGAAGGTGATGGTGACGACACTCTCCGCGGAGACGTTCAGCGCTCCGCTCGCGGGCACCGTGGACACGACCGTGGGCGCCGTCTTGTCCCCGCCGTCTCCCCCACCGCCGCATGCCGTGACGACCGCGGCCGCCGCGGCGGCCAGCCAGACTCTCGATCTCATGGACTTCCCTCCGCCCGTCGCGTCCTCTTCGGAGCGAGCGAGCGAGGCCCCCCGGCGGCGCCGCGACCGTCCCCCCGTGGGCGGTCGCGATGCCGCCGGCGCTTGCCAGGGCTCGCCCATGCGGATGGCCCCTTGGGTCCCGACGTGACGGTCGCTGGTGGGGCTGCGGCCTTCGGTCGCGCACTTCTCGCGACGGTGGCCTCGCTCGGGGAGCCCGGTGGTGGTCCGACCGGTGGAGGAACTTCGGGGCGTCGCCAGCGGCCCAGCCGGCGACGCCCCGGTCCGCCCCCCGTGGGGCTGGTGCAGGAGTTGGCCCTGCGGTCCTGCATCTCTAAGGTGCGCGCTCGGCCGGCGATGTGACGAACGGCACGCAGCGCCAGGGAATTCGGGGTTCGCCGGGGCGAGGCAGGGGGCGATGTGCGCCTCGGCGACCCGCCCGCGCCTCGCCCGGATCGCGGGCGCCGGCGATGCGCCCGCCGGCTACTCGCCCGAGCGGATGGCGCCCGTGAAGGCCGCCACGGCCGCGGCGAGGGCCTTCTCCACCTGGGCCCGCTCCTCCGGGCCGAAGGAGGGGTCCTCGTCGGCGAGGTGGTCGAGCTGCTCGCCGACGTAGGCGGCGAGCCCGGGCTGGGTCTCCTGGATGGGGGGCGGCTCGGTCTCCCGCTCGCGCAGGTCCTGGAAGGGGATGGTGCCGACCCGGTCTCCGAAGGCCTGGTCGAGCATCGCCCAGAGCTCGAAGGCGAGGTCCTGCGCCGCGACGGCGCCCGCCTCCGGGAGGGGCGCGGCCTGGAGCCAGCCGACGAGGTCGGGCTGGGCGTTCTCGAAGCGGTCGCGCAGCCGCTTCGCGTCGCGCGGGGCGGCGGCGGCGAGGTGGCGCCAGACCGCCTCCACCGTCTCGGCCGGGACCGTGTCGCCCGGCGCGGTACCTCGCGGCGGGAGCGGGCGCGGCGCGGGGGGCTCCGGGACGACGTCGGGGGCGTCGTCGTGCGGGCCGAGGCCGGCGGCGAGGCGCGACCAGAGGCCGAAGAGGTTCGCGTAGAGCCGGCGCGCGTCGTCGGGGGACTCGAAGCGGGGCTCCTCGGGGAAGAGGCCCGGGATCACCGTGGAGCGGGGCTCGCCCGCCGCCTGCGCGCGCTGGAAGGCGGCGGCGACGTGCCCGGCGTCGTGCGGGGAGCCGGCGCGGACGAGGAGCGCCGTGAGGACCTCCGGCCCCTCGTAGACGGCGGGGATGCTCCCCGCCGGGTTCCGGCCCCCTCCCCGCCTGCGGCTCACCTGTGCACCCCGGTCGGCTTCCTCATGGAGCCCCAAGTCTAAGACGCCCGAGCGGGATTCGGAAACGACCGAGGCTTCAGGCGCTTCAGGCCTCGGGAAATGCATCTCTGCCGCCGTTCCCGGGGCCTGAGGTCCGAGGCCCGAGGGCAGGGGTCGAACACGAATCGCGAGCGGCCGTTTGGCGTGGCGCGGGCCCCGCGCGACGGGGCTGCGACGGATCCGCCCTGGACCGTTCGTGGTCCCCGAGCCTGTCGAAGGGGCACCGCGAGCGGACCTGCTGGACCCCGCTCACCCTGAGCCTGCCGAAGGGGCACCGCGAGCGGACCTGCTGGACCCCGCTCACCCTGAGCCTGTCGAAGGGGCACCGCGAGCGGACATGCTGGACCCCGCTCACCCTGAGCCTGTCGAAGGGCGAGCGGGGTCGAGCGGAGCCTAGTCCTCGTCCAGCTCGCACTCCGGCCCCATGCAGTGGCCGGCCATCAGCTCCATTTCCATCCGCATCTCCATCTCCTCGGGGCTCATCTTCCCCGTGGGGCCGGGTCCGCCGGGGCCGGGGCCCATGCCGGGACCGTCCGGGCCCATCATCCGCTTGCGGATGACGCGCATCGGGCCGCTGCCCATGCCCGTCGGCCCGAACCGCCCCTGGAACCTCTCGAGGAAGAGGACCGCGCGGGCCTTCTTCTCGGGGTCGAGCCCCTTCGTCACGGCGGCGACGATGTCGCGGTCGATGGCCTGGAGCTGCGCGCGGGCCTCGGCGCCCTTCTGGATCGCCTGGTCCACCTCGGCGGCGGTGGCCTTCTCGCCCTGGGCCGCCTTGCGGAGCGCCTGGTGCGCCTCGTGGAGCTGCCTGTGGGCGGCGAGCCGCTTCTCGTCGAACTTGCCGATCGTCTCGCCGAGCTTCAGCGCCTCGGCCGGCTCGAGGTCGAGCGCCTCGGCGAGGCCGAGGGTGCGGGCGAGCCGCATCCGCTTCTCCATCCGCTCCGGGTCGCCACGCCCTTCGCCCTTCGCCATCACGTGGCGGCCCCTGCCCGGGCCCTGGCCCTGGCCCTGGCCCGGGCCCATTCCCGTGCCGGGACCGGGGCCGGGGCCCTGCGCGAAGGCCGCGAGCGGCAGGGCTGTGAGGGCCATGAGGATCGTCTTCTTCATCTTGGGTGCTCCTTTTCTTCGGTTCGTGCTGCGTCGGAAGGTCAGCGGTCCCAGGCGGCGTTCGTCGTGTACCCGGAGTCGTAGCTGTAGGAGGTCTGCCCGTAGCCGGACGCCGCGCTCGCGGTCGTCTCGCTCCAGTCGAGGACGACCGTGTCCTCCCAGAGGGAGTCGAGGTCGGGCTCCTCCCAGGCGACCGCCACGGCCGTGGCCGCGGAGTCCGCGGCGCCGGTCCGGGGCGCAGCGGCACGGCCCGGCCCGGCGACGGCCACGCC
>JBBIPT010000274.1:0-5244 GCA_037442705.1 Anaeromyxobacter sp.
AGGTCTTCCCCGACGCCCTCAACGCCCAGGTGATCGCCGAGCGGCTCACCGAGCGGGCGGAGCGCTTCGTGCTGGATGGAAAGGGGTACCGCCAGCACGCGGCGAACTGACCGACTCCGTCCTCACCGGGAGGCGACACTCATCCGGCCGCCGGCGGGCGGGGCCCGATCACGCCGCCGCGCGGCGCGAGACCGGGAGGCGTCCGCCTCCGCGCCACCGGGCGGGTCCCGGGGTCTCGGTGATCTCGGTGAAAGAGGGGCCCCGGGACGTCGGTGGCGACACGACGCTGCCGTCGGTGCGTGGGCGCGGAAAGCGGTGCTCGCCGGTCACGCGAGCTCGTCCCGTTCCTCGAGCTCGCGCAGGACGTCCTCGTCGTACTCGACGACGACCTCGTCTCCGGGCTCCGCGTATCCGAGTGGTGCCTCGCCTCGCGCGTAGCCGATCGCGCGGTACCCGCGGAGCCGCTTCTCGAACATCCGGAGCAGCATCGGCACCTCGCGGTCGGCGTAGTCGAAGATGCGGACCTCGGTCTTGCCGGGATGGAGACGGTGCAGACGACCGGTGTACTGGATCAGGGTCCCTTTCCACGACACCGGCAACGCCAAGAAGAGCGTGTCGAGCCGCGCGTCGTCGAAGCCCTCACCAATGTAGCGCCCCGTCGCGAGGACGAGCCGCTCCTCGCGGTTCGGAATCGCGGCGAGCTGTTCCTTCACCTCGCGCCGCTCCTTGACGCCCATGCTCGACGAAGAGCTTCTGTGCGAGGACGGCGCGCACCTTCGGTGGCAGCGGTTCGGTGATCACCACTGGCTTCGGCTTCCGCGAAGGGAGGCGCGCCCACGGTGCCGCGTCGTCATCATCTGCCGTGTCCGCGAGCCGCACACCGACGACGGATCCCTGACGCGTTGCCTCGCGCGCGATCATCTCCACGGTGCCCGGATCGATGCGCGGCGCCGCGGCGAGATAAGCCCACTGATGGTCATCGGGGTGCGGTTTCAGCTTCGCGCCCACGAAACAGCGCGCGAAACAGCTTGACCTTCTCGGCGGACGTCTTCGGAACCCGCGTCTCGACCGCGATGGGCAAGCGCACCCGAATCTCGGGCTCGGCGCCGAGCGAAGCCAGCTCGGCCTGGAGCGTGCCGAGGCGACGTCGCGAATCTGCCTGGTCGGCCTCGAGCCGAGCGAGACGGGCTTCTTCCTGCGCGATCGCCTGCAGCAGATCTTCGCGTCGTGATGACCGCTCTGTTCGGGGGGCCGTCGTGGACATCACGGGCGGGTTCTTCTCAGCCTCGTCAATCAGGAGATCGTGGCGACCAGGTTTCATGGTTGCCCGCGCGCCTTCCGTTTCTTCTTGGCGCTGCCTTCCGGTAAGCGCGAGAGGAAGGCCTCACGCACGCGCTCGAGTGCGGCGACTGGGTCGAACGAAACACCGAGCGCGAGAAGTGGCGGCACGTCGCTGAGGAAGACCTTGTCGTCGATCTTGTCGGCGAGATTCTCCTCGAACTCGGCGCGCGTGACGCGGCGGCCATCGCTCTCGAGGTAGCGCTGGAAGCAGGCGACGACCTTCTCGGCATCGAGACCGGCGATTCGGGTCAGCGCCTCCGAGAGGTCGAAGAGGTCGCGCCCCTTCTTTCGCTGGTAGAGTGCGCGGAGCTTCGTACCCAGCAGCTCCTCGGGCTCGTAGGTGAGCACATCCGCGGCTCCGCTGTGCCACGGGTTGTCGACCTCGAAGCGGGCCTTGCGGGGACCAAGCACGCAGAAGTGCTCCCGCGTGTTGGTCTCCACCTTGAGCCTGAGCGGCGTGATGGGCTTGGTCTCCGACTCGAACCGGTAGAAGAAGGTCACCCGGCCCTGCCCCTGCTTCCACTGGGGCTTCCCAAGCCATGGGTCGAGCCTGGCGCGCACGGCATCCATGACCGGCCCGAACGGGCCCGCGTTGACCTGGACGAGATCGATGTCCTCCGAGTAGCGGCCAGGCAGATTGAAGTGGAGCTTGTGCAGGGCCGTGCCCCCGCGGAAGGCGACCTCACGCGCGAGGAGCGCGTCCGAGAACAGGTCGACGACCGCACGGCAGATGACGAGGTCCTGCTCGACTTGAGCGTCCGTGGACCACGGCGTTTTCGAGCGCCACGCCGTGATGTGCGCCCGCGGGATCACGTCTCGGCCTCGACCCTCTCGTTCACGAGCACGTGCCAGCGCGCGTCCTTCGTCGCTCGGCGTGCGGAGCGATCCGATCGGAGCGCCACGAACCGGGGGCGCTGCTCCGCCACCCACGCCGCGAGCGCGGCCCCGAGCTCGCCGGCGCCGACCCGGTCCAGGATGTGGCCCAGCCGTTGTACATTCGAGCGTTCACCCTCGACCTTCGCGACCTCGACGAGTCGCTGACCCTCCATCTTCTCCGCGAGCTCGGCGACAACGGTGGCCACATTCCCAAGGTGCCCCGCGCCTTCGATGTAGCGAAGCAGGTCCAGCGCCGTGGCTTCCGGCGTGGAGACGCGCATCACGCCCGTCTCCGTCTTCATTTCCATCGTCGGGGCGCGATCGATGTGACGCTTTCGGAAAAACCTCAGACGTGCGCGGCCAGCGACGGCGGGTCGGAGCTGCCTGTTCGTCACGACCTGGAACTCCTGCGGCTGGTGGTGCGCGGCTCCATGAAGGGCTGCTGCGCTGAGGAGGCCCACGTAGTAGGGCTGCCCGCAGAACTTCATGAGCTCGTCGATGAACCAGGCCGGTGGCGGCGCCCCTGCCTCGCGGTACTCCATCGGCACGATGATGAAGAACCCACGGCGAGGGACAGCGAGTCGGCGCTTGGTCACGAGCCGCTGGACGGCCTTCTTGAGCGCCTCGTCGGAGATGCCGAGCGCTGCGAGCGCACGATCGCGCGTCAGGACGTAGCGCCCGGATGCTTGGCAGGAGTCGACGAGTTCCGAGAGGGTCTCGCCCCGGGTGTGCCGCTCCGTATGCATAACGGGATCTTGTTCAGCCCTTTTTGAGTCCATGACCGTCACGCTGGAGTATGCACGGTCGGCGCACATCATGCAATCAGGTATGAGTATTGGGACGCTTTTCGTCCCTTTCAGCGTCCTTGACGACCGGACTAGCCAGCGGAGCCCGGATCGCTCGCAACCCGTGCCCGCGCTGCTTTCAACTGCGCCAGAGCCGACAGGGGGCGGCTGGCGGGCGCGCAGCGCGAGAGGATGACCTTCCAGCCGTTGCGAGCTGCGGCTGCGGCTTGGACGATGCTCGCGACCTCCGCGCCGTCCACGCGTTCTTCGGAGATGCGCGCGTGCGCGCGCCGCGCGGAAGCAAGGTCGACCCGCTGCGCCAGCGGCTCGCCGCGAAGACCCCCTCGGAGCCACCGGCGGCGGTCCCCGACCCCGCTGCGGTCGCCCGCTTCCTCGAGAACGTCCTCGAGATCGCCGAGACCGCGCCCAAGAAGGCGAGCGTCTCGCTCGCCCGCATCCTCGTGCCGATCACCCTCGTCCCCGTCGAGAATCCCGACGGAACGCGGCGTTACGAGGCGCGAGGGGCCTTGAATACGAATCCGGCCGCCTTGGTTGCACAGGGCGGCCGGGGGTCCGTTTATGGAAGTTGCGGGGGCGGGGTTTGGTCGAAAGCGGACCTGCTGCCGATCGCGCCAACGATCCCTCGGCGAACCATCGGCTCGCTCCCCACCCGAGGCCACCACGAGGTTGGCCCCTCCCCCAGGACCGCCCTATGATGCCTCCATGCGTCGCGCCGAGGTGCTCCAGATCATCGCCAGCCATGAGGCCGAGCTTCGCGCCCTCGGCGTACGCTCCCTCTCGCTCTTCGGCTCGGTGGCGCGCGACCAAGCCGGCCCCGGCAGCGACGTCGACCTGCTGGTCGAGTTCGATCGGCCCGTCGGCTACTTCCACGTCTTCGACGTCCAAGACCGGCTGGAGGCGCTGCTCGGCTGCAAGGTCGACCTCGTCACCCGCGGCGGGCTGCGCCCGGAGATCCGCGACGGCGTCCTCGCGGAGGCTGTCCGTGCCGCCTAGCAGGGGCTGGGAGCTTCGCATTCGGGACATGCTCGGCGCCGTCGAACGCATCGGCCGCTACACCGCCGGGATGACGCAGGAGCAGTTCGCCCGCGACGAGAAGACGGTCGAGGCGGTCTGCTTCGCGCTCGTCGTCATCGGCGAAGCGGCTTCCCGCGTCTCCGAGGAGGACCAGGCCCGCGCGCCGGAGCTCCCCTGGCGGAAGATGCGTGGAATGCGGAACATCGCGGTCCACGAGTACTTCGGCCTCGACCTCGAGACGCTCTGGCTGACGGCGACGCGGGACGTGGCTGCGCTGAAGCCCCTGCTCGAACGCCTCGCTTCGGGCTAGCCAAACGCCCTGTCGGCGAGGAGATCGCATGCTCTTCCCCACCTTGCTGCTCGCCTGGAGCCTGGCGGCCCCTTCGAAGGCGCCCGCGGCTCGTGCTGCGTCCGACCTCGAGGAGTGCGACGGCACCGGGAAGGGACCCCACCGGATGGTCGAGCTGAGCGGCCGCGGCGGCGCGCTGCGGGTCTTCGGCGATCGCCACGAGACCGATCCAGCGGATCCCGTGTTCCTCGACCTGGAGCGACGGGTGAACGGGTTCGATCCCACCGTCTTCCTGGTCGAAGGAGATCTCGGGACTCCCCACTCCGACAGGGCACGAGCCATCGCGTCGGGCGGGTTCCTCTGCTGGCTGGCCGGGCGGCGGAACGTCCCGTGCCAGAGCGTGGACCTCCCGGAGTCGGAGGAAGCTCGCCGACTCGCGAAGCGTCACCCTCCCGACGAGGTGCTCATGTTCCTGGTCGCACGGGTGCTCGCCTACTTCAATGGCCGACCTCCCGATCAGCGGCCGCCGGGCGACCTGGTCGATTGGGCCGTCCGCAGGTACCGAGACGCCCTGCACCTACCCGCCGCAACGGCGTCCGACGTGGCCGCCACGTTCGAGCGAGTCCTCGGCCGTCCCTGGAGACCGGACGAGCTGACGACCGAGATCCACGATCCCCGCAGGTCCGAGCTCGCCACGCAGCGGATGTCGGCGGAGAGCAACGCGCTGCGAGAGCCCTACATCGTCGAGCGCCTCCTCGAAGCCACTCGCGGGGGCGCCCGAGCCTTCGCGGTGTTGGTTCCCGCGTAGCGCCGTGAACCACCGGCCTCCGCCGCCCGGGTTGCGCCACCGCTGGATCCGCTGAGCCGGTGGCCGAGCGCGGCGAGCCGGCGGCCGGAAACTTCCCCACCGGCCGCCGC
>JBBIPT010000275.1:0-5240 GCA_037442705.1 Anaeromyxobacter sp.
CGCGGCGAGCGCGGCGGCGAGGAACGGCGAGGCTCTCATGGCGACCCTCTCGGCCGGCGGTGGCGCGGAGCGCGCCCCGCTCGCCCGGCGAAAGGATGCTCGCGCGGCGCGAGCGCAGGCGACAGCCCCACGATCGCATGACCCTCGGTGACTTCCGCTGTGGGTGAGGCGCCTACCCGGCCGCGGGGCCCGGTCCGCCCGCGGGGGCGGGCGCCGACGGGTCCGCCTCCTTCGTGAGGCAGTCCGGGCAGGTCCCGACGAGCTCGTGGTGGTGGCTCTCGAGCCGGAAACCGTGGCTCTGCGCCACCTCCCGCTGCAACCGCTCGAACGGCTCGAACCCGAACTCCACCACCTTGCCGCACCGGGAGCAGAGGAGGTGGTCGTGGTGGGCCTGGCCGAAGGTCGTCTCGTAGCTCCGGGACTCGCCCGCGAGGACCGCCGGCTGGAGGATCCCGGCCTCGGCGAGGAGCGGGAGGGTCCGGTAGACGGTCGCCTTGGAGCCGCGGATCCCCCGGCGCTTGAGGTCCGCGATGAGCTCCTCGATCGGGTAGTGGCCCCGGCGGGCGAGGGCGGCCTCGACGATGGCGGCACGGGCCTCGGTGAGCCGGAGCTCCTTCCGCCTGAGGAACGCCTCGAACCGCTCGAGCGCCTCGCGCGTGGGGCCGTCCAGCTCGGACTCCGTGCGACCGCGTCTCACGAGCACCCACCGTAGCGGCACCTCTCCCTGCCGTCAACGGGGCGGGCGTCACCTCGCGCGGACGTGGGAGGGTACGGGGTGCGGCGGTGCTCCCGGGGCGGGCGTGCGCCGCGAAGGCGCCCGGCCGCGGATGCTTTCCGTGACGGCCGGCGTTCCGGTGGTAAAGGAGACCCGAGTGAACACCCCGCTTCGCGCCGCGCTCGCGGCGGCCACCCTCCTCCTCGCCATCGCCCCTTCCCGCCCCGCCGGAGAGCCGGGGGACCGGGAGCTCGAGGCCACCCTCCGCGCCATCCTCGAGGGCGCGCCGCTCTCGGGGGCGCGGACGAGCGTCCTCGTCGCCGAGCTCGAGACCGGCAAGGTCCTCTTCGCGAAGGACCCCGACGTCCTCCTGAACCCCGCCTCCAACGTGAAGCTCTTCACCGCGGCCGCCGCCCTCGCGCGGCTCGGGATGGACTACCGCTTCGACACGGAGTTCTGGATGGAGGCGCCGCGCGGCCAGGGCGCCCCCCGCGCCCTCCACGTCCGCGGGCTCGGCGACCCGACGCTCGTCACCGAGCGGCTCTGGGCGATCGCGGGAGACCTCGCCCACCTCGGCCTCGGGCGGATCGGCGACGTCGTCGTGGACGACTCGTTCTTCGACGGCGATCGGAACGGCCCCGGCTTCGACCAGGAGACGGGCGACCGCAGCTACCTCGCGCCCACCGGCGCCGCCTCCCTGAACTGGAACTCGGTGGCGATCCACGTCGCCCCGGGGGACCGGCGGGGCCAGCGGGCGCGGGTCGAGCTCGAGCCGGCGAGCGACTTCTTCGACGTGGACGTCCGGGCGACGACCACGGGGCGCCGGGGAGGGCGCAGGCTCGAGGTCTCGTCCATCCCGCTCCAGGGACGCCAGCGGATCCTCGTGGAGGGGCGGATTCCCCAGGGGAGCCGGATCCAGGTCGTCTGGCGGAAGATCGACGACCCGGCCCTCTACCTCGGCCACACCCTCCGAAGGCTCCTCGAGCTCCGCGGCGTCCGCTCGAGCGGGCGCGTGCGCGCCGGACCGGTCCCGCAGGGCGCGAAGCTCGTCCACGTCGCGGAGTCGGAGCCGCTCGCGGACGTCGTGCGGCGGCTCAACAAGACCTCGAACAACTTCGTCGCCGAGCAGCTCCTGAAGACGCTCGGCGCCGAGGCGAAGGGCTCGCCCGGCTCCTGGGCGAAGGGGATCGGCGCGGTGGAGGAGTTCCTCGCCGAGGCGGGCATCCCGCGCGGCGCCTACCTCATGAAGAACGGCTCGGGGCTGAACGACACGAACCGCTTCAGCGCCCGGCAGATCGTGTCGCTCCTGCGCGCGATGTGGGCCCGCTTCCCGCTCCAGGCGGAGTACGCCGCCTCCCTGCCGGTGGCGGGGCGCGACGGCACGATCCGCTACCGGATGGAGGGTACCGCGGCCGACGGGCGGCTCCGCGCGAAGACCGGGACGCTCGAGAAGGTGACGAGCCTCTCCGGCTACGTGGAGACCTCCGGGCGGCGGCGGCTCGCCTTCGCCGTCGTCGTGAACGACTTCCCGGGACGGGCGACCGGGGCCGTCCGCGCGGTGGACGCGCTCGGCGAGGCGATCGCCGCGGCGGGCGGGCCGCCGGAGGCCCTCGGCGCGGCCATCGCCCACGCGCGGGGCGCGCCGCCCCCGGCGGTGCCCGCCGCGAGCCCCGCCGACCTCGCCGCCTCGGTGAAGACCTACTACGCCCTCGGCCGCACCTCGGACCGGCGCAACCTCGCGTTCCTCCGCTCCGCGCTCCGCACGGAGGCCGAGCCCGCCCTCCGGCTCGCCATCGCGGAGTGCGTCTACCTCTCCGAGCCGGACGGGGACACCTCCCGCCGGACCTTCCTCGAGGCCGTCCCCGCCGATCCCTCCGTCGTCGCCCGGCTCTGGGCCGCGGGGGCGGAGGAAGATCCGCCCCCCGTCCTCCCGTCCCTCGGGGAGCTCGCGGCCGAGGGGAACGCGGACGCGCTCGCGAAGCTCGTGGAGGTCGCGCCGGCCGGGGCGCTCGACGCGAAGCTCGGCGCGGGGATCGCGGACCTCCTCGCCCAGGCGGCGTCGAGCGCGCCGGAGGAGCTCGTCCAGGCGCTCCGCGCGGCGCCGCCCCCGGCGCAGGAGGCGGCGATCGCCGCCCTCGGCGCGGGGCTCGCGCGGCCGGAGGAGGCGGAGCACCCGTTCCCGATGGCGCTCGCCGGGCTCGCGAAGCGGCAGGACGACCTCGGGGCGTTCGCGCGGACCGCGGAGGCGCGGCTCGCGGCGGCGGTCGAGGCGGGGCGCGGGGTGAAGGCGGCGCCGTAGGCGGGCCCGTCGAGGGCTCACCGGGCACGGAGCCGAATACCGCCGCTCGCCTGTCGAAGGGCGAACGGCGGGGCTCGTCCCGCGTGATCGCGGCCCCGATGGCGACGCTGTCTCGGATCGATCCAGTCCGTTCGTGGTTCGACAGGCTCACCACGAACGGACTTGCATGCAACCGGTCGCCCTGGGCCTGTCGAAGGAAGAGCGTCGAGGCTCGAAGGCGTTCCCCCCCGGACTAGAACCTCCCCGCCACGAACCCCGGCCCGACCGCGACCGACATCCACGGGGCGCCGTTCGCCGCCCGGATCTCCGCCTTCGGGAGCGAGTCCACGATGAGCGAGATCGACCCGGCCGTCACCGCCCCTCCGGCGGCGAGGGAGATGAGCCCCGCCGTGCACATCCCGGTCGAGCGCTCCTCCCCGGCGCAGCCGATCGCCGAGAGGGTGATCCCGGTGACGACCGCCATCCCGCCGAAGGTGGTGAAGACGATCCCGGTCGCCATCTTCCCGTGGGAGGTGGGGCGCGCCGCGACCTGGACGCCGCCGCGCCCGAGCCAGGCCTCGAGGTCGGGCACGACCACCGCGTCGGGCCGGCCCCCGTACCCGCGATCGCGCGCCCGCAGGAGGAGCGGCCGCGAGGGGTCGAGGAAGCGGGTGCAGGGGGTGGAGCAGATCACCTCGTCGTCGTAGTAGACGTCCCATCGCGTGGAGGGGTTCGTCGCGACGAGGTCCACCCGCACCATCCCGGCGGGCGTCTCCTCCTCCGCGCGCCCCGGGATCCTCCAGAGGAAGGCCTGGATCGGCGAGCGGCAGCGGGCGTGGGGCATCGCGTCCCCCGCCTCCGCGCAGGACTGCCAGTCGCCGGCGGAGCGGGCCACGCCCGCGGTCCGGTCCACCTTCCCGCCCGCGGAGGCCCCGAGCTTCGGGAGGCCGAGCTCCGCCTTCCCGCCCGCCTTCCCGCTGCCGGCCATGGAGTAGGCGCCGACGGCGAGGCCGCCGACGAGGTGGGTCGCGCGGGCGCACTCGCCGTCGGCCGGGACCATCTCCGGCGCCGCCCCCTCGAGCCGGAACTGCCCGGCGACCTGGGTGTGGACCGTGAGCTTGCCGGAGCGCTTCAGCTCCCCCTCGAGCGAGATCGCGCCGAGCGGGAGCTTCGCGAAGAGCTGGTCCTCGTCGTCGATCTCCACCGTCTCCCCCGCGGGGCTCGTCCGGAGCCAGCCGTAGCGGCCGGGGAGCCGGCACCGCGTGAGCACCCGCATCTCGCAGCCGCGGTACTCCACCGCGACCGCGCCGCCGCCGAGGAGCGACTCGAGGTTCGCCTTCTCCGGGGCGGACCACTCGGTGAGGAGCGGGTTCAGGGCGCCCGGACCCCCGGCCTGGCAGCGCGACTCGGGTCCGCCCCCCAGGCCCCGCGGGATCGCGGGACCGGAGTGGCGGGGGCCGGCGCAGGCGGCGAGGGCGAGGGCGGTCGCGAGGAGGGGGAGGCGCATCCGGTCATCCTATCGCGGCACCCCCGCCGGCCCTCGCCCGATGATAGGCTCCCGCCCATGCCCACACCCTCCGACCTCCTCACCGCCTCGAAGATCGCCGCCTCCCTGAAGGTCTCGGACGCGAAGGTGAAGAAGGCGATCGCCGAGCTCGGGATCGCCCCCGCCGCGAAGAAGGGCGCCTGCAGCTACTACGGGAAGGACGCGATCCCGAAGATCAAGAAGGCGCTGAAGTAGCGGGCGGCGGCCACATCACGCGGATCGAGCCGCGACGTTCGCCCTTCGACAGGCTCGGGGGAACCACGAGCGGAAGCGGGCGCGCGGGCGCCGCCCCTCGGCATGCGCCCTGCCGCGCTGACACGCGCTGTCTCGGGGACCTCTCCGCCGAGGCCCGCGAGCGCTGGCGCCGGATCGCCGGCTCCTAGCTGTCAGCCCCCCCTGCTAGCTTCCGTCCCCTGCCGCGGGGCCTTTCCCCCGCACGGACGCCTGCGGTGAGCGCAGGCCACTCGAAGGAGACGCCCCATGGTGAACAAGGTCATCCTCGTCGGGAACCTCGGGAAGGACCCCGAGGTCCGCTACACCTCCGGCGGCCAGGCCGTCGCGAACCTCCGCATCGCCACCTCCCGCTCCTGGACCGACAAGCAGTCCGGGCAGCGCAAGGAGGAGACGGAGTGGCACGACGTGGAGGTCTGGGGGAAGCAGGCCGAGCAGTGCGGCGAGTACCTCGCCAAGGGGCGGCAGGT
>JBBIPT010000276.1:0-5167 GCA_037442705.1 Anaeromyxobacter sp.
CCCGCGGGGGCGCGGCGAGGCGGGGAGCGCGGGCGCCGGCCTCCCGGAGCGGGTCGTCGGCGGAGGCGCGCCGGAGGCGGTGGAGAGCGGGCCGCCCTCGTTCCGGATCTTCCACTCCTCCCAGAGGTTCAGGACGAGCGACACGTCGCGGAGGGGGACGGGCTTCTCGAGGTGGGGGAACTCCTCGACGAAGGCTTCGTAGAACTGCTGGTATCGGAGCGGCGTGAAGTACCGGAGGAGCGTCTCGCGCCCGTGGGCGTCCACGTCGAGGAACTCGACGCCCATTCCGGTGTTGAGCTCCGGGTCGTCGAGGGCGACGGAGTGGGCGATCTTCGAGCGGATCGGGAGCGGCCCGTCGGGCAGGCTGAGCTCGACGAAGAGCTCGAGCCCCTGCTTCAGGAGGAAGCTCGTCGCGACGAAGATCCCGCCGAGCCCCAGGTTCTGGGAGACGGCGAACGCCTCGAAGCGCAGGCCGTTCTGCCCCGGGATGTACAGCCGGCACGGCAGCTCGATGTCGATACGCTCGTAGCGTCGGATCTCGCTCATGGCCACGGACGATAGCACGGCCCATGCGCTCCCGGATTGCGGCGGCGGGGGGGCGCCCGGGGGCGGACCTCGCCCCCGCCGGCCCACCGAGCGCGGCCGGCGCGCAGTCCCGGCCGGCGCGGAGGAGCGCTCCCGGGGACCGTTCCTAGGCCCAGTCCCGCGGCGTGCGCAGCACCTCGAGCAGCGCCGCCTCCCGGCTGCCCGGCTCCGCCCGGTGGTCGTAGGGCCAGCGGACCTGGGGGGGGAGCGACATGAGCACCGACTCCACCCTCCCGGCCGACTCGAGCCCGAAGACGGTGCCCCGGTCGTGGACCAGGTTGAACTCCACGTAGCGCCCCCGGCGGATCTCCTGCCAGCGGCGCTCCGCCTCGCCGTGCGGCAGGTCCCGGCGGCGCTCCACGATGGGGAGGTAGGCCTCGAGGAAGGCCGCCCCCACGTCCGCCGCGAAGGCGAGGGCACGGTCGAGGTCGCCGCCCAGATCGTCGAAGAAGATCCCCCCCACGCCCCGGTGCTCGCCCCGGTGGGGCAGGTGGAAGTACTCGTCCGCGGCCCGCTTCTGCCGCGGGTAGCTCCCGGGGTCGTGCCGCTCGCAGACCTCCCGCAGCACGCCGTGGAAGTGCCGGCAGTCCTCCTCGAAGAGGTAATGGGGGGTGAGGTCCGCCCCGCCGCCGAACCAGCCCGCCCCCCCGCGCCGCAGGAAGCGGACGTTCGCGTGGGCGGTCGGGACGAGCGGGCTCCGCGGGTGGACCACGATGGAGAGACCGGCCGCGGCGAAGTCGGAGCCCTCCCCGCCCACGCGCCGGGCGAGCCCGGGGGCCATCGTGCCGTGCACGTCCGAGACGTTCACCCCCGCCTTCTCGAAGACCGCGCCGTCCTGCAGGACGCGGGTGGTCCCGCCCCCGCCGCCGGGCCGCTCCCATCGGTCGGTCCGGAAGCGGCCCTTGCCGTCCGCGCGCTCGAGGGCGGCGCAGATCCGCTCCTGGAGGGCGGAGGCGGTCGATGACATCGCGGCGTGGAGGCGGTCGAGGAGGGGGCGCGGCGCGGGCGTGGGCACGCCCCATCGTTCTCCTGCGGCCGGGCGCGCGCACGTCCCGGTCGGGAGGGGGCGGGCAAGGGCGGCGCCCCCTCCCCACGCCCGGCCACCCTGGCGTGCGCGCGCGAGGCGGACGGCGTCGGTCCGGTGACGAGGACACGGCTACAGATGGCCCGGGCGCGCGCGCGAGGCGGACGGCAGCCCCGGTACGGACAGGCCCGCCCCGGGGTCTTCCGGGCGACCCGCGTCTGGAACAACGGACCAGGGGAAGGTACGGTGGGCCATCACAGGGGTTCAACGTTCGATGGCTGCGCTCGTGGACGTCCCTCCCGACCGTTCGTGGTTCCCCCGATCCTGCCGAGGGGTCGCCACGAGCGGAGAGGAAGGGATCCGTTCGCCCCGAGCCTGCCGAGGGGCGACCACGAACGGATCGAGAGGGGTCCCTTCGCGCCGAGCCTGCCGAGGGGCGACCACGAACGGATCGAGAGGGGTCCCTTCGCGCCGAGCCTGCCGAGGGGCGACCACGAACGGATCGAGAGGGGTCCGTTCGCCCTGAGCCTGTCGAAGGGCGAACGCAGTGGCTCGACGCGAGTGATCACCGCCATGACTCGTCGGGGCTTGGGATGAATCGAAGGTGGACGGCACTCGCGATCGGGGCGCTGCTCGTCGCCACGGCCGCCGTGTACTTGCCGGCAGTGGACGGTGAGTTCCTCCTCGACGACGACACCATGCTCGCGGACCCGCTCGTCCACTCGCTGGGCGCGCGGGGTCCCGAGGACTGGCTCGGGGCGGCGCGCCCCCTCACGACCTTCACGTTCGCGCTCAACCACGCCGCGGTGGGAAGCGATCCACGGGGCTGGCACCTCACCAACCTCGCGATCCACCTGTGCGTCGCGCTGCTGGCCTGGGCCTTCGCTCGGCGAACGCTCGCCCGTGCCGGCATGGCGGCGCCCGATGCGCCGGCGCTCCTGGCAGCGGCCCTCTTCGCCCTCCACCCGCTTCAGACCGAGTCGGTGGCGTACGTCTCGCAGAGGGCGGAGTCGCTGGCCTCCGGACTCCTGCTCCTGGGGCTCGTGATCCTCCTCGCGCACGACGGCGAGCGCACGGCCGCCAGGCGGTGGGCCCTGCTCTCGGCGGCTGCCTTCGTTCAGATCCTGGGAATGCTGACCAAGGAGATCGCGGCGCTCCTCCCTGCGGCGTGGCTCCTCCACGCGGCGATCATCCCCGGCGCCGGCGACCCGCCGGAGGGTGGGGCGGCCGCCCGCGTCCGCCGGCGGCTCCTGCCCGCGGTCCCCCTCCTCCTGCTCTCGGCCGCCTTCGCGGCGCGCTCGCTCGCCGCGGTCCAGGGCTCCGTGCACGCGGGCTTCGGGGTCCCGGACCTCTCCCCCGCCCGCTACCTGGCCACGCAGCTGCGGGTGGTGCCCACCTACCTTCGACTGTCGGTCTGGCCCACCGGCCAGTGCGCCGACTGGTGGTTCCCGGCGAGCGAGGGATTCCTGGAGCCTCGCGTGATCGCCGGTGCGCTCTTCCTGGCGGCGATCGTCGCCGGGGCGGTCGTGCTCGCCCTGCGTGCGGCGAAGGCCCCGGGAGAGGCGGGCGAGGCTCGCGCCGTCTCCTTCGGGATCCTCTTCTTCTTCCTCGGGTTGACGCCCTCCTCGAGCGTCATCCCCCTCATCGACCCGCTCGCGGAGCACCGCGTCTACCTGGGCGTCCTGGGGCTGGCGATCGCCGCCGCCGCGGCCGGGCGCTGGGCCGTGCGACGGTTCTTGCCCAGGAGGGCGGTGGTCGCGGCCTGGGTGGCCGCCGCGGCGCTCCTCGTCGCGCTCGCGACCGCCACGGCCCTCCGCGCTGCGGCCTGGAATTCGCGGCTCGAGCTCTGGACCGACGCGGCGGAGAAGGCGCCCCGGAAGGCCCGGGTCCAGCTCAATCTCGGCACGGCCCTCTTCTTCAGGCAGCGCTTCGGCGAGGCCGCCGTCGCCTTCCGGCGGGCGAAGGCGCTGGCAGACGATCACACCGTGACCCGTGATGACGTGATCCTCAATCTCGTCGGGGCCCTCACCGCGCTGGGGCGCGTGGACGAGGCGCGAGGGGAGCTCGACGAGGAGCTCCGGCGGAGCCCTCGGTCCACCGTCGCCCTGGGCCTCCTCGCGCAGGTCGAGTACGTCGCGGGTCGCACCGCCCACGCCGAGGTCGCAGCCAGGAGGGCGCTCTCGGGCGATCCGGGCAATCCGCAGGCCCTGAAGTACCTCGGGAGGATCTCCTCCGAGCGGGGCGATCTCCTGTCCGCGCGCGACCTGCTGCGGTCCGCGACGATGGCCCAGCCCCTCGACACGAGCCTCTACCTCGATCTCGGCAACGTCGACGTGCGCCTGAGGGACCTCCGGTCGGCGTGCGCCAACTTCCGCAGGGCCGCGACCGACCCGAGGAGCCCGTGGGTCGCGTCGAAGGCGAGGGAGTCATACCGGACGAACGGGTGTAAGTGAGGGCGGTGGCCTCTTGCGTCGATCCGGACCGTTCGTGGTTCCCCCGAACCTGTCGAGGGGTCACCACGAACGGCCTTCCTTGCACGCGAGCGGCCCTGCACGCAGCCGTTCGCCCTGAGCCTGTCGAAGGGCGAACGCCGTGGCTCGACGCGAGTGATCACGGCCATGAGAGGCTGGCCGTGGTCCCGAGGTCCACCCTCCCGGGAGCTACCGGAAGATCTTCCCGAGCCCCTTCGCCTTCAGCTCGCCCATCTCCTTCGCGAGCCGTCCGAGCCGCTCGGTCTTGTCCGCGACCTCGCGCTGGAGCCGGGCGATCTTCTGGTCGCGCTCGGCGATCTGCGCGACGAGCGCCTCCTTCTCCCCCGCCGCGCGCGCGGCCACCTCCGCGCCGGGGGCCGGAGCCGCCGCGGGCTCCGCCCGGGACGCCTCGGCCTCCGCCGCCCGGCCGAGGGCCTCCTGCAGCCTCGCCTCGAGGTCGCGGACCCGCTCGTCGTCCGGGGCGCCCGCGGGGGCGGCCGGGGTCTCCGGGGAGGCGGAGAGCTCGGCGATCACCGACTCCCGCTCCGCGAGCTCCCTGCGGAGGAGCGCGATCTCCCCGACGCGGCTCGCGAGGTCCTCCCGCAGGCGGGCCGCCTCGCCGGGCGAGCCGACGGCGCTCGTCGCCTCGGCGGACTGCAGCCGCTGCTCGAGCTCGTCCTTCTCCCAGCGGATCGCCTGCAGCTCCGCGTCGATCTCCGCCGCCTGCGCCTCCGCCGCGTCGGCCGTGTTCCGGAGCGCGGCGACCTCGGTCTCGAGGGCCGCCTTCGCCCGCGCGTAGTCCTCGACCTCCGCGCGGAGGCGCTCGATCTCCTCCCGGCCGGCCTCGGCCGCGGCGAGCGCGTCCGCCGCCTGGCCCGCGGCCCTCGCCTCCTCCTCCACGGTCTCGAGCCTCGCGTGGGCCTCGGCCGCGCGCGCCTCGGAGATCCGGAACCGCTCCTCCTCCGAGTCGAGCCTCGCCCCGAGCTCGGCGGCCTGCGCCTCGAGGGCCTCGCGGACCGACGTGGCCTCGCGGAGCGACTCCTCGGCGCGGGCGAGCTCCTCGCGCAGCCGCCCGGCCTCCTCCTCG
>JBBIPT010000277.1:0-5144 GCA_037442705.1 Anaeromyxobacter sp.
AGGAGGTGGGCGCCGCTCGCGTCGAGGAGGAGGCCGTCGGGCGGAGCGAGCTCCACCGCAGGCGCCAGGGAGAGCATCGCCTCGGCGAGCGCGCGGAGCGCAGCCCGGTCGGCGGCGGGGTCGAGCGGCTCGGTCGCGAGCTCCCCGCACGCGGCGAGCCCCTCCGCGACCGTTCCACCCTCCCGCACGCCCGCCGCGCGCGCCGCGGGGTCGCAGTGGAGGATCCGCCCCTCCGAGACGACCGCGAGGGGCCGGCCGGCCTCGCCTTTCCCCGGCGCGCGGGCGCGGAGGGCGCGCTGGAGCGGGAGCTCCGGGACGTGGAGCGCGAGGACCCGGAGGCCGGCGCGGGCGACGTCAGGCCGCACGGTGGTCCTCCCCTGCGGCCACGCTTCCGGCCGTGCCGCTGGCCGGGTCTCCATCGACGGCAGCAGCGGCGGCGAGGCTTCCCGCAGCGGCCGCCGGCTCCACCGCCGCCCGCCGCGCCACGATTCGCCCCTTCTCCGAGGCGAGCGAGAGCCGGACCGCCGCCGGAACGCGGAAGGAGCCCGTCCCGGAAGCGAGCCAGAGCCCCACCGCCCCCCCGCGCTCGGCGGCCGCCTGGAGCCGGCGGGCGGCCGAGTCGGCCCCCGTGAAGGCGCGCGGCACGGGGACGTCCACGGCGACGGCTGCGAAGGCTCCCGAGGCGAGGAGGAGCTCCGCCGCCCAGAGCCCCGGGAGCCACGGGCGAGGCCGGGGCCGGCGCCCGTTCCCGTCCCCCCTCGGCGGGGCTTCGTGCGGGAGAGACGGCGGGCCGGGCCGGGACCGGGGCGGCTCCACCCTCCCCGGACGGACGACGAGGAGGCGCGAGAGGTCCACCCCTCGGGCCGCGGCGGCCGGCGGATAGATCTCGCCGCGGCCGTCCACGTAGGCGCAGAGCCCCTCGGTGCCGAGCGCGGCGAAGAGAGAGAGGGCCACCGCCGTCTTGCCGCTCGCCGGCCCGCCCGAGAGCTCCGCGAGGGCTCCCCGGGGGAAGCCGCCGCCGGGAAGGGCCTCGTCCACGCCCGGGAGCCCGCACGGGACGAACCCCTCGCGCCGGGCCGGCCGGTGCTCGATCCGGCGGATCTCCTCCCGGAGGCGGGCGAGGACGAGGTGGTGGCGCTCCGGCTCCGGTCCCTGCGACATGGCGCTGCGGCTCCCGAACGGAAGATGCTACACGTCCGTTCAGGTAGCAAGCGGGTCTGACAGGGGTCTGACAGGGGGCCCGCGGGATCCAGGGATCCCGACCGCAGGGAGCGAGAGTTCCCAGCCGACGGGGGATCCCGACCGGGGGGATCCCGACCGAGAGTTCCCGGCCGACGCGATGACGAAGAGTGAAGCGAGCGGAGAGGGAGCCAGCGCGAGCGGCGGCGTCCACACACGCATCCCCGGGCCGGAGTGGGCGTCGGAACCGTTCCGGGTGGGCTCCCCTTTCCGCTCACACCCGCAAGTAGTTGCCGCTGGCCGTCATCCCCGGGGAGCACGTTCGAACGGCGGAACTCCCGGACCGGGTCCCGGGTTGCGGTCTTCGTCTACAGCTTGGGGCCGCTACCGCGAGGCGCGCCCCACACGGCTACGATGACGACCGTCTTCTTCGCCTCGTCCACGTAGAAGTAGACGTGATGGTGCGTCTCGGACATGAGCACCCGGCGCATCCTCGGGTTCCTTGCCGTGGGCCACATCACCCCGGCTCCCGGGAGTTCGGAGATGAGCCGCAACGCCCCATCGACCTCGTCGTCGAAGAGAGTGGGTGCAGCCAGGCGGTTCTCGGCCCACCAGGCCCTCCGCCTCTTCATGTGCGCCTGGGCTCGGCGCGTGATGCGGACCTTCACCGTGCTGCTCGCAGGCGGGCGAGGAACGCGAAGGCGTCGTCGTGCTCGCCGCGCTCGTACTCGTCCTGGGCCTCGTCCAGTTCCTTCACGAGCCGCGCCCGCTCCTCCGGCGTGAACTCCTCGCCGTCCGGCACATAGACCTCGACCTCCTCGCCCTCCGGGAGGTCGGTCGGCTCGTCGAGGACCAGGCGGCCAGCTTTCACGTGAGCCTTCAGGGCGCGCATCGTGAGGGTCATTCTATCTCCCCAGTCCCACCCTGCCCATCGGCACACTCGGGGGCGCCGGGCCCTCCCTGGACCCCGCCCGGGCGCCCTTCCTCTCCCGCGTCGCGGCCGGGTGGTAGCGGGGTGAACCGCCTTCAGCTTCGTGATGCTGACCCTCGTGTAGACCTGCGTGCCCGTGAACTTCGCGTGCCCGAGCACCCCCTGGATGAACCGGGATGTCGGCGCCGTTCTCCAGCATCGCCGCGTCCGCCGCACCGGTCGCCCGAGGTAGTCCGCCCGGAACGTCTGCCCCGCGCTCGCGCTTCCCACAGGCGGCGCCACCGCCACGAACTCGGCGGGTGCTGCGTGATCCGAAGGTCCGATCGTGTGCTCAGGACGCCTGCGCCGTGAGCTTCACTCCGAGCGCCCTCGCCACCTTGAGGACGGTGTCGAAGCGCGGCTTGGCGCCCGGTGCCAGAGCCTTGTAGAGGCTCTCCCGCCCGAGCCCGGTGTCCTTCGCTACCTTGGCCATGCCGCGTGCCCTGGCGACATCGCCGAGCGCCATGAGGAGGAGGTCGGCGTCGCCGGTCTCCAGGACCGCGTTCATGTACTCGGCCACCGCCTCGTCGTCGGTGAGGTAGCGGGCGGCGTCGAAGGGCAGCAGCTTACGGCTTGGCTTGGTCTTCTTCTTCACGGTTCTTCTCCCAGCTCCGCGGCGATGCGGTGCGCGCGTTTGATGTCCCGGGCCTGCGAGGACTTGTCCCCGCCGCCCAGCATGATGATCAGCACCCCGCCCCGCCGCGTGAAGTACAGGCGGTATCCGGGTCCGAAGTGGACCCGCATCTCCGAGACCTCACCTCCCACCGAGGCCCAGTCGCCCAGGTTGCCCGCCTCGGCCTGCCGGAGGCGAGCGGCGATTCGAACCCGGGCGCACCCGTCAGCGAGACCGTCGAGCCATTGCTCGAACTCCTCGGTGAGGCGAACGGTATACACATCCCAATCGTATCCATATGGATACAGTCGTCAAGCTGCTCGATCGGGTCGTAGTCCGTCACGACCTCCGTGAGGTCTCCCGGCGCCCGTGCTCCCGCGTCACACTCCGCGCGTAGATGGTGTCGCCCGGCTCGTAGAGCGCGTCCGTGAGCAGCTTCGCCTTCGCGAGATCGAGAGTCGACTCGGCCCTGGGGCACCGAAGTACATCAGGGACAGTCCTTCATTCATCCGCCGCGCTGTCCAGGCGCTCGCGGAGGTCACGCGCTCTGGGCGTCGGGTGGGACGGGTTGTTGAGGTGATGGTCGGTGCGCGTGGTGTCCACGTTCAGGCAAAGCCTGGGAACCTTCGGGTCGGACACGGAAGCGCTGACGCTGGTGAACAGCGAGCAACCCGAGCAGCTACGCAGGTTCCGCGTGGAGCTTGAGGCCGAGCGCGCCGAGAACCTTGAGGATGGTGTCGAAGTCGGGACTGCGGTCCCCCGAGAGCGCCTTGTACAGGCTCTCGCGTGACATGCTTGCCTCCCGCGCCACCTGCGACATGCCCTTGGCCCGCGCGATGTCGCCGATCGCCTTGGCGATGAACGCCGCGTCAGCTCCCGGCTCGTCGAGGCATGCCTCGAGATAGGCCGCCATTTCTTCGGGGGTGCGCAGATGCTCTGCGACGTCGTAGCGGGTAGTCTTCGTCTTTGCCATGCCTCCTCCTACAGGTTGCGGGCGAGCCGTAGCGCCGTCTTGACGTCCGCGGCCTGCGTCGTCTTGTCGCCTCCGGCCAGTAGGACGATGACCGTCCGGCCTTTCCTGACGAAGTAGACGCGATAGCCTGGGCCGAAGTCGATGCGCAGCTCCGACACTCCTTGGCCAACCGGCTTCACGTCGCCGGGGTTGCCGCCGGCGAGCCGCTCGATGCGGGCCTGGACTCGAGCGCGCCCGCGCACGTCCCGCAGGTCGTCGAGCCACTCGGCGAACTCGGCTGACTTGCGGATCTCGTACACGCAACAACTGTATCCTCGCGGCTACGTTCGTCAAGGCGATAGTCGGCCTTTCGAGCGTTCGCTCCAGCCGCCGTCCGCGTCGCGCTGGAGGTGGTCCTGGAGGAGGAGATCCGCGAGATGGTCGGGGCGAGGAAGTGGGAGCGGCAGGCCCAGCGGATCGACAGCCGGAACGGCACGTACCTGCGGCGGCTGGTCACGTCGACGGGCGCCATCGACCTCACGGTCTTCGGCGGAGCCCAGCCCCTGATCCGATCCAGGCGTGGTCGGAGATCCACTCGGCAGGCGAGGATCCGGCCCGGGTGCGGCGGGATCGAGATCCACCCGGCGAGGAAGGAGGAAGCCTACTTCTCGCTCTCGTGCGGCGACTCCCCGGCTTCGTGCACGCCTCGGAACTCCGTGGGGGTCACTGTCTCACCCAGGTTGACAGAGAGGGGTCCCCACGCCGGGGTTCGTGCGGATGTACTCGAGGGTGTCGCGAAACTCCTGGGCGAAGAGAGCGGGCGCCGCGGGCCGGTTCTCCGCCCACCACCCTTCGATCTCGACCGCCTGGCGCCGGGCCGGCTCAGCGAGTTCGAGCTTCACGTCTCGCCAGCAGTTCGTTCGCGAATGCGATGCCGTCGACGGACTCGCCGCGCTCGATGCTCTCGGCGCCCTCTTCGATCGCGTGCAGCAGCCGAGCGCGCTCCTCGGGCTCGAAATCGTCGTCGTCGAACGCGATGATCTCGGTCTCCGTTCCCTCGGGGAGGTCCACCGGCTCATTCGCGACGAGCCGACCACCTTCGACATGTGCCTTGAGCACCCGCATCACGACTCCCATTCTAGCTTCCCTCGCTCCCCCTGGCCATCGGCCCTTCCTGGGCGCGCTCCCCGTCCTCGTCGCCGTCCTCCGGCTCGCTCTCCCTGCGAGAGCACGGCGAGCCCGTGCCCCTCCTCGTCGCGATACGCGTGCTGCCACGCCTTGAAGCGCTCGAGGAGCTCGCGCGTGTTGGTTCCCGCGTAGCGCCGTGAACCACCGGCCTCCGCCGCCCGGGTTGCGCCACCGCTGGATCCGCTGAGCCGGTGGCCGAGCGCGGCGAGCCGGCGGCCGGAAACTTCCCCACCGGCCGCCGC
>JBBIPT010000278.1:0-5141 GCA_037442705.1 Anaeromyxobacter sp.
GGCCCGGCGGGATCGCTGCAGGCGGGCGCGCGGCTCGCCCGGCGGCTCCGCGCCGAGGAGGTGGCGATCCAGGAGGCGGTCCGGGCGGCGGAGCGCGAGGCCACCTTGGCGCAGGAGGAGGCGGACGTCCTGAGGGACGGGTTCGCGGCGGCCCGGGCGTCGCGGGAGGCGCTGGAGCGCCACCGGGCCGGCTGGAGCGCGGGGCGGCTGCGGGAAGGGCTCCGCCGGGCCCAGGAGGAGGCGGACGACGGGATCAGCGCCCGACGAGCGGAGCGGTGACCCGACCCTCGTTGCACTCGATCGTGAGGGCGCGGGGCTCGAGGTCCCTCGGCGGGCTCGCGCCGTCCTTCTGGAACTTCGCGACGGGGACGACGAGCTTGTCCCCGGGCCGGATGGTCTTCCGCTCGTAGCGCCAGCCCCCGTCCAGCGTGAGCACGACGTCGGTCCAGAGCCCCCTCGAGTCGTTCTTCACGAGCACCTGGGACCCGACCAGCATGCCGGGCTCGCTCCGGGAGAGGAGCTGGGCGTCGGCGCCGAGCGGGTTCGTGGGGCCGGAGGACGGGCAGGCGGCCCAGAAGGTCGCGAGCGAGAGGAGCGCCCATGTCCCGACGACGGCCGCGCGGAGCTTGAAGTGGCGCGTGGACTTCCGGTAGGCGTCGGCGAGGTCGCCCGCGAGGTCCCCCGCGGCGCCGATCGCTCCGCGGGCGAGGTCGCGGACGCCCTCCTTCACCCTCTGGGCGGCGGCTCCCGCGTCGGGCCTGGCGGCGTCCTTCATCCCGCCGGAGGGTATCGTCAGGGGAGGCCGCGCGACAAGCGCCGCGCGCGTTCGCCGGAGGCCGCGAGGCGAGCCTCCACTCCGCTCAGGCGGCGCCCTCCCGTCCGGCGGGGGCCGGCGGGGCGCCGGCGTCGCCGCCGAGTCCTCCGAGCGAGCGGTGGAGGGCGATCACGCGCGCGCGGACCTCCCGGAGGAGGGCCTCCTTGTCGGCGAAGTCGGCCGGGCGGACCGGGTCGCCGACCGCGAGCCGGATCGTGCCGGGGTGGACGGCGATCGCGGCCTTGGGGGTGACGGCGCCGGAGCCGGAGATCGCGATGGGGAAGACCGGCACGCCGGCCTCCATCGCGAGGACGAACGGCCCCTTCTTGAAGGGCTGGATGGACCCGTCCCGGGAGCGCGTCCCCTCGGCGAAGATCACGAGGGAAGTCCCCGCCCGGACCGCCTCCGCGGCCTTGCGGAGCGAGGCGACGGCCCTCGCGTGGTTTCCGCGATCCACCGGGACGTGACCGCCGACCCCGAGGTACCAGCCGAAGACGGGGAGGCGGAAGAGCTCCTGCTTCGCGATGAAGCGGAAGCCCCGGGGCATGGCGGCGAAGATCGCCCAGATGTCGAGGGCGCTCTCGTGGTTCGAGACGAAGATCGCGGGGCCCTCGGGGATCCGCGGCAGCGCGCGGACCTCGAGCCGGGCCCCCGCGAGCCGGAGGCCCCAGGGCCCCCACGCCTTCCGCCCGAACCAGATGGGCAGGTTCCCGTTCCTCGTCACGAGCATCACCGGGATGCTCACGAAGAAGAAGAAGGCCATCGTGACCGAGCCGAACAGGAGTACGGCCCAGCCCCGGATGCGGGCGAGCATGGCGGCCCTCATAGCACGCAACGGGGCGCGCGTCGCCCCGTCCGGACGCGCTAGACTCGGGCGATGGATCCCATGCGGCTCGGGGCGGAGGTCCGGCACGCGCTCGCGGAGAAGCGGCCCGTGGTGGCGCTCGAGACGAGCGTCGTCGCGCACGGCCTCCCTCACCCCTACAACGTCCAGGCCGCCCGCCGCTGCGCCTCCGCGGTGCGGAAGGCCGGGGCGGTCCCCGCGGTGATCGGCGTCGTCGGGGGACAGGCGGTCGTCGGGCTCGACGACGCGGAGGTGGAGCGTCTCGCCGCGCCGGAGGGCGGGCACGCGAAGGCGGGCGTCCGCGACCTCGCCCCCCTCCTCGTCGCCCGGCGCGACGCCGGGACCACGGTCTCCGCCACGGTCGTCCTCGCGGAGCGGGCGGGGATCGAGGTGTTCGCGACCGGCGGGTTCGGCGGGGTTCACCGGGTCCTCCCGGAGGACGCCCCCATCGGCGCCGCGGACGTCTCCGCGGACCTCGGCGAGATAGCGCGGCACCGCGTCTGCGTGGTCTCGGCGGGGCCGAAGGCGGTCCTGGACGTCGCGGCGACCGCCGAGGCGGTGGAGACGCTCGGCATCCCGATGGTGGGCTGGAGAACCTCCGAGCTGCCCGCGTTCTACGCGGCGGAGAGCGGCATCCCGCTCGAGCACCGCGTGGACGACGCCGCCACCGCGGCCCGGCTCCTCCGGCTCCACTGGGAAGGGCTCGGCCTCGGGGGCGGGGTCCTGGTTCTCGTGCCCCCGCCGGAGCCGCTCCCGCGGGAGGCCGTGGAGGCGGCCATCGCGGCCGCCGTCGCCGAGGCGCGCCGGCGCGGCGTGCGGGGGAAGGCCGTGACGCCGTTCCTGCTCGCCGCCGTGGCGAAGGCGACGCAGGGGAGGGCGCTCGCCGCGAACCTCTCCCTCCTCGAGCAGAACGCGGCCGTCGCGGCGGAGATCGCGGCGGCGCTCCGCTCCGCCCGCTAGGATCCACGGCCGATGCCGTCCGAGCACGTCCCCCCGCGCCCACCCACGCTCGTCGCCGATCCGGATTCGCTCCGGGAGCTCGCCGCCCGCCTCGAGGGCGAGGCGGTGATCGCCCTCGACACCGAGTCGAACTCGTTCCACGTCTACCGGGAGCGGATCTGCCTCCTCCAGATCTCCACGCGGCAGGAGGACTTCGTCGTGGACCCGCTCGCCGTCGATCCGGCGCCCCTCTCCGCGGTCCTGTGCACCCCGGGGCGGGAGACGGTCCTCCACGGCGCCGACTACGACGTCCGCTGCCTGAAGCGGGAGTGGGGCTGGAGCCTCCCCCGCCTCTTCGACACGATGGCCGCCGCGCGGCGCCTCGGGCGCCCGGGCCTCGGCCTCTCCGCGCTCGTCGAGCAGAGCTTCGGCGTCCGCCTCTCCAAGGCGAACCAGCGCTCGGACTGGGGCCGCCGCCCGCTCTCCCGGGAGCAGCTCTCCTACGCCGCGCTCGACACCCACTTCCTGCTCCCCCTCCGCGATCTCCTCGCGGGGGAGCTCGAGACGCGCGGGGCCGAGGCCCAGGCGGAGGCCCGCCGCGAGTTCGACCGGATCGCCTCCGTGGAGCCGCGCGAGCGGGTGTTCGACCCGGGCGCCTGGAGGCGGCTCGAGGGGGCGCGGGGGCTCGACGCGGAGGGGAAGCGGGTGCTCGAGGCCCTCTGGGTCCTCCGGGAGGAGCGGGCGAGGGCGACCGACCGGCCGCCCTTCAAGGTGATCGGGGAGCAGGCGATGATCGAGGTCGCGCGCCGGCGGCCGCGAACGGAGCCCGAGGTCTGCCGGATCCCGGGCGTCACGCCGTCGGTCCTGCGCCGCATCGGCGCCGGGCTGCTCGCGGCCGTGAACGGGGCCGCCCCCCCGGGGGCGAGCGGAGGCTGAGGGCCGCTCGCGCTTCCCCGGGCCTCGGACCGGCGTCTCGGGCCTCGGGGAACGGCCGCGGGATGCATTTCCCGAAGCCAGAGGCCCGGGGCCTGGAGCCTTGGGGTGTTCCGAGTCCGCAGCCCGTCAGATTCAGAACGCGACGCCGGGGCCGGCGAGCCGTACCTCGCGGCCGGGGTCGATCTCCGGGGGCGCGTGGCCGGCGAGCGCCCGGTAGGTCGCCCACTCGGCGAGGACGCCCTTCACGTAGTTCCGCGTCTCCCGGTAGGGGATCGACTCCACCCACTCGTCGAGGGGCATCGCGCGGCGCGCCCGGACCCACTCCGCCACGACCGCCGGGCCGGCGTTGTACGCCGCCACGGCGATCACCGGCTCCTCGAAGCGGGAGTGGAGGAGGGAGAGGTAGTGGGTCCCGAGCAGGATGTTCGCCTCGGGATCGGAGAGCCGCTCCGCCGCCCCGGACGGCAAGTCGAGGAGCGCGGCGAGCTTCCTGGCCGTGGGCGGCCTCAGCTGCATGAGCCCTTCGGCCCCGGCGGCGCTCCGCGCCTCCTCGTCGAAGCGCGACTCGCGCCGGAGGACCCCGAGGACGAGGGCGGCCTCGAGCCCGAACCCCTCCGCCGCGCGGCGCAGGGCCTCCGAGCTCGGCTCCGGGTGGCTCCACCGGAGCGATCGGCGGGTGGGGAGGAGGTGGTCGCGCGCCATCCGGAAGGGGAGGAGGGCGTCTCCCGCGAAGGCGGCGAGCTGGGCGACGATCGGCGCGGCGGGGCGGATCCGGTCGCTCCTCGAGAGGTCGCGGAGCTCGGCGAGGGCGTCGTCCCGCAGCCCGAGCCCGAGGAGCTCCACGGCCACGGAGAGCCTCCCCGCGGCCCAGACGCCCTGCGCGTCGGGCAGCGGCCGGGCGCGGGGAAGGGCGGGAGGCCGGGGCGCCCCGCCGAGCCGCTCGAGCCTGGCCTGCGCGAGCAGGCCGTACCAGCCTCCGTTCGAGGCGCCGAGACAGGCCCGGTAGAGCGCTCGCCGGGCCTCGGTGGTCCTCGCCATCCGGGCTCGCCAGTAGAGCGCCCCGTCGCGGAGGGTCCCCTGCGAGAGGGTGGAGAAGGCCCGGTCGGCCTCGGCGAACCGCCCCAGGCGGTAGCGGGACCAGGCCGCGAACCAGCGCGCGTCCTCGGCCCGGCGGGATCGCGGCCGCGTCCGCGCGAAGCGCTCGAGCGCCGGGATCGCCTCCGCGTAGTCCCCGGCGTCGTACGGGAGCCAGGCGGCGAGGAAGGCCGACTCGTCGCCGACGTCGCGCTGCCGCCACTCGGGGAGGCCGGGGATGGGCGCGACGCTCCCGGCCACGTCCTCGTGGTACCGGATCGCCTCCTCGAGCCGGCCCGCCCTGGAGGCGGCGCGGGCGAGGACGAGGCGCGCCCCGCGCTGGACCTCCTCGGCGCCGGCGCCCACGAGCGCGAGCGCGACGCGCTCCGCCTCCTCGTGGCGGGAGAGGGAGAGCAGGGCGAGGGCCCGGAGGAGGGCCAGCCGCTCGGGGTCGGCCGCCGGCTCGTCGGCCCGCCCCGCGGCCGAGATCTCCGAGACCGTCGCGTCGGACCGGCCCGCCGCGAGGAGCCGCTC
>JBBIPT010000279.1:0-5104 GCA_037442705.1 Anaeromyxobacter sp.
GCCGCGGTGCCCGCGCCCCCGAGCCCGGCCCCGGCCCCGGCCGTGCAGGAGCGGCCGCGCCCCTCCCGAACGCAGCCCGGGCTCGACCTCGCCCCGGCCGACCCGAAGGCCGCCGCCGCCGCGAAGGAGCGGCTGGAGGCCGCGAAGCGGCTCCTCGACGAGAAGGCGATCGCGACCGCCGCGATGGCCTTCGACCAGATCCTCCGGGAGCCCGCCCTCTCCCCGGCCCACGACGAGGCCCGCTATCAGAAGGCGAAGGCGCTCGCGCTGCTCGGGCTCGGCTACTCGTCGCTCGCGGCCTTCGACGCGGTCCTCGACCGGGGCCCCTCGGGGTCGCGATACCACCCGTCGGCGATGGAGTGGCTCTTCACGGTGGGGAGGATGCTCGAGAACGAGCAGCCGCTCCTCGCCCGCGTCGCGCGCCACGCGGGCGGCGCCCTCCCGCCGGCCCAGGAGGACCGGATCCACTTCCTCCTCGCGAAGTACGAGTTCGAGCGCGGCCGCGCCCTCCTCGAGGCGGGGCGGACGGGGGAGGCCCGGACCGCCTTCGGCGAGGCCCGCCGGCTCGCGGCGAAGGTGAGGCCGGACGGATCGGCGCCGGTCCTCCCGGGCGTGGAGGCGGCGAAGGGCGTCGCCGCGGAGCCGCGCGACCCGGACCGGAGCGTCCACGCGCGCGCGAAGCTGCTCGACGGGCTCGTCCTCTACGCCCAGGGGGACGAGGAGGGGGCGATCGAGTCGTTCAAGGAGGTCGTGCGGCTCACGAACCCGAGGAGGGTGGAGGACGCCGACGAGGAGGCGCGCGAGCTCGCCTTCCTCCAACTCGCGCGGGTCCACTACCAGAACCGGCAGAACCGCTACGCGATCTTCTACTACGGGAAGATGCCCTGGGGCGGCGAGCGCTGGCTCGAGGGGCTCTGGGAGGCATCCTACGCGCACTACCGCGTGGGGGACTACGAGAAGACGCTCGGCAACCTCCTCACGCTCCAGTCGCCCTACTTCCGGGACGAGTACTACCCGGAGTCCTACGTCCTCGAGGCGATCGTCTACTACGAGAACTGCCGCTACCCGGAGGCCCGCCGGGTCCTCGAGGAGCTCTCCTCGATCTACGAGCCGGTGTACGACGAGCTCGTGCGGGTCACCGGGGGCCAGCGGACCGCGGACGGCTGGTGGGAGCTCGTCCGCGACGCGGGCGCCGGCGCGGGCCGCGCGGAGTCGCGCAAGATCCTGAAGGCCGCCCTCTCCGACCAGACGATCCGCCGGATCGCGCGGTCCATCGAGGGGATGGATCGCGAGGCGGACGTGAAGCTCGCCGGGCTGCGCCCCGAGTTCCGGCAGTCGCCGCTCGGCAAGGAGCTCGTGGAGTCGCTGCGATCGGAGCGCGCGGCCCTCGTCCAGGAGCTCGGCGCGAGGACGCGCGCGAAGCTGGAGCTCGAGCGCGACCAGCTCCGTCAGCTCCTCGCCCAGGCGCTCCGGATCCAGATCGAGGTCTCTCGCAAGGAGCGGGAGGCCCTGGAGGGGGCGCTCGCCACGGGGAGCCAGGTGGAGGTCGTGCGCGATCTGAAGTACTCGCACGCCGTCTCGGACGAGCACCTCTACTGGCCCTACGAGGGGGAGTTCTGGCGGGACGAGCTCGGGACGTACTCCTACACCCTCACGAAGGGCTGCAAGGATCGCCTCCCCCGGTCCAGCGCCGCGGCCCGGTAGCCCTCGCGGAGTCCCGGTCCCATGGCTCGTATCTTCGCCCTCGCAGTCTCCGCCGCCCTCGCGCTGGCCGCGTCCACCGCCGGTGCGGCCGAGCGGGCGCGCACGCGCGAGGCCGACCTCGGCGAGAAGCGCTCGGTCGCTCCGGACGCCGCCCTCGGCGGGACGCTGGAGGCGCCGAAGCCGAAGAAGGCGGCCCCGGGAGGGCCGGCCCTCGACTTCGACACCTTCCGCAAGGGGATCGAGGTGCAGGTCTCCGAGAAGCGGCGGGAGGAGATCGCCTCCCTCCGCAAGCTCATCGATCTCGGGGGCGGCTCCGCCGAGGACACGCCGCAGTGGTACTTCCGGCTCGCGGAGCTCCTCTGGGAGGAGTCCCAGTACTTCTTCTTCGAGGCGAACCGGCGGGACGACCGGCTCATCGAGCTCGGCACGAAGGGGTCGGCCCGGGAGATCGACCGGCTCACCGCGGAGAAGAGGGACCTCGAGCGGCAGTCCGCCTCGCACAAGGACCAGGCCGTCGCCCTCTACAAGGCGATCGTCTCCCGCTACCCGAAGTACCCGCGGCTCGACGAGGTCCTCTACTTCCTCGGCGAGAACCTCTCGAAGCGGAACCGGAGCGACCCCGACGCCCTGAAGGCCTACCGGGCGCTCATCCAGAACTTCCCGGGCTCCCGCTTCGTCCCCGACGCCTGGATGGCGTTCGGCGAGTACTACTTCGAGCGGGCGAACGACAAGGACCGCATCCCGAACCTCCGCAGGGCCCTCGAGGCCTACCGGAAGGCGGCCGGGCACCAGGAGTCCTCGGTCTACGGCTACGCGCTCTACAAGCAGGGCTGGGTCCACTACAACCTCGCCGAGTGGAACGACGCCCTCGAGATGTTCCGGGCGGCCGTTCACTTCGGGGAGCTCCCGACCTCGACCGTGCCCGCCGACCGGAAGCTCGCCCTCGTGCGCGAGGCGAGGAAGGACTACGTCCGCACCTACGGCCACGTCGGCTCCCCCGAGGCCGCGCCCGAGGAGTTCAAGCGGGTCGGCGGCGACGGCTGGGTGGACATGCTGAAGGCGCTCGCCGGCATCTACTTCGAGGAGGGGAAGGACCGGGACGCGATCGTCACCTACCACCGGCTCATCCGGGAGAAGCCGCTCGGCCCCGAGGCCCCGTGGTTCCAGTCGCGCATCGTGACCTCCGCCGGACGCATGGGGCGCAAGGACGCGGCCGTGCAGCAGGCGCACGTCTTCGCGAAGATGCTCCGCGAGATCGAGGCCCAGCCGGCGCCGAAGGACGAGAAGGACAGGAAGGCCCTCGCCGACGCCCGGCGCGACGCGGAGCAGACCCTCCGGATCCTCGCGGTGCAGTACCACAACGAGTGGAAGAAGACGCGCGACGAGCCGGTGGCGGGCTTCGCCGCCGCCGTCTACCGGGACTACCTCGACCTCTTCCCCGGGGAGGCCATCGCCTACGAGATGCGCTTCTTCCACGCCGAGCTCCTCTACGCGCTCGCCGAGTTCGAGCGCGCCGGCGAGGAGTACGAGCGGGTGACCTCGAAGGACGTCGAGGCGCTGAAGGCGAGGCCGGGGGCGGGCGAGCCGCCGCCGAAGGCCGGGAAGTTCTTCGAGGACGCGCTCGAGAACGCCGTCTTCGCCTGGGACGTCGTGGTGAAGCGGCTCGACGAGCAGGAGAAGCAGCGCGCCCCCACCGATCCGAAGAAGCGGATCCCCCTCGCGCCCTCCCGCCAGAAGCTCGTGGACGCGTGCCGCCGCTACCTCGAGTGGCAGCCGCGGGGGGAGAAGTGGGTGGAGATCGCCTACAAGGTCGCGAACATCCACTACCGGCACAACGCCTTCGGCGAGGCCTCCGACCTCTTCACCCGGATCGCCCTCGACCACCCCACCCACGAGCTCGCCGGCTACTCCACGAACCTCGTCCTCGACGCCTACAACCTCCTCGGGGACTGGCGGAACGTGAACGGGTGGGCGAAGCGCTTCTGGGGGAACGCCGCCCTGGTGAAGGCGCACCCGGCCCTGAAGGACGACCTCGCGAAGGTCATCGAGCAGAGCGCCTTCAAGGTGATCGAGGAGAAGGAGCGCGCGGGGGACCACGAGGGCGCCGCGGAGGAGTACCTCGCCTTCGTCCGCGACTGGCCCCAGTCGCGGCTCGCTCCCACCGCGCTCTTCAACGCCTCGGTGGACTGGGTGAAGGCGCGCCGGCTCGACAGGGCGGTGGAGGTCCGCGCCCGGCTCCTCCAGCAGTTCCCGTCCGATCCGCTCGTCCCGAAGATCCTCTACGACAACGCGGAGGCCCACGAGGCGATGGCCGAGTTCCAGGAGGCGGCCGCCCTCTACGAGCGGTACTTCCAGGAGTGGCGAAAGGCGCGGGACGCGGCGAGGGGAGGGAAGAAGGGGCGGGGCGGCAAGGAGAAGGAGACGGCGGACGCCGGAGGCTGGGAGGAGAAGAAGGCGAACGACGCGATCGTGAACGCCGCCGTCTTCCGGGCGGGCCTGCGCGACTGGGCCCGGGCCGAGGCCGCGAGCCGCGCCTACCTCGACGCCTGGCCCGACGGCCCCGACGCCAGGCGGATCTTCCTCTCCCTCGCCGACCTCCACGCGCGGCAGGGCCAGCGGTCGAAGGAGCTCGCGCAGCTCGAGGACTACCAGCGCCGCTACGCGAAGGATCCGGACGAGTGGCTCGCCATCCAGCACCGGATCGCGCGGCTCCTCGACGCGGCCGGGAACGGGCCGCTCGCCCGCAGGGCCTACGCACAGGGGCTCGACCACTGGCGGAAGCGCAGGGGCGAGGTGAAGGATCGCGGGATCGCCGTGGCCGCGCAGGGGATGTACGAGGAGCTCGAGCCGGCGTGGGCGCAGTACGAGAGGATCTCGCTCGACGTCGCGCCGCGCTACCTCAAGTCGCAGCTCGAGGTGAAGGGGAAGAAGCTGAAGCAGCTCGAGGAGGCCTACGGCCAGGTGGTGAAGCTGAAGCAGGCGGAGCCGGCGATCTGCGCCCTCTACCGGATCGGCCTCGCCTACGAGCAGTTCGCGAAGACCCTCTTCGACGCGCCGATCCCGAAGGAGCTCCGGCGCGATCCGGAGCTCGTGGCGGAGTACGAGGCCCAGCTCGCCCAGCTCGCGGAGCCGCTCGAGCAGAAGGCGCTCGAGGGGCTCGGCCTCGCGGCGGACGCCTCGCGCGACTACGGCGTCGTGAACGACTGCGCGAGGAAGGCCGTCGCGATCCTGGCGAAGCACCGCCCCGAGGAGTGGGGCCCCGCCCCGGAGGTCGTCCCGGCGATCCAGGCCCCGCCGCCCTCCGCCGCGCCCCGCGGGTACGGCCTCCTCGCCGAGGTGCAGCCGGTCCCCGAGCGCCCCGCGAGCCGGGGAGCCGGGCCCGCGCTCCCGGCGCTCCGGG
>JBBIPT010000280.1:0-5083 GCA_037442705.1 Anaeromyxobacter sp.
AGCACCGCGAGGCTGCGGGAGAGGGTGCGCCGGGGGGCGGCGACGCCGGGCCGGAGGGCGCAGCGGGCGTCGGGCCAGCGCAGGATCTGGCGGAAGGCCGCCTCCCCTTCCGCGCCGGAGGTCTCGGCGTGGACGGCGCGCCCCTCCTCGAAGAAGAGGGCGCCGGCGCGCGACGCGTGCCGCACGTCGACCGCGCCCGAGAAGCGGTTCGCGCCGCTCGTCGCGACGACGCGCCAGAGCTCGGTCTCCTCCACCGAGCCCGCGGACGCCCGCGCGGGAGGCGCAGCCCCCTTGCCCTGCATCACGACCCCTCCAGCCGCGGCGTGGGCCGACGCGCGCGACGCACCGACGGCAGGCATGTACCACGGCCGGAGCGCGGCGCCCCGTTTGCGACGAATGACCGCATGTGGGCGTCGCGGCGGGCTCGCCGGAGGGAGGCCCGGTTCCGCGTGACCGGCGCGGCGCGATGGAGGAGACTCCCCGCTCCGCCGGCGCGGCGCCGGCCTGGAGGCGCGATGCAGAGGATCGAGGTCCGCGGTGGCTGCCTGCCCACGGCGCTCGTGCTCGTCCTGCTCGCGGGGCTCGTCGGCCTCGCGGTGATGACGGGGACGGCCGTGCTCGTCGGCACCCTCGTCCTCGGCGCGGTCGCCGCGATCGCCGAGGCGATCCGCCGCCGGCTCCGGCCGCGCAGGAAGGGGCCGGTCGTCACCCGGGACGCCGAGGGGCCGGTCGTCGAGATCGAGCCCGTCCGCCGGGAGGGCGACCGCGAAGGCCCCGGCGGCTCGGGGACCTGAAGGCCGTGATCACTCGCGCCCGGCCGCGACGTTCGCCCTTCGACAGGCTCGGGGCGAACGGACTGCTTGCCGTCCGCTCGTGGTGACCCCTCGACAGGCTCGGGGGAACCGATCCCCGGGGTCCGCCCGGACCCGCCCGTGCAGGGCAGAAAGGGCCGCGCCCGCCCGTCACATCCGCCCTCCCCGCTCGTCTCGGAGATCGAGATGCGCGAGAAGGACATCGTCAGGCTCGAGCAGGCGCTCGGAACCATCGTGGATCACGGGGCTCCCCAGGGCGCCGTGCTCGGCGCGCCGGCCTCCTTCTCCTCGGCGCTCCACGATCTCTCGGGGAGCGCGAAGGCGGCCGCCCTCCAGAGCCTCGCGCTCCGGGGCGCGCGGGAGCTCCGGCTCGTACCTGAGCTCGTGCGGAGCCTCGCCGACCCGGATCGCGCGGTTCGCCACGCCGCGGCCGTCCTCCTCGAGAGCACCGCCGCCGAGATGGGGCTCGGCCCCTTCGCCCCGGACGCCGTGGAGGCGCTCCTCGCCTCGCTCCGCGACGAGGACCGGCGCGTCCGCTCGTGCGCGGTGGGTGCCCTCGCCTCGATCCGGTATCCGGACTCCGGCGCGGTCGAGCGGGTGCTCGGCGAGATCTCCCGCGCCTCGCTCGCCCCCGAGCGCGGCTCCGTGGCCCGGCTCGCGCGGGCGCTCCGCGGCCTCCTCGCCCAGCTCCCGGACGATCCGGCTCCCCCCGCGCGCGGCTGAAGGCCGTGATCACCCGGATCGAGCCGCGGCGTTCGCCCTTCGACAGGCTCAGGGCGAACGGCTGCATGGCGGGGCGCTGGGGCGAACGGGTCCGGACGGGGACGCTCGCGCCGCCATCCGAAGCCCTCGCCCGCTCCGGTTGACGCCCGTCCCCCCTCGTGGTTCGGTCGCGCGGATGAAGGCGCTCGTCACCGGAGCCGGCGGCTTCCTCGGAGGCGTCCTCGTCCGCTCCCTCGCGGCCCGAGGGGACTCCGTTCGCGCGCTCGTCCGGGGGGCGCCGGAGGGCGGGGACCCCTTCCCGGCCGGCACCGAGGTCGTCGCAGGCGACGCGACCGATCCCGGTGGCGCGCGGCGCGCGGTCGAGGGGTGCGACGTCGTCTTCCACCTCGCCGGCATCCGGCGCTCCCACGATCCCGCCGAGTTCCACCGGGTGAACGCGGGCTCCACCCGCGTCCTGCTCGAGGCCTGCCTCGAGCGCGCCCCGTCCCTCTCCCGCTTCGTCCTCGCAGGCTCGCTGGCGGCCGCGGGCCCCTCGCGCACCCCGCGGCGCGAGGCGGAGCCGCTCTCCCCCGTGGAGGCCTACGGCGCGTCCAAGGCCGAGGCGGAGCGGATCGCCCTCTCCTTCGCGGACCGGCTCCCCGTCACCGTCGCGCGCCCGCCCCGGATCGTGGGCCCCGGCGATCGCGAGAACCTCTTCTTCTTCAAGCTCGCGCGGGCGGGCGTGGCCCTCTCCTTCGGCGACCGGCCGCTCTCCTGGATCGACGTGGACGACTGCGCCCGCGGCTTCCTCCTCCTCGCGGAGCGGGAGGAGGCGCGCGGCGAGACGTTCTTCCTCGCCTCGCCCGAGACGACGACCGCCGAGGGGCTCATGAAGGAGGCCGCCGCCGCGCTCGGCGTCCGCGCCCGGCGCGTCCCCGTCCCCGCCCCCCTCCTCCGCTCGGTGGCCGCCCTCTCCGACGCCCTCACCCGGGTCACGGGCCGGAAGCTCACGGTGAACCGGAAGCTCGCCGCTCAGGTGCTCGCGCCGGGCTGGGTCTGCGATCCGGCGAAGGCCCGCGAGCGGCTCGGGTTCGAGGCGGCCACGGCGCTCGCGGAGTCGGTGGGCCGGGCGGCGCGCGACTACCGGGCCCGCGGCTGGCTCTGATCGCCCTCCCGGAGCAGTCCCGCGGGGGGCGGACGCCCCTTGCCAACGGGGCATCCTGTCGCATACGACTCCGCCATGGCGGAGGCGGGCAGGGCGGCGTTCTTCGACGTGGACGGCACGCTCGTGCGCACGAACATCGTGCACACGTACGCGTTCTACGCGATGAACCAGGGCTCCATCCTGGGGAGCGCCTGGAAGACCGTCCGGACGGTGGCCTCCATCCCGGCCTTCCTCGCGACGGACCGGCTCAACCGCAAGCTCTTCAACGAGTTCTTCTACTCGTACTACGAGGGGCAGAGCGAGGACCGGCTCGAGTCCCTCGCGGAGGACCTCTTCGAGGACGTCCTCCGCCCGGCCATCTTCAAGGGCACCCCCCGGCTCATCGAGGAGTGCCGCCGCGCCGGCTGCCGCATCGTCTTCGTGACCGGCGCCCTCGACTTCACCGTCCGCAAGCTCGCCGCGCACCTCGGCGCGGACGAGCTCATCGCGAACCGGATGCGGTTCGTGCAGGGCGTGGCGACGGGCCGGGTCATCCCCCCCATCATCGAGGGGGCCCACAAGGCGCTCGTGATCCGCGACTACTGCGTGAAGGAGGGGCTGGCGCTCGAGAAGAGCTTCGCCTACTCCGACTCCTTCTCCGACTACCCCATGCTCGCGGTGGTGGGCCACCCCGCGGCGGTGAACCCGGACGTGCGCCTCGCGCGCGTCGCGCGCGCGTACGAGTGGCCCGTGATCCGGACCACGGAGGGCTAGACCGAAATGCGCGAACCGAAGAGCCTCGGGCGGTTCTACGAGACGACCGAGCAGATCGTCACGATCGACCGCGACTCCCCGCCCCGGGTCCTCTTCTCCGGCGAGGACCTCCTCCTCGAGGACCTCCCCGTCGGCACGAAGGTCGTCTACCCGAAGCCGCCCATCGAGGGGCTCTCCAACCCGAAGGCCGCCATCCGCTGGGCGATCAACAACCCGGAGGGCTGCGACCCGCTCCACGCGATGCTCCGCCCCGGGATGAAGGTCACCATCGCGATCGACGACATCTCCCTCCCGCTCCCGCCGATGCGGACGCCGGACGTGCGGCAGCAGGTGCTCGAGGTGATCCTCCCCCTCCTCGAGGACTCCGGCGTGGACGACGTCCACCTCGTGATCGCCATCGCCCTCCACCGCCGGATGACCGAGGCGGAGATGAAGCGGATGGTCGGCGAGAAGATCTTCGACGCCTACTACCCCGACCGCTACTACAACCACGACGCGGAGGACCCCGCCGGCCTCGTCACCCTCGGCACGACGGCCCACGACGAGAAGGTCATCGTGAACCGCCGCGCGTCGGAGTCGGACCTCCTCATCTACGTGAACCTGAACCTCGTCCCCATGGACGGCGGCCACAAGTCGGTCGGGACCGGGCTCACGAACTACGAGGGGGTGAAGGCGCACCACACGCCCGGCCACATCCGGAAGAGCCACTCCTACATGGATCCGGAGCGCTCCGAGATGCACCGGTCGGTGGACCGGGTCGGCCGGATGATCGACGAGCACCTGAACGTCTTCCACATCGAGACGACGATCAACAACCGGATGTTCGACGGCCCGCTCGACTTCCTCATGAAGAAGGAGGAGGACTACGGCGACCTCGACCGGCTGAAGCTCTCCGCGATGCGGGCGGCCCTCTCCAGGATGCCGTCGCTCGCGAAGCGGAAGATGTTCCAGGCCGTGCCCGCCGCCTACGACGTGATCGCCGTCCACGCGGGGCGGACGGAGCCCACCCATGCGAAGATCCTGGAGAAGAGCTGGGCCCAGTACGCGGTGGACGTGGACTTCCAGGCCGACATCCTCGTCTACGGGATCCCCTACGTCTCGCCGTACAACGTGAACTCGATCCTGAACCCGCTCCTCGTCCAGGTCATGGCCTGCGGGTACTTCTTCAACTTCTACCGGGGCAAGCCCCTCGTGAAGAAGGGCGGGACGCTCATCGTCACGCACCCCTGCTCCGACGCCTTCGACCCGGACCACCACCCGAGCTACATCGAGTTCTTCCACCGGCTCCTGCCGGAGACGCGCGACTCCGAGATCCTGGAGCGGAAGTACGAGCGGGAGTTCGCCGAGAACCCGAGCTACGTCCACATGTACCGGACCGGGAACGCCTACCACGGCGCCCACCCGTTCTTCATGTGGTACTGGGGCGAGAACGGCCGCCAGCACGTCGGGAGGATCATCGCGGTGGGCGCGGACAACGAGCACGTCCCCCGGATGATGGGCTGGGAGTCCGCCGAGACCCTCTCCGAGGCGATCGACATGGCCCGCTCCGTCCACGGCCGGAGCGCCCAGGTCGCCCTCCTCCACCACCCGCCGATCGTGATGACCCAGAACCTCGGATGACCGGGCGCGGACGGAAGAACGGGCGCCCCGA
>JBBIPT010000281.1:0-5069 GCA_037442705.1 Anaeromyxobacter sp.
ACACGCTCGCCGCCGTCCGGGCCATCGCCGCGCGGAGCGGCCCTCCCTGGCTCGTCGCCGTCCGGCTGCGGCCGGAGGCGCTGCGGCGGCGCCTGGACGAGGCGGTCCCCGAGGGCGGGGCGGCCCACCTCGCGGACCGCGACGGCCTGCTCCTTTCCTCCACGGGGGCGGAGCCCCTCGGGCCGGAGGAGCGGGCGGAGCTCGCGGGGCGCCTCGACCCGGCGCGCTCCGGCTCGGTGCTGGGGAGGCGGGTGGTCGCGGCGTGGGCGCCGCTCGAGAACGGGACGGGCTGGGGCGTCCTCGTCGCGGTCCCGGCGGAGAGGGCCTACGCGACGATCGTCGCGCTCCGGCGCGGCGTGCTCGCCGCCTCGCTCGCCGTCCTCGCGGGGGTGCTCCTCCTCTCCTTCCTCCTCGCCCGCCGGACGGCGGCCGGCCTCGCCCGGATCGAGGCGGGCGCCCGCGCGCTCGGCGCGGGGGAGCTCTCCGTGCGGCTGCCGGAGGGCGGAGGCGACGAGGTCGCGCAGGTCTCCCGGACGTTCAACGCGATGGCGGGGGAGCTCCAGGCCGCCCGCACGAAGCTCGAGCGCTGGAACGAGGAGCTCCGCCGGGAGGTCGAGGAGCGGACCCGCGAGCTCCGCGAGGCGCAGGCGCGCCTCCTCGAGACGCAGAAGCTCGCCGCGATCGGGCAGCTCGGCGCGGGGGTGGCCCACGAGATCAACAACCCGCTCACCGGGGTGCTCGGCCACGCCCAGCTCCTCCTCGACGCGAAGCGGAAGGACGACCCTGATCGCGAGCCGCTCGAGCGGATCGAGGCGCTCGCCCGGCGCTGCCGCGGGGTGACCCAGAACCTCCTCCGCTTCAGCCAGCAGCGCTCCGAGCCGTCCTTCGAGGATCTCGACGTGAACCGCGTCGTCGCCGACGCGCTCGGCCTCGCGGAGGGGCAGATCCGCGACGCGGGGATCCCGCTCTCCCTCGACCTCGCCGGCCAGGCGCCGCGGGTGCGCGGCGACGCGGGCCACCTCGCGCAGGTCGTGCTCCACCTCCTCGCGAACGCGCGGACCGCCTGCGCCGGGCGGCCGGGCTCGGGGATCGAGATCGCGACCGCGCGGGAAGGCGACGAGGCGAGGATCCGGATCGCCGACGGCGGGAAGGGGATCGCCCCCGAGCACCTCCCCCGGATCTTCGAGCCCTTCTTCACGACGAAGGACCAGTGGAGCAACGTCGGGCTCGGGCTCTCGGTCTCCTACCGGATCGTCGCGGAGCACGGGGGCCGGATCGAGGTGGAGAGCCGCCCCGGAGAGGGCAGTACCTTCACGGTGCGCCTACCCGCGTCCCGGCCGGCGACGGTATAGTCCGCGCCCATGGGCGGGAGGCGGGAGCGGACGGTCTTCTGGGCGGTCGTGGCCCTCCTCGCCGGCGGCGCGGCGGCCTCGTGGTTCCTCCTCCTCGGCCCCGAGCCCGCCCCCGCGCCGCCACCGGCCCTGGCGCCCGCCCCGGTGGTCGGCCTCACCGTCCTGAGCGCCCCGGGGGAGGTCACCGTGGTCCGCGGCGGGGAGCGGATCGCCGCGGCCCAGGGCTTCGAGCTCCGGGCCGACGACGGGATCGAGACCGCCCCCGGCGCGCGCGTCGAGCTCGAGGGGGCGGGCTACCGGGTCGCCGTCGAGGAGGGGGGCCGGTTCGACGTCCGGGAGATCACGGCCGAGCTCTCCCGCTTCCGCCTCGGGGCCGGCCTCCTCTCCGCGAGCGTCCAGGAAGATCCGGGGCGCGCGGTGGAGATCGAGGGCGGCGAGGACGCGGTCGCGCGCACGACGGGCGGCGAGGTCGCCGTCTCCCGCTCCGGCGCCGCCGTGGCGGTGGGCGTCCGGAGCGGGTCGGCCGAGTTCCGGTCCGCGGGGAGGAGCGTCGTGCTCCGCGAAGGGCAGCAGTCGATCGCCCTCGCCGGGAAGGGGCCGTCCGCCCCCGCCCCGCTGCCGTCCTCGCTCCTGCTCAAGGTGAGCTGGCCGGAGGAGCGGGTCACCAACCGGCGCCGGATCGTGGTCACCGGGCGCACCGAGCCCGGGACGACCGTGATCCTCGGGGGGGAGCGGGTGGAGGTCGGCCCGGACGGGCGCTTCACGCACGTCATCGCGCTCCGGGAGGGGAGTCAGCCGCTCGCGGCTCGCGCTCACGGGGTGGGTGGTTCGACGACATCGGAGGGGCCCGTGGTCCAGCTGGATACACGCGCCCCGGACGCGCGCTTCAACACGAGGGACCTCTGGAAGAAGCCGTGACCGGGACCCCGACCGTGAGGCTTCGCTCCGGGTGCATCCCGACCCCGGATCGTGCCTACCGGGGCGCTTGACCGGTGCGTGGGTAGCACCCAATATCTCCTCACTTCGCACCACTCCGGGCGGGGGGGGGAGGGTACGTCTGTCCAGCTCGCGCTGCATGGCGCTCGGCGCGCTCCTCGGCCTGCTCGCCCCGCGCCCGGCGCCCGCGAAGCCCGTCGGAGACTTCCAGTTCGTCGTCGTCGCCCCCGGCGATCAGACCGATCCGTCGATCGACGGCCAGTACGTGATCTACGCGAACCGCGGGGCTGCTGGCGACTGGGACGTGCTCCTCGTCGACTTCCTCACGGGGAGGACGTTCGACGTCGCCGTGGGACCGGGCGACCAGGACAGCCCCGACCTCGCCTACACGCTCGGCGCCTACCGCGGAGCCTCCGGCATCCACCTGTTCGACTGGTACAGGGTCGTGCCCGTGCGGACCCCTCCCGGCGACGGGGTGGTCTCCGCCCCGGCGGTGGGGACGGGGGCAGCGGCCTGGGAGCAGGGGAACCCCGGGAGCCGGGACATCGCGGTCTACCGGACCTCCGACGGTGCGGAGTGGGCGCTTGCGAAGATCGGCGACCAGCGCGCGCCCGCGGTGAAAGGCAGCCTCGTCGCCTACGTGGACGACGCGGACGGCGGGGCCATCTGGCTCCACGACGCTCGGACGAAGGCGACCACGCGCTTCCTGTCTGGACCCCTGAGATCCGTCGATCTCGCCACCGGCCCCGAAGGGATCCGCGCCGTGGTCGTCGCGCGCCAGGTCTCCTCGCAGGACGACGACATCGAGGTGTACGGGCCGGACGGTGCGCGGCTCGCGGCCCTCGCCGTGACCGGGGTGCAGCGCAACCCGCACGTCGCGGGCGACTGGATCGCCTTCGAGGACGTCTCCACCGCCTTCTCCCAGGTCGTCGTCTGGAACTGGCGCACGGGGCTCATCTTCGTCCCGCGCCCCAGCGAGACCGATCAGCGCCTGAACGAGGTGGCCATGGGGGGTACCGAGCTCCGCGTCGTCTTCGAGGACAGCTTCGGTCCCGAGACCGGGCGCGACATCGGGCTCTACCTGCTCCAGACCGATCCGCTGGGCTTCGACGACCTCCCGAGCGGTTGGCCCCTCACCCCGGAGCCGCCGCCTCCGCCGCCTCCCCCGCCGCCGGCGCCCGGCTGCGACGACCCCGCGGCGACGGTCCTCGCCACCCTCGAACTCGGGCGCTCCACCGGGAAGCCGCTCGCGGGCGCCGTCCGGTTCGACGTTCCGGGAGGGAGCCGCGGGTCGGTGCTCCCGGTCGCCGTCTGCGTCGACGCGGAGCGGGTCTCGGCCGCGTGGATCACGCTCGAGGACCAGGCGATCGCGACCCCGTGCGACTTCCGTCCGGACGTCGTCCACCTCGCGGTTCCCTCGGAGGTCCGCGGCGCGCACGGCGTCGTGGCGGGGGTCGTCGCCGGGAAGCCCGGGGCGTGGCTCACGGCGCGCGTGCTCGCGGCGCCTCCGCCGGGGACCTCCGGCGGCGGGACGACGGCGCCCACGGCGACCGAGCCGTCTCCGGAGAAGCCTCCCTCGGACCCTCCGGCGCAGGACGGCCCGGGAGGCGGCGGCTGCGGCACGGAGGGCGGGCTCGCCTCCCTCGTCCCTGCGCTCCTCCTCGTGCTCGATCGGCGCCGGCGCGCCAACGCCCGAGCGCGATCCGGAAACACCCAAGGCTTCAGGCCTCGGGCTTCAGGCCTCAGGAAATGCATCTCTGCCGCCGTTCCCGAGGCCTGAGGTCCGAGGCCCGAGGCCCGAGGCCAGGGACCGATCACGAATTGCGAGCGGCCGTTTAGGCGCGGGGGGGAGATCGCATGACGGGAGCGCTCCTCTTCCTCTCGCTCGCCTCGGCCCCCGAGATCCTCCTCCCGCCCTGGCCCCTCGGCCCGGACGGAGAGGTCGTCGCGGTGCGCGGCGGCGACGGCCTCGCCGCCGAGGGGGCGGCGGTCGAGCCGATCTCCCCGGGGCTCTTCCGCGTGGTGCCCCGCGACGGCGCGGAGGAGGTCCGGCTCTCGTCGGGCGGCGCGAGCGCGCGCGCCCGGGTGGACCGCTCCATCGGCGCGATCGACGTCTCCTTCCACCCCGCCGCCCCGGTGAAGGGGCGCGATCGGGAGGTTCGGCTCGAACTCACGGTCGCCCTCTCGCCCGGCGCGGAGGGCGCGGAGCGCCCTCCGGTGATCATCACCTCGTCCGGCCGCGTCCGCGACGTGACCCCGGACGGCCCCGGGCGGTTCCGGGCGGTCTTCGAGCCGGAGTCGACGCGCCACCCGGAGGTCGCCGTCCTGCTCGCGCTCGCGCCCCGCTGCCCGCTCTGCGCCACGCCGCTCGCCGTCGGCCACGCGATCGTCCCCCTCTCGGCCGCGATCCCGCTGCCCGGCGCGTCCGAGCCGGGCGTGAGCACGTCGATCGCCATCGGCGGCCGCACGTTCGGCCCGGTCGCCGCCGATCCGGAGGGCCGCTTCTCGATCCCGGTCGTCGTGCCGCCCGGGGCCCGGACGGGCTCGGCGGTGTCGGTGGACCGGAGCGGGAACCGGAAGCTCACGGAGGTCGATCTCCACCTGCCGCCGGTCGATCGGCTCGCCTGCGCGGCGTGGCCCACGGCGGTGCCGGCGGACGGCCGGAGCACGGCCTGGCTCTGGTGCGTGGCCTCGACCGCCTCGGGGGCACCGGCTCCGGACGCGGGGATCGCGATCTCGGCCTCGCGCGGGAGCGCGGGCCCCCTCGCGCCGTTCCGCGGC
>JBBIPT010000282.1:0-4962 GCA_037442705.1 Anaeromyxobacter sp.
GGCGCGGCCGCGCGGGAGCCGGCCGCGGAAGGATCGGTTCCCTCCTTCCCCGTGGAGCCCTCTCCGCTCGCGCTCGAGCTCTCCCCGGACCTCCTCGCGCTCGCGCGCGCGGAGGACGGCCGCTTCCAGCGCGAGGCCCTCCCCGCGCTCCGCGCCCGGCTCCTCCTCGACCTCGGCGTCCAGGTCCCGCCGATCGCGCTCCGGCCGGGGCCCCGCGCCCCCGGCGGCTGGGCGCTCCTCGTGGACGAGGTCCCCGCCGCCGCCGGCCTCTCCCCCGCGGAGGAGGCGATCGTCCTCGCCCCGCCCGGCGAGCTCGCCCTCGCAGGGATCGACGCCGCCCCGGAGCGCGACCCGCTCTCCGGACTCCTCGTCTCGCGGATCGCGGCGCGCGACGCCGCGCGCGCGGCGGCGCTCGGCACGGTGCGGGGCCCGCTCGACCGCGTCCTCGCCGAGGCCGCCTGGACGCTCGCGCGGGATGCCCACCAGCTCGTCGGCGTGCAGGAGACGCAGGCCCTCCTCGACGGGCTCGAGCCCTCCGCTCCGGCGCTCGTGCGCGAGGCGGCGCGGGCCTTCCCGCCCGCGGTCCTCGCGGAGGTCCTCCGGCGGCTCGTGGAGGAGGGCGTCTCCGTCCGCCCGCTCCGGACGATCCTCGAGGCGCTCCTCGAGGCGGGGCCGCAGCGAGGCCCTGCGGCGCTCGCCGAGGCGGCCCGCCGCTCGCTCCGCCGGCACATCGGCCACCGCTGCGCGGGGGGCGGTCCGCTCCAGGCGCTCCTCCTCGACCCGCGCGCCGAGGAGGCGGTCCGCGAGGCGCTCCTCGGGGAGACGCTCGCCCTCGACCCCGCCCTCGCCGGCCGGCTGCTCGACGGGCTCGCCTCGGAGGTCCACGCGCTCGGGGCGCCCCCGGCCCTCCTCGTGAGCCCGGACATCCGCCGCGCGCTCCGGGGGCTCCTCGCTCCGCGTTTCCCGCGAGTCGCGGTGCTCGCCTTCGAGGAGCTGCCGCCGGAGCTGCCCGTCCGGCCGGTGGGCCGGCTCGGACTCGCGGCCTGAAATCTCGTGAAGAGATCCCCTTCCCGACCCGACTCGGTTTTCCCTCTTCTGGTGGGGGGTCTTGGGGGGAGCGGCATCGCTCCCCCCAGGCTGAGGGCTTGCGCAGCGAAGCGCAGCAAGCCCGGAAATCGCTCGGACTCGCCTCGGAAGCGTTCGCCGAGCGCCGAAAACTCACCGAAAGGCGAGTCCGAGAGCGGCCCCGCGCGAGTCGAATCGGGCGGTTAGACGCCCGCCGCCACCGGCGGCGTCCCGCCCCCCTCGCCCTCCTCCTTCTCGTCGTGGTTCACGCGGTCGCGCAGCTCCTTCCCGGTCCGGAAGAGGATGCCGCGCTTGGGCTTCACGGGAATCACCTCTCCGGTCTTGGGGTTGCGCCCCTGGTAGCCCTCGTAGTGCTTCACGTGGAAGGCGCCGAGCCCGCGGATCTCGATGTTCTCTCCGCGGCAGAGCGCGTCCTTCATCGAGTCGAAGATCGTCTCGATCGTCGCCTCCGCCTGCTTCTGGGTCACGCCGCGCTTCACGACGAGGATGTTGATGAGGTCCGATTTCAGCATCGGGGCTCCGAAGGCTGTTCGGCCCCCCCGTGCGGGGAGAGCCGAATCGGGAACGGGGAGAAGCCTAGCCGATGGAACCGAAATCAGCAAGGGTTCCACGGGCATGGAGCTTTCCGGCCCGGATTGCCGCCAAAGTCAGGCCGACGGCTCTGGGCGGCCCCCTGCGGCCGGGGAGGCGGAGGTGCGCTCCTCCGCCGCGACGCGCGGTCCCGGAGGGGGGGGTGCGTCGCAGAGCTCCCGGAAGGTCGTCCGCGCGAGCCGCCGCGAGGACTCCTCCTCGACCCCGGCCACGATCCCGGCCACGGCGTCGGAGGTCCTCAGGGGTGGCGGCTCGGCCCCCTCCACCGCCCGGCGGACGTCGAGGAGGCTCAGCTTCTCGAGCGGCCGGGCCGGCACGAGCCCGCCCTCGGCGATCGCGACGACGAGCCCCGCCTGCTTCAGGGCGCCGAGCGCCTCTCCGGCGTCCTCGGCCTGGATCCCGAGCTTCGTCGCGATCTCGCCGCCGTCCGGGGCGGCCTCCCCGCGGTCGTAGGCGCGCGCGATCTCGAGCATCGCGCGGCCGGCGAGGATCTCGCGCCCCGCCTTCGAGGCCATGTGCGGCGCATCGACGAGGCTCGAGGCGTACTGGGCGACGAAGGCGAGCCGCGCGCCGAAGAGGAGGATCGCCCAGGAGAGATAGAGCCAGAGGAGGAAGATGGGGATCGCCGCGACCGAGCCGTAGATCGCGTGGTAGCGGACCCCGCCCGCGACGAGGGCGGCGTAGCCCCACTTCGCAACCTCCCACGCGATTCCCGCGACGAGGCCGCCCGCGAGCGCCGCCCGCAGCCGCACCTTCGTGTGCGGCACGATCACGTAGAGGACCGTGAAGAAGGCGCAGGTGAGGAGCGCGCTCGCGGGGATCGCGAGGAAGCGGACGCCCGTCCCCGCGAGCCAGGACCGCATCTGGTGGCCCACCATCACCGAGCCCGCGAGGAGGATCGGGCCGAGGGTGAGCGACACCCAGTAGATCACCGCCTGCGAGGTGAGGGGCCGGCGGCGCTTGATCCCCCAGATCCCGTTCACCGCCTTGTCCACGTTGGAGAAGAGGCTCACCGAGGACCAGACGAGGAGGGCGCCGCCGACGAGCCCGGCGCTCGCGAGGTGCGCGTTCTGCACGAAGCGCTGGAGGTAGGGCTCGATCGTCGCGCGCGCCCCGACGGCGAGGTTCTCGAAGAGGAACTCGTTCACGCGGACCGAGAGCCGGTCCATGCCGCTGAACGCCTGGACGACCGAGAAGGCGACGACGAGGGCGGGGACGAGCGCGAAGAGCGAGATGTAGGTGAGCGCCATCGCGCGGAGCTGGACGCTCTCGCCCTCGAGGACGCTCACCGCCCAGCGGACGGCGGAGACGGCGAGGCGGTAGGCCCGCGCGATGCGGGACTCCTCCGTCGGGACTGGCTCTCCGCCGTTTCGCGCCATCGGGCCCTATCCCTCCTCCCGGCCTCCCTGCGCCGCCGGCTGCTGCGGGGCGGCCTCCTCGTCCTGCTTGCGGCCGCCGCGCCCTTCCCGCCCCTCGCGCCCCTCGCGCCCCTCGCGCCCTTCCCGGCCTTCCCGGCCTTCCCTGCCCTCGCGGCCACCCCGGCCACCGCGGTCCCGGTCCCGGGGCTGGTCGCCCCGCTCGTGGCGGCCGTAGATGTCGAACTGCTCCTGGTGGTAGTTCTGCTGCGGTCGCACCTGGATCGTCTTGTTGAAGCGGTCCATGAGGTAGCGCAGCTCGTCCCGCTCCGCCCCCTGCAGGATGCGCGCGACCTCCGGGTGGCAGTTCACCACGAGCACGGGCTCCGGGAAGTGGGCCGACTCGCGCCGGATCTCCCGGAAGATCTCGTAGGCGATCGTGATCTTCGACTTCACGTGCCCCTTGCCGTCGCAGTAGCCGCAGGGCTCGGCCATCACCCGCGTCACGGACTCGCGCACGCGCTTGCGCGTCATCTCCACGAGCCCGAGCTCCGAGATCTTGAGGACGTTCGTCTTCGCCTTGTCCCGCCCCAGCGCGTCCTGGAGGGCCTTGAAGACCTTCTCCCGGTTCTGGGGTTTGTCCATGTCGATGAAGTCGATGATGATGATGCCGCCGATGTTGCGGAGCCGGAGCTGGTAGACGATCTCCTTCGCCGCCTCGACGTTGATCTTCGTGATCGTCTCCTCGAGGTTCTTCTTCCCGACGTAGCGCCCCGAGTTCACGTCGATGGCGGTGAGCGCCTCCGCCTGGTCCATGATGATGTAGCCGCCGGACCGGAGCCAGACCTTGCGCTGGCTCGCCCGCTTCAGCTCCTGCTCGATGCCGTAGGCGTCGAAGATCGGCTCCTCGCCCGAGTAGAGCTCGATCTGGCTCTCGAGGTGGGGCGCCTGCTCCTTCACGAAGCGGAGGATCCGCTCCCACTCGTCGCGGTCGTCGATGACGAGCTTGCCGACGTCGCTCGTGAAGAGGTCGCGGGTCGCCCGGAGGATGAGGTCGAGGTCCCCGTGCAGGAGCGCGGGGGCGGAGACCTTGTCCTTCGTGCGGATGATCTCGTTCCAGACCTGGATGAGGAAGCGGATGTCCGCCTCGAGCTTCGGGGCCTCCACGCTCTCCGCGACCGTCCGGACGATGAAGCCCGTCCCCTCCGGCCGCATCCGGTCCACGATCTCGCGCAGGCGCCGCCGCTCGCCGTCCTTCTCGATCCGCCGGGAGATCCCGATGTGGTCCACCGTCGGCATGAAGACGAGGTGCCGGCCCGGGAGGGAGATGTGGCTCGTGATCCGCGCGCCCTTCGTCCCGATCGGATCCTTCGCGACCTGGACGATGACCTCCTGCCCCTCCTCGAGGAGGTCCTGGATGTTCTTCGGCTCCTTCCGCTTCTCCTCGCGTCCGCCGTTGCGCCCGCCCCGCTCGCGGTCGCGATCGCGCCCGTCCCGGTCCCGCCCCTCGCGGTCGCGCCCTTCCCGGTCACGGTCACGGTCACGGTCCCGGTCCCTGCCGTCGCGGCGGCCGCGACGCCCGCGGTCCCGGCCCCGGTCTCCGCGATCTCCGCGATCTCCACGCTCTCCGCGGTCCCCGCGCGCCTCGCGCGCCGGGTCACGCCCGCGGACCTCGCGCCGGTCGGCGGCGGGTGCGCCGGGCACCGGCGTCGGGGCCGGCACGATCACCGCCTCGGTGTCGCCGCCCGCGAGGAGCGCCTGGAGCACGTCCAGCACCGCTCCGCGTCGCTCGTTCTGGGTGGTGGAACCAGTAGCCGTCATGCGCGACGGCATCGTAGTCGGCTCGCGCGATCGCGCAACCCACTTCACCTGCGGAGAATGGTCACGGTGCGTGCGTGTGCAGCGGCGGCTCCCATCGCTGCGAGACCCT
>JBBIPT010000283.1:0-4918 GCA_037442705.1 Anaeromyxobacter sp.
CCACCAGTCCCCGAACTCGGCGACCGACTCGGGCGTGAGCGACGAGAGGTAGTCGTGGTTGCCCGGCACATGGGCGACGGGCACGCCGCAGCCGGCCGCGGAGGTGGGCGCCGTCGCGACGGCCGGCGCGCGCCGTCCGCCGCCGTCCACCCGCCGTCACGGCCGCGCGGTCTCCCGGAAGACCCCGGCCTCGACGAAGACGCCGAGGAGCGAGCCGTCGACCTGCCCGCGCCGGGCCTCGTCGGAGAGGATGTCGAGCGCCTTCTCCGCCGGCATCGCCTTCTTGTACGGGCGGTCGCTCGCGGTGAGCGCGTCGAAGATGTCCGCGATCGTCATCATCCGGGTCTCCACCGGGATCGAGCCGGCCGGCACGCCGCGCGGGTAGCCGCGCCCGTCCAGCTTCTCGTGGTGGCCCCAGGCGATCTCCGGCACGCGCCGGAGCGTCCGCGTCCACGGGATCTGCGAGAGGAACCGGTAGGTGTGCTGCACGTGCCCCTCGATCTCCTTGCGCTCGCCCTCGGAGAGCGACCCCCTCGGGATGGAGAGGCAGCCGAGCTCGGCTTGCGTGAGGAGGGGCCGCGGCTCGCCGCGCGGGTCGAGGAAGGTGCGGCCCGCGACCGCGGCGAGCCTCTCCGAGGCCTCCGCGGCGAGGACGGTGGGCCGGTTCGCCGCGACGACGACCTCGAGGAGCGCGTCGAGCTCCCGGCTCCGCTCGGCGAGCTCCCCGTCCTCCCTGCCCTCGAGCCGGGCCCGGAGGACCTCGATCTCGAGGCTCGCCCGGGCGAGGTCGAAGCGGGCCCGGACGAGCTCGAGCTCGTGGGGGTGGAGCTTCTCCGCCTTCACGAGCACGTTCTCCCGCACTCCGACCTTGCCGAAGTCGTGGAGGAGGGCGGCGTAGCGGAGCTGCCGGAGCGAGGCGCCGTCGAAGGCGACCCCCGCGAAGGGAGCCGGGGGGGCCCGCTCCACCGCCCGGGCGAGCCCCACCGTGAGCAGGGCGACGCGCCCGGAGTGGCCCGCCGTCGTGGGATCGCGCTGCTCGATCGCGATGACCGCGGCCTGGACGAACCCCTCGAAGAGCCGCTCGATCTCCTCGTTCAGGACCGCGTTCTCGATCGCGGAGGCGGCCGGCCCCGCGAGGGCACCGAGCAGCTCCTCGTCCTCCTCGCCGAAGGCCCCGTCCCGCCGGTTCAAGGCCTGGAGGACCCCGACGACCTCCCCCTTCGTGTTGCGCATCGGGACGGCGAGGACGGAGCGCGTCCGGTATCCCGTGTCGGCGTCCACGCCCCGGTGGAAGCGCGGGTCGGCGTAGGCGTCCTCGATCCGGACGGACGCTCCGGTCGTGGCGACCGCGCCGGCGATCCCGGCGCCGAGCGGCACCCGGATCGTCCCGGCCCCGTGCGCGACCTTGCTCCACATCTCCCCCTTCTCGCGATCGACGAGGAAGAGGGTGCAGCGGTCCGCCTCGGCCACCTTGGCCGCCTCGTCCACGACGAGGGCGAGGAGCCGGTCGAGCTGGCGCTCGGCGGTCATCGCCTTCGCCACGTCGAGGATCGACTGGAGCTTCCGGAGGCGGCGCTCGAGGGCGGCGGCGTCCACGGACGGGACGCTACCAAGCCGCGTACGCGCGGGGCAATCCGGCGCTCCGCCCTTCGCGGGGCTCGCGCGGAGCGCGCCGCGGGCGCGGAGGACCCGGCCGTCGCCCCGCACGCCGGGAGGACGGGGGTCCGCTCGTGTCCCGGGTCCGTGGGATGCGCGCCTTGCCTACATCGGACGCGGGGTGGAGAGGCTCCCCTCGTCGCGGTAGCCTTGGGGCTTCCGGGCGGGCGGTGCCGCTCGGCCCGCTCCACACGCCGGCGGCCCCGCGCGCCGCCGAGCTACGCCCGAAGCGCGGGGAGAGGGGGGCTCGTCCGCACGAGCGCCGCCATGAAGCTCGGAACCGGGATCCTGATCGCCGTCGTCGCCTGCGGGGCCGTCCCGGTCCTCGTCGTGGGCTGGACCGCGGAGCGGGAGGCGCGCGAGGAGCTCACCGCGGCGATCGGCACGGCGCAGGCCGGGCAGGCGGCGGAGCTCGCGCGCGGCGTGGACCGCTTCGTCGTCGACCGGCTCCAGGAGCTCTCCCTCGCTGCGGGCTACCTCCCGCTCGACCGGCTCGACCCCCGGGAGATCCCCCGCACCCTCTCCGTCCCCTACCGCCAGATCCCGGGCCTCGAGATCCTGGCCTTCCTCGACGCGGAGGGGAGGGCCCTCGCGCCGCCGGTCCACGGCACGGACGCCCCCGGCGAGACGCTCGAGGGGCACGAGCCGGTCGACGCGGCGGGGCTCCAGGCCTTCGCCCGCTCCGTCCCCTTCCGCGCCGCGCTCGACGTGGGCGCGGCGGTCGGCCCGCCCTACCTCTCGCCGTCCACCGGGATCCCTCGCGTGGCCCTCGCCGTCCGGGCGGGCGCGCGCGGGGACCGCGTCCTCGCCGCCGAGCTCTCCCTCGCCTCGCTGGTCCGCAGGCTCGGGGATGGGGCGGGGAGCGGGGCGGCCTATCTCCTCGACGCGGAGGCCCGCCCGCTCGCGGGCTCGTCCGGGCTCTCACCCGAGGAGCGCGACCTCGCCGCCGCCGGCGCGCGGGAGGCGGCGAGCCGGGTCCTCCGTCGCGCGGACGGGCGTCGCTGGCTCGCCTCCATCGCCCCGGTGGAGTCCCTCGGCTGGGCCGTCGTGCTCGCCCTGCCGGAGGAGACGGCGTTCGCCGGTGTCTCCCGGCTCCGGCGCCACGGGCTCTACTGGGGCGCCGTCGCGCTCGCCGTCTCCCTCGCCATCGGCTTCCGGCTCTCGCGCGCCCTCTCCCGGCCGGTGGAGCGGCTCACCGCGGCGGCGCACGCCCTCCGTGAGGGGCGCCTCGACGCGCCGCTCCCCGAGCCGGGCCCCGGGGAGCTCGGGGAGCTCTCCGCCGCCTTCGCACACATGGCCCGCGAGGTCCGCCGGCGCGACGAGGAGATCCGCGGCTGGAACGAGGAGCTGCGCAAGCGCGTCGAGCACAGGACCGCGGAGCTCCGCGAGGCGGAGACCCAGCTCGAGCGGTCGCGCAACCTCGCCGCGCTCTCCTCCCTGAGCGCCGGGATCGCGCGCGGCCTGAACGACCCCCTCACCGCCGTCGTGGGGCTCCTCACGCTCGCGCGCTCGCAGGCCGGCCCGGAGTCCGAGCAGGGGCGGCTCCTCGATCGGGCGATGGAGGAGGCACGGCGGGTGAACCGCGTCGTCCGCGACCTCCGGCGGATGGCCGAGCCCGGCCCGGCCTCCGGGCTCCGGCGGTTCCCCGTCTCCGCCCCGGCGGGCACCGCCCTCGCGCGGCTCCGCCCCGCCGCGGAGACCCGCGGGGTCGCGCTCGCCCTGGAGACCGAGGATCCTCTCCCCCTCGTCGAGGGCGACCCGGACCAGATCGAGACGCTCGTGGATCGGCTCGTCGAGAACGCCATCCACGCGACGCCGCGCGGGGGCCGGGTCACCGTCCGCCTGCGGGCGATCGGGGACGGGGCCCTGAAGCTCGTCGTCGAGGACACGGGCAAGGGGATCCCCGCGGACGTGCGGCCGAGGATCTTCGACCCCTACTTCAGCACCCGCCCCGACCCCGGCGCGGGCGTGGGGCTCACCGTCGCCCACGGCATCGTCGAGGCCCACCACGGCCGCATCTCGGTGGAGAGCGAGGAGGGGGCGGGCTCCCGCTTCACCGTCCTCCTGCCCGCCGCTCCCCCCCGTCCGGAGTTCAGGTGATGGCGGTGCGAGAGACCCCCGCGACGCCCCCGGCCACCGGCAGCCGGAGCGGCTTCCGCCGGGCGCTCCTGGGGGCCTTCCTCCTCGCCGCCCTTCTCCTCCTCGGCGCCTGGTGGCTCTTCCGCGCCGCCGTCCACGTCCCGGCGCCGGGCCGGCCGGAGACCGCTCCGGCGCCCCGGCGCCTCGCGCTCGCCGCGAGCGCCGTCTCGCCGCCGGTCGAGCGGGGGCGCGGCGGGCAGTGGACGCCGCTCGCCGTGGGGTCGGAGCTCGCCGAGGACGAGGAGGTCCGGACGGGGCCCGGGGGCGGCGCGGAGCTCTCCGCGGGAGAGCGCGCGAAGGTGACCATCTCCGAGCGAACGCAGCTCTCCGTGCGCGAACTCCGCGACGACCTCCACCGCTACGGCCTCGCCCGCGGGCGCGTGACCGTGGACTACGCCGGCGACGGCGAGCGGACCGTCCGGATCGAGGGGGAGGGCGCCTCGGCGGAGGCCCGCGGCGCCCGGTTCGCCGTCTCGTCGGACGGCCTCGCCTTCGCGGTCGCGACGGAGACGGGGCGGGTGGATCTCTCCGCGGCCGGCGCGTCCGTGGCGGTGGAGGCCGGGCGGCAGGCGGCGGCGAGGGACGCCGGGCCGCCCTCCGCGCCTCTCCCGATCCCGAAGGAGGTCCTCCTCCGCCTCGCGCCCGCCGGCCCCGGAAAGGGCGAGCGGTGCCTGGAGACCACCGGGCGCGCGGACGCCGGGGCGCTCGTCACCGTGGACGGGATGCCCGTCCCGGTGGACCGCGACGGGCGCTTCCGCGTCCGCGTGGATCGCGGGGGCGGCCCTCCCGTGGAGGTCGTCGCGGCCCTGCCCGACGGCCGCCGCGTCTCGCGGAACGTTCCCTGCGCGAAGCGGGACGAGCCGCGGGTCCGGGACATCGAGGTGCGGTGGCGCCGTGATCCCTGAGCTCCCCCTCGCGCTCCTCCTGGCGGCCGCCTCCCCGCCCCCTCCGGCCTCCGGGAGCTGCGCGCTCGAGGTCCGGGCGAGCCCTCCCCGGCTCGAGGCGCGCGAGGACCGCCGCGTGCGCCTCTCGATCGCGTCCCGGGGCGCGCCGAGGCTCGCGACCTCGGCCGGGCGGATCGAGGAGCTCCGGCCCGCTGAACCAGTAGTCCCGGAGACCCGGG
>JBBIPT010000284.1:0-4870 GCA_037442705.1 Anaeromyxobacter sp.
CGGCCACCTCGTGCCGTCCGGACTGCTCGGGGCTGCCGAGGCAGGGGCGCTCGCCCGCGCGGGAGAGGCGGCGCGAGCCTTCGCCGCGGTGACCATCGCCCCGCCCGACTCGCTCGTCGCGGGGATCGCGGCGGATGCGGGCGCGCTCGTCGCGCGAGCCCGGGTGGCGCTGGGAGCGCGTGGCGCCGGGGAGGGATGAACCTCGCCGCGATGGCCCCCCGCGCACGCCGGTCACGGGGCCCGGGCGTGAACCCCCGGATGGTTGTTTGTCCTGGTCAGGCAATATATCCTGACCAGGAAATGGTTCGCCGGAACCGCACCGAGCCGCAGGCCGAAGGAGCGCGACGAGCGGTCGGGCACCTCGCCGACGCGCTCGAATCGGCGGGGTGGAGGCTCGTGCGTCCGAAGGCAGCCGGCAGTGACCTCCACGTCTCTCGCGGACGTCAGCGGTTCGCCATCGAGTTCAAGTACGCGCGCGAGCCCCGTGGACCGATCCTCCGGGCGCTCCTCGCCGACGCGATCCTCAGCGGGAGAGCGCGGGCTGGCGGGCGGGAGGGCGTCGTCGCGGTCGTCGGCGCGCCGGCCATCTCGTCGGCGATGGCCGCCTCGCTCGAAGCCTACGCGAGCGAGGTCGCTTCCGGGCAGCCATTCGGGTACGTCGACGAGCGGGGCCTGGTGAGGCTTCACGGCACTGGGCTCGAGGACGTGCGGCGCGAGTCCGTCCCCGCGGGAGCAGCGGCGAGGCCGCAAGCGCAGCCGCGCGACCTCTTCTCGGACATGAACCAGTGGATGCTGAAGGTGCTCGTCGCGCATCCACTCGCGGAGAAGATGATCTCGATCCCGAGGCAGCCCGTCGGCTCGGCGGCCGGGCTTGCGAGAGTCGCCGGGGCGTCGGTGCCCGCCGCGTGGCGGCTTCTGACCGCGCTGAACGGGGCGGGGCATCTGGGCGAGCGTGGGCACCTCGTGCGCATCGGGGAGTTGCTCGCCCGCTGGCGCGCCGCGGCGCTGCGGCCTCAACGCGAGCTCGGGGCGGTCTGGATCTCGCCCGGGCGCTCTCCGCTCGAGCGGCTCCGCCGCGAGCTCGCGAGCATGGCCGAAGGGGGCGCGCCGTCTGCCGGGCTCGGGCTGTTCGCCGCCTGCGATGCGCTCGGATTGGGACACGTCCGCGGCGCTCCGGTCCACCTGTACGTGCGGCGCGCAGACCCGGAGATGCTCGAGAAGCTCGGGCTGATCGTCGCCAAGGACGGGCGGGCGGCAGACGTCGTGCTGCGCGTGGCGCGCTGGCCGGAGTCGATCTTCCGCGCGGCGGCGTGGATCGACGGCGTGCCCGTCTCGGACGTCATCCAGTGCTGGCTCGACGTATCTTCTCACCCCGCGCGCGGGAGTGAGCAGGCGGCGTTCATCTGGAAGCGGGTCCTCGGGCCGGCTTTGACCGGCGGCGAGCAGCAGCCGTGACGAAAGGACGCCGGGAGCTCGCCGCGTTCGCGCGCACCATCGAGGCGCTCGCCCCCTATCTCGACGAGCTGGTCTTCGTGGGCGGATGGGCACACTACCTGTTCACTCTCCTCCCCGAGGCGGCGCCACTCGGATTCACGCCGCTCACCACGGCGGATGCCGATGTTGCCGCGCCGCCCCGACTCCGGGTGCGTGGCCACACCATTCCGGAGCTGCTGATCGCCGCCGGGTTCGAGCAGCGCCTCTCGGGCGACCACAACCCGCCGATTTCCGAGTACGCGCTCGGCGAAGGGGAGTCGGGGTTCTACGTCGAATTCCTCACTCCGCTCGAGGGGGGCGAGGTGAAGAGAGGCGGCCGGCTCGACGTCACCACGAAAGTGGGCGGCGTGTCCGCGCAGAAGCTGAGGCACCTCGAGGTCCTGCTCATTCAGCCGCGGGTCGTGACGCTCTCGCGCGAGATGGGCCTTCCGCTCTCCGCGCCGACCGCGATCCGGATTCCGAACCCGGCGAGCTACGTCGTCCAGAAGGTCCTCGTCCTCGGCAAGCGCCACCCGAGGAGTCAGGCGAAAGACGTGCTGTACCTGCACGATACGTTCGCCGCGCTCGCGGACGCGATGGAGACCGTACGCCACGCGTGGCATGCGCTTCGGCCCGAGATGCCCCCTGCTCACGTCCGCACGTTCCGGAGCCGGGCGCGGGCGCTGATCTCGGCGGAGAACGACCTGCTGCGCAGCGCCGCCCGGATCGCGGCGGATAGGCCGAGCGCCCCCACGGCCGAGGCGCTCCTCCTCGGCCTTCGGCGGGGTTTCGCCGCCGGATTCGACGTGGCCGCGGGATGATGCGTGATGCAGGTGGGTGATTGCCGCCATGGAGGCCCCGCCAGCCTTCGCCGGCGGGGTCCTCTCAGCGCGCCCTAGAGGATTTGAACCTCTGGCCTTCGGATTCGTAGTCCGACGCTCTATCCAACTGAGCTAAGGGCGCATCCCTTCGACGCTGCAACCTTCACCGACTGCGTGACGTCTTCACTGGCGGAAAGGGAGGGATTCGAACCCTCGATACGGTTACCCGTATACTGGTTTAGCAAACCAGCGCCTTCGGCCCCTCGGCCACCTTTCCAGAACCTCTGGCTCCTTCACCTTCGACCTGGCGGAGGAGGAAGGATTCGAACCTTCGGAGGGCGTGAACCCTCAGCGGTTTTCAAGACCGCCGCCTTAAACCGCTCGGCCACTCCTCCCGAATCCGTCCTCGTCCTGCGAGCTTGGCGCACCTCGGGTCGGCCCTCTGGCCGCCCGTGCGAGTCCGCCCATATACGGCACGCGGGGGCGGGGATCAAGCGTGGAGGGGCTCAGGTGTTGGCCCTGGGCCGGCCCCCTCTCCCCGGCCCTCTCCCCCGGTGGGGGAGAGGGGGGTGTGGATCCGGGCCTCACCCCAGAGGTTCCGCGGAGCTCATCGGTCCATCCCGCGCGGTGAAGGTCAGCGCTCGACGCCGCGCGGGAAGCTCTGCGCGGTGATCCGCTCCTGCCCGCCCATGTAGGGCCGCAGGGCCTCCGGGATCAGCACGCTCCCGTCCGCCCGCTGGAACTGCTCCAGGATCGCGACCACCGTCCTCCCGATCGCGACCCCGCTCCCGTTCAGCGTGTGCGCGAGCCGGGGCTTCCCGCCCTCACCCCGGTACCGCACCCGGATCCGCCGCGCCTGGAAGTCCTCGCAGTTCGACACGCTCGAGATCTCCCGGAACTGCCCCTGCCCGGGGCACCAGACCTCGAGGTCGTAGGTCTTCGCCGACGAGAACCCCATGTCCCCCGCGCAGAGGAGCACCACCCGGTGGACGAGCCCGAGCCGCCGCAGCACCTCGCACGCGTCCTCCACCATCTTCTCGTGTTCCGCGTAGCTCTCCTCCGCCTTCGCGAGCTTCACGAGCTCCACCTTGTGGAACTGGTGCTGGCGGATGAGCCCGCGCGTGTCCTTCCCGGCCGCCCCCGCCTCCGCCCGGAAGCAGGGCGTCCAGGAGCAGTACGAGACGGGCAGCGCCCCGGCCTCGAAGATCTCGTCCCGGTGCATGTTCGTCACCGGGACCTCGGCCGTCGGGATGAGGTAGAGGGGCGACTCGCCCGTCGTCTTGAAGAGGTCCTCCTCGAACTTCGGGAGCTGCCCCGTCCCGGTCATCGTCTCGCGCGTGACGAGGTAGGGCGGCAGCACCTCCACGTACCCGCGCGACGCGTGGACATCCAAGAAGAACGACGCGAGCGCCCGCTCGAGCCGCGCCCCGGCCCCCTTGTAGATCGTGAAGCGCGACCCGGAGAGCTTCGCCGCCTGCGGCCACTCCAGGATCCCGAGCGCCTCGCCCACGTCCCAGTGCGGCTTCGCCTCGAACCCGAGCTCCTTCTTCTCCCCCCACGTCCGGACGACGACGTTCCCCGTCTCGTCCTTCCCGTCCGGCACCGAGTCGTGCGGCGGGTTCGGGACGAGGAGGAGGAGCCGCTCGATCTCCGCCTCCACCTGCGCGAGCTCGGCCTCCGTCCTCTTCACCTCGTCGCCGAGCGCCCGGAGCGCCGCCCGCGCCCCCTCGACCGCCCCGTTGTCCCCCTTCGCGAGCTCCCGCATCTTCGCGTTCGCCTCGCCCTGCTCCTTCTTCTGCTTCTCGAGCGCGACGTTCAGCTCCCGGCGCCGCGCCGCGAGCGGGCGCACCGGCGCGAGCGCCCCCACCGCGGCCTCCCCGCGGCGGGCGAGCTTCCTCTCGAAGCTCTCGTAGTCCTGGGCGACGGCCCTGAGGTCGAGCATGGGTCTCCTGTCCGGCGTCTAAGTGCCCGAAAAACCGGGACGAGCATTAGTCTTTAACCTTCGGGGGGGCAAGGGGTCTTCGGGCATGTGACCCCGGCGCTGCGCGTACTACGGATGATGGACGACACCGACAGGGGAGACGGGCCGCTGCGGGTGATCCCGGGAGGGAGGGATCCGGGCGCTCGCCCTTCGACCCTTCGACAGGCTCAGGGCTCAGGGCGCGCGGGGGAGGGGAGCCCTTCGACAGGTGAGGGGCCGTCCGCTCGCCCTTCGACAGGCTCAGGGCGAACGGGCAGGGACGGAGACGACGCCCTCGTCGCCGCCTTCCTCGTCGGCGACGACCAGGCCTTCGGCGAGCTCGTTCGCAGGAACGAGCCCCTCGTCCTCGCCATCGTCCGCCGCTGGACCCGCACCCCGGACGACGCCCGCGACCTCGCCCAGCGCACCTTCCTCCGCGCCTTCGAGGCCGCGCGCCGCGCCCTCCGCCGCGGCGGGACGGGGGAGGGGCCCGGCGTCCCCTTCCGCCGCTGGCTCGTCCGCATCGCCGTGAACCTCTCGAAGAACCACGCCCGCGACGAGGCCCGCCGGGCCCGCGTCCCGCTCGCAGCGGTCCGCGACCCGGAGCCCGCCGCGG
>JBBIPT010000285.1:0-4861 GCA_037442705.1 Anaeromyxobacter sp.
CAATGTTTCAGGGTCTCGATAGCCGCCCTGCCGTCCGCGCCGGGCGCGTTCCCGGACGGCCGGCGCTTCGCGCTCGTCGTCGGCGAGCCGGAGGGCGGGCCGGGGACCGCGAGGCTCCGGCACGCGGAGCGGGACGCCCGCCGCATCCACGAGATCCTCGTCCAGGTGGGTGGCGTGCGGGCCGAGGACGCCCGGCTCCTCCTCTCCGCGGGGGCCGGCGCCTTCCGGCGGGCCCTCGGGCAGCTCTCCGAGGCGGCCGCCGCCGCCCGGGCGGCGGGCGAGCGGACCCAGCTCCTCGTCTACTACTCGGGCCACGCGAAGGACGGCGAGCTGCGGCTCGGCTCGGGGCGGCTGCCCATGGCGGAGCTCCGCCGGGCGCTCGAGGACGCCCCCGCGGACGTGCGGATCGGCCTCGTGGACTCCTGCCGCTCCGGGGCGATCGCCCGGGCGAAGGGGGCCCGGCCCGCGCCGTCCTTCGACGTGAAGACGGGATCCGGGGAGGGGCCGCGCGGCCTCGTCCTCATCGCCTCCTCCGCCGCGGACGAGGACTCCCAGGAGTCGGACGCGATCGGGGGGAGCTGGTTCACGCACCACCTCGCCTCGGGCCTGCTCGGCGGGGCGGACACCTCGGGCGACGGCAAGGTCACCTTGTCGGAGGCCTACGCCTACGCCTACGCGAGGACGGTCGGATCCACGGTGTCGAGCGCGGGCGGCGTGCAGCACCCCGTCTTCCTCTACGACCTCGGCGGCGCGGGGGACGTCGTCCTCTCCGATCTCGGGCCGCTCGAGGGGGGGCTCGCCTTCCCCGCGGAGGCGGAGGGGCTCTACGTCGTCCTCGATCGGTCCGGCCGGGCGGTCGCCGAGGTGGCGAAGGCGCCCGGCGCCGAGCGGCGGCTCGCCCTGCCGAGGGGGCGCTACTATGCGAAGAAGCGGCTCGCGGACGGCTCGGGGCTCCTCGTCGCCCGCGTGGAGGTGGGGGACGAGGTCTTGCCGCTCGTGGACGACCGGATGGATCGGGTCCCGCTCTCCCGCGATCCGCAGAAGGGCTGGGACGGCGCGCGCGTGGCCCTCGTCGCCGGCGCGGGGGTCCAGCGCTTCTTCTCCCGGGCGGCGCGGGACGGCCTCTTCCCGCCGGCGACGCTCGTGGGGCTCGAGATCGCCGTGCGCGACGACCTCGGGCGGGGGCTCGCCTGGGGTTTCGATCTCGCCGCCGGCGGCGGGGACGGAGAGGTGATCCTCCCGGGCGTCGCGCCCATCCCGGTCCGTTTCGCCGAGCTCGCCGGCGGGGCCTCGCTCTGGAAGGACTTCCGGCACGGCCCGGTCACGCTCTCGGCCGGGGGGAGGGTGGCGTTCACGCTCCTCGGGCGGTCCTTTCCGGGCGGGATGGAGCTCCCCTCGCAGTACTTCTTCACCGTGACGCCCGGCCTCACCGGCGCGGTCTCCTGGCGGTTCGGGCGAAGCCTCTCCGCCGTGGCGCGGGCGCGCGTCTCCTACCTGTTCTACGACGTGGACGAAGACCGGAGCCTCGGGTTCGCCGAAGGGCTCCTCGGAGTGGAGTATGCGCTCGGTGACTAGGCTCCTCGGGATCGCCGCCCTCGCCCTCGCGGGCTGCGGCAACTACTCGACGGAGGATCTCCGCTTCCTCGCGGCCCTGCCCACGCGGGAGGACCTCCGGGTCGCGGTCCCGGAGGCGGGGACGGCGGGCGCGCTCTCCTCCTGCGCGAACGGCGAGGCGGAGGTCTGGCTCTGGGCGAAGCCGACCTCGGACGGGCTCAACCGGGGGGTGGACTTCGTCGTCTCCCTCATCGACGCGGTCCGCCGCCACCCGCCCACCTGGCGGGAGGCCGACGCCCGGGGCTGGGGCCCCTTCGACGACGCGGACCACCCCGGGCGCCAGATCCAGGTGCTCATCGCCCGGTACTACCCGGACGGCCCGGACGCGCCGCCGAGGCACGACTACGCGTTCCAGGCGCGGGTGGCGGGCTCGCCGGCCTTCACCACGATCCTCGGCGGCACCTTCCACGGCGCCTCCTCGGCGAGGGGGCGGGGCAGCGCGATCCTCTTCTTCGACGCGATCTGGGCGCTCGGGATGAACGACGGGCCGGGGGCGCCCCGCGGGGAGATGCGGATCGACTACGACCGGGCGAGCGAGCCGGTGACGATCGGCCTCTCCCTCACCCGGGGCGGCTTCGGGACGGAGGGCTTCGGATACGGCTACGCCGGCTGGCGGGACGGGAGCGGGGCCTTCGACTACGCCTTCCGGAACGCGCCCGGGGATCGGCTCGAGGTCGGCGCCTCCTACGACGCCGCCGGGGCCGGGCGCGCGGCCGCCACCTTCACGGCGGCGGCCGGGGGGCAGGGCTCCTTCCGGCAGTGCTGGGACGCCTCCGCCTGCCTCGTCTACCTCGACGACCCGGCCGGCTTCTCCTGCGGCGGCGCGCTGCCCTGCTCGCTGGGGACGCCGGCGGACTGCCCGGCGACGCCCGTCTCGCCGTTCTGAGCGGGCGGCGCGTCGTCGTCGTCCGGCGGCTCCGTCCGGTCGTCGGCCGGGGCGGGCCCCGCGAGGATCCGGTCGAGCTCCGCCGCCGCCCGGAGGTGCTCGTCCGCGCCGATCCGTCCCGCGTCGCGCAGCCGGTCGAGGAGGCGCCGGGAGCGGCCCGCGAGCCAGGTGGAGGGGCGCGAGAGGTCCACGCGGCGGGGCGCGGGGAGCAGGGATGCGAGGATGGCCGCCTGGGCGGTGGAGAGGGCGGCCGCGCTCGTGCCGAAGCGGTGGCGCGCGCCGGCCTCGAAGCCGAAGACCCCCTCGTCCATCTCCACGACGTTCGCGTAGAGCGCGAGGATCCGGCGCTTCGAGAGAGCCCGCTCGAGCTTCGCGGCGAGCACCGCCTCCTTCGCCTTCCGCCAGAGGCTCCGCTCCGTCCCGAGCCAGAGGTTCTTCGCGAGCTGCTGGGTGATCGTGGAGGCGCCGCGGGCGAACCGGCGCTTCTCGAGGTCGTGGCGGGCGGCGTCCTTCACCGCGTCCCAGTCGATCCCCTCGTGGCCGAAGAAGGCCGCGTCCTCGGAGAGGATCACCGCCTGGACGAGGGTGGGCGAGATCCGCTCGAGGGGCACCCAGACCTGCTTCGGCCGGAAGGGGGCCCTCCGCGCGCGGGCCTCGGCCCGGCGCTGCTCGATGAGGGCCGTCGTCCGCGGGTTCTCCCGGGCGAGGGGGGCGGGATCGGGCAGGAAGGCCCAGAGCCCCGCGAGGAGGGAGGCGCCGGCGAGGAGGAGCCCCCCCGCGGCGAGCGCGGCGATGCGGACGGTCCTTCCTCGGCGCGGCATGGCGCGGGAACCTAACCCGGGGGCGCGGGGGACGGAAGGGCGGCTTCGAGTTGCCTGGAGGTGAAGGGGGCCTCGCCGCACCCCCCGTCCGGAGCCCCGTCCGGCGCCTTGACGGGGAGGCGGGCCGGGACTACCTCCCGGGTACGTTCACCGCTCGTATTCCAGGGCCCGCGGGCCCCACGGAGGGACACATGGCCGAGAAGAAGTACGCACCGAAGGACTACTCGAAGGTTCGCGGGCTCGCCGGGATCTCGGACAAGCAGGTCGAGGAGCACCTGAAGCTCTACGAGGGCTACGTGAAGCGGACGAACGCCCTCACCGAGAAGCTCTTCGCGATCTGCGGCGAGGGGAAGGCCGCCGGGAGCGATCCCGTCTACGCGGAGCTCACGCGCCGGCTCGGCTTCGAGTACGGCGGGATGGTGAACCACGAGTACTACTTCGGCAACCTGAAGCCGGGCGCGCAGGCGGAGCCGCCCGCCGGGAAGCTCCGCAAGGCGATCGAGGACTCCTTCGGCAAGTACGACCACTGGCTCGCCGACTTCCGGGCCATCGCGACGATGCCGGGGATCGGCTGGGCGATGACCTTCCAGGATCCGGGCACGGGGTGGCTCTCGAACCACTGGATCACCCTGCACGAGAACAACGTGCCGCCCGGCTTCCGCGTCGTCCTCGCGATGGACGGCTGGGAGCACGCCTTCATGCGCGACTACCTCGCCACGGAGCGCGCGAAGTACGTGGACGCCTTCTTCAAGAACGTGGACTGGGAGTCGGTCGAGAAGCGGCTGCTGTGAGACTCGGGCCTCGGGCTTCGGGCTTCGGGAGAGGCGCACCTGCGGCCGTTCCCGGGCATGGGGCCCGAGGCCGATCACGAGTCGCGAGTCGCGAGGAGCCATCTGGAAAATGGACGCCCGGAGCCTGCGCCGGCGCCTGCTCGCCTGGTGGGATCGCGGGCGCCGGTCGCTCCCGTGGCGCTCGCCGCCGGGATCGGCCGATCCGTACCTCGTCTGGATCGCCGAGGTCATGTCGCAGCAGACGAGGGTCGCCGCGGCCGCGCCGTACTTCGAGCGGTTCGTCGCCCGGTTCCCCACGCTCGCCTCGCTCGCCGGCGCGGAGGAGGGGGAGGTGCTCGCCCTCTGGAGCGGGCTCGGCTACTACGCGCGGGCCCGGCGGCTGCCCGGGGCGGCGCGCGAGGCCCTCCGCAGGTACGGCGGCCTGCCCCGCTCCGTCGAGGCGCTCGAGGCGCTGCCGGGCCTCGGCCCGTACACGGCGGGGGCGATCGCCTCCATCGCCTTCGGGCTCCCCGTCCCGGCGGTGGACGGGAACGCCACGCGCGTCCTCTCGCGGCTCTTCCTCGTGGAGGGCGCGCCGGAGTCGGCGCCCTTTCGCGCGCGGATCCGGGCCCACGCCGCCGCGCTCGCCGCCTCGCGCCGGCCCGGCGAGGTGAACCAGGCCCTCATGGAGCTCGGCGCCACGATCTGCCTGCCGCGCCGCCCGCGCTGCGAGCGGTGCCCGGGCGCTCCCGGCTGCCGCGCCCTCGCGG
>JBBIPT010000286.1:0-4750 GCA_037442705.1 Anaeromyxobacter sp.
GGACCGAGCGAGCGCGATGACTCCTGGCGAACACCTCCCCGACTACCCCGCCTTCCTCCGCTCCCGCTGGCCGGCCCGCACCCGTTCACTCGCGGTCTGGGCCTTCGGCGGGTCCTTCCTCTACGCGCTCCTCGACGTCGTCTTCACGCGCGGGCTCCCCGAGCCGGTCTCCCTCGGCAGGATCGCGGCGGTCCGGCTCCCCTGGCTGGTCGTGCCCATCGGGGGCTGGCTCCTCGCGCGGCACGCGCCGCGGTGGCGCGGCTTTCCGGCCTCCGTCGTCGCCCTGGCGGTCGCCTGGACCCTCGGCAACGACTGGGCCTTCTTCGCCGTGGACCTCGAGGGGACGATCGTGCAGTCGATCGCGATCGTCGTCGGCTTCGCGACGGCCGCCACGCTCCTCCCCACGACGCTGCGCGGGCGCGCGGGGGTCTTCGCGCTCCTGGGGCTCGGCCACGTCGTCCTCGACCTCGCCTGGCCCCAGGTCCGCTCGCTCTCCACGCGCCTCTGGACGGACGGCGTGATCCTCGCCTGCGTCGCGAGCCAGACCTTCATCTTCGAGCACTTCGCCCGGAGCCAGCGGCGCGGCTTCCAGCTCCGGCTCGACCTGGAGCGCGCGCTCGAGCGGGCGGCCGCCTCCGCCGCGGAGGTCGGCCGGCTCGCCGCCGAGGTCGCCCACCAGGTGAACAACCCGCTCGCGGCGGTGAAGGTGAACCTCCGGCTCCTCGGCGATCCCGCGAGCCCCGCGGAGGAGCGCGAGGAGACGGTCCGGGACGCGCTCGAGGCCGTCGAGCGGATCTCCCGGATCGTCGCCGACCTTCGCCTGCAGGCCCTCGCGCACCAGGGGCTGCTCGAGGAGCGCCCGGCCCCCACCCCTCCCGCGCGCCGATGACGAGCGCCGCCCGGTGGGCGAGGCAGGAGAGCGCCGCGACGTCCGGCCGCCCGAAAGGGCGCCCGCCGCGGCGGCTCGGGAACTCCATCGCGCCGAGGACCCGCCCCTGGAGGGAGGACCTCGAAGGCTCCTCCTGCGCGGGCTACTCCAGGGAGACGATGCGGAACTCCGTCCGCCGGTTCAGGGACCTCCCGCGGGCGGTCTTGTTCGAGGCGATGGGGCGCGTGAGCCCGAAGCCGATCGCCTCGAGCCGCTCGGGGGCGATGCCCGCGTCCACGAGGTAGTCGCGGACCGCCTCGGCGCGCCGCTGGCTGAGCCGGAGGTTCATCGACTCGCCGCCCACGCTGTCGGTGTGCCCCTCGATGGAGATGCGCATCTTCGGGAAGTCGCGGAGCACCGAGACGACCTCGTCGAGGAGGCGGAAGGAGTCGGGCAGCACGCGCCAGCGCGCCGTCGCGAAGTGGACCTGCTGCTTGATGTCGATCCGCTCCTTCTTCACCTCGACGAGCGTGTACTTCTTCGGGCAGCCGTCCGGCGGCGGGCCGAACTGGTCCGGGCACCTGTCGAGCCGGTCCACGATGGTGTCGCCGTCTCGGTCGGTGTCCGGGCAGCCCTGGTTCTCCCTGAGGCCGGCGAGCACGGGGCACCTGTCCTCGGCGTCCGCGATGCCGTCGCCGTCGGTGTCCGGGCAGCCGCCGAGGGCCTTCTTCCCGGGCAGATCGGGGCACCTGTCCTCGGCGTCGGGGACGCCGTCGCCGTCCTTGTCGGTGACGGGGCAGCCGCGGTTCTCGATCGGCCCCGGCTCGTTCGGGCAGGTGTCCGCCCGGTCCACGATGCCGTCGCCGTCGTTGTCCGCGTCGGGGCAGCCGTCCTCGTCCTGGAACCCGTCCCTGTCCTCGGGATCGAGCGGGCAGCGGTCGATGTCGTCCGGGATGCCGTCGCCGTCCGAGTCCTTCGAGACCGGGCAGCCCTGCGTCTCGCGCGGGCCGGGCTCGCGCGGGCAGGCGTCCTCGGCGTCGGGGACGCCGTCGCCGTCGGTGTCGGGGCAGCCGCGGAACTCCGCCTTGCCGGGGAGCTCGGGGCAGGCGTCGTCGAGGTCGGGGATCCCGTCCCCGTCCCTGTCCGTCTTCTCGATCTTCACGATCTTGCGGTCGGGGGGCGGCGGCTCCGGCTGCTTCTTGCCGATCGTGACCTGGGTCGGGCCGCAGGTCCTCGAGAGGTCGAGGGCCTTCTTCACGTTCGCCTCGGCCTTCGCGAGGTGGCCCATCGCCCTCGTCGCGTCGCCGTAGGCGGTCTCCTCCTCGGCGAAGGCGACGTGCGACTCGGCGAGCGCGAGCTCCCTCGGCGCGCAGCGGACGGCGCCGGAGCGCTTCGCCTTCTCGACGTCGGCGCGGACGACGGAGGCACCCTCGCGGAGCTTGCCGCCGGTCACGCAGCCGGCGGCGAGGATCGCGACCGCGGGGACCGAGGCGAGGAGGCGGGCGCGCATCACCGGCCCTCCGCGGGAGCCCGGTTCGACGCCGCGATCGCGTTCTTCTTCGCCTCCTCGGCGAGGTCGCGCGCCCGGGCCGCGAAGCGGAGGGAGGCCTCGTACTTCGAGCGGCCCCAGGTCTCGCGGGCCTTCTCGAGGTGGGCCTCGGCGGCCGTGTACTCGTAGAGGGAGGTCGACGGGGCACCGGCCGCCCGGGCCGACTCGAGCTGGACCTCGGCGTCGATGAGGGCCGCGGTCGAGCGGACCGGGCCGCAGGCCGCGAGCGTCGCGAGCGCGAGGAGAGCGAGGACGAGGCGCACGGAGAAACCCCTTTCGTGGAGCCGGGTTCCGACGCTATCCGCGGGTCCGGGGAGAGTCAAGGAAGGCGGGGCGCCGGCGCGGCGACGGGAGGGGATCTCCTCGGGGCCTCTCAGGGGCAGGCCGGCGGCGGGGGGCCGGGCGGATCGGGGCAGTAGAGGGCGGTATTCGTCACGCTCCCGAAGTAGAAGCCGTCCGGAGGGATCCCGGGCCAGACCGTGTACCCCGCGTCCACGCTCCCGGCCCCCACCTTCGCCACGGCGACCCCCGAACCGACACAGCCGAAGGCGTTGCTCTGCGCCCCGCAGGCGCCGGCGTTGATGGACCAGGCGCCGCTCGACTCGAAGGCGAGCTGGTCTCCCGTGTTCGCGAAGATCCGGTTGCCGAGGATCGAGTGGCCGGGGGGGGACGTCTGGGACAGCAGGACGCCCCCCGCCGTCCGCTGGCTCGCGCCCCCGTAGATCGTCGCCGCGGTCGCGCCGTTGGAGCTGATCTCGCAGCCCGAGAGGACGAGCGTCGAGGTCGCGGGGACGTTCCGCAGGTACACGCCCGTCCCTCCGTTCGCCCTGACGACGACCTTGTCGAGGACCACGTCCACGCGCGTGGTGCCCGAGACGAGGAGGCCCTGGAGCGCGTTGGAGAGGACCTCGGTGGGAACCGTCGCCTCCGGCGCGAGCGACGCCGCTCCGCCCCGGAGCTCGACCCCGATTCCGCTCGAGTGGAAGCGGCTCCCCCGGACGGACACCGGCGCGCCGGCGGCGGCGTCCACGAAGAGCGCCGGACCGGTCACGCCGGAGACATCCACGCCCGAGATCGACGCCCCGCACGCCCCCTGGACGGTGACGCCGCGCACGAGGGCATTCCCGCCCGAGAGCGTCACGCGGAGGAGGGCGGGGAGGCCCGAGGCGCCGCAGGAGGTCGCGATCCCCGTTCCGGTCATGGAGACGTTCTCGACGCGGACGTCCTCGACGGCCCCCTGGACGGAGAGGATCGTCGCCGGGGTCCCCGCCTCCGCGCGGACGACCGTCTCGCCGGCGGGCGTGGTGGAGCCCCGGAGCGTCACCCCGGCCGCGACCTGGAGCGGGAAGGACTCCGGGATGCTCCCCGGCCCGAAGACGACGGGCGTCCCCGCCCTCGCGTGGACCTGGACCGTGGCGAGACCGGAGGCGCCGTAGGCCGCCGCCGCTGCGAGCGCGTCCCCGAGCCTCCCGAAGCGGCAGACCTCCGGGGAGGCGAGGCCCGTCGGGAACGGAGGCAGGGAGGCGTCCGTGGTCCCGCCTGCCCCGGCCGCGAACTCCGAGCCCCCGTTCGCCGGGCACTCGCAGGCCGAGGTGGCGCCGCGGGTCGCGCACCGGAGCCCCTGCGCCGTGCAGTCCTCCACGACGAGCGTCCCGCATTCCTTGTCGGCGCCGTCGCACCGCTCCACCCGGGCATCCCCGTCGAGGCACTGGCTCGCCCCCGGTGTGCACCGCGTGGCGGCGCACGCGGCGGCGCGCTCGCTGCAGGTCTCGTCGTTCCCGCACGCCTGCCCGGGCGGGCATTCGGCCGTCGCGCCGGGCGTCGTGCAGGGCGCCCCCTCGATGTCCACGACGCAGGCCGCGAGGAGGAGCGCGGCGGCCGGGAGGATCGCTCGCCCCATCAGAACCTCTTCTCCACGAAGAAGAGCGTGACCCCTGCCGCCGCGGCCGCGCCGCCGACGGCGTAGAGGGCGTTCGCGGTCCGCGCCTTCGACTTCGCGTCGCTCGCGTACTTCCGGGCCTCGTCCCCGTTGGCGCGGGGCATCGACTTCAGCGCGTCCTCGTCCTGGGCGGCTGCGTAGCCGTAGTAGGCCCCGGCGGCGAGGGCGGCCCCCGCGACCCCCGCGGCGATCCAGGTGTAGAGCCGCTTCCGCTCCTCCTTCTTCCTCGCGGGGACCGGACCCACCGGGACCGCGGGAGAGGGGGGCTTCACCGAGAGGTCCGCGGACGCCTTTCCGTCCTTCGGCGCGGAGGGCTCCTTCCCGGCCGGCGCCGCAGCGGCCGTGCCCGCGGCCGGCGCCCCCGGGGCCGGCCGGCGGCGAGACGGCCGGGGCG
>JBBIPT010000287.1:0-4750 GCA_037442705.1 Anaeromyxobacter sp.
GGCGACGCGGCCGCGGAGCGTCCCGGCGGCGAGCCCGCCGATCGCGGCGGCCGCCGCGGCCGTTGCCAGGAGCGCATGCCGTCGCCTCATTCGCCCGTCCGCGAAGACGCTAGCAGCACCCGCCCCCGCGGCGACGCGGCGGAATGTCCCTGCGCCCCCGGGCGCCGTCGTGGCGGCGCCCGCTCGATCCAGGACCGTTCGTTCAGCCCGCGGCGCGGCCGGAGGAAGGGTGCGCGTTCACCTCGACGGTGACGTGGACGAGGTCTTCGAAGGCGCGGAGCCGCTCCCTGTAGTGGTCCGGGGGGCGCGGGTCGCCCGTCACGACGGAGACGATCGCGGCGGCGTGGCGCGGACCGATCCGCCAGACGTGCAGGTCCGCCACCCGGTCCGAGGTCCCCCGCTCGAGCGCCCCCCGGATGGCCCGATCCCGCGTGCCGGCGAACTCCGCGTCGAGCAGCACCCCGCTCGTGTCGCGGAGGAGCCCCACCGACCAGCGGGCGATCACGAGGGAGCCCACGATGCCCATGACGGGATCCATGAAGGTCCAGCCGAGGGTCTTGCCGGTGACGAGCGCCACGATCGCGAGGACCGAGGTGAGGGCGTCGGCGAGGACGTGGAGGTAGGCGGCCCGCAGGTTGTGGTCGCGGTGCACGCGCGCCGCGCCCGGCCCGCGCTCGCGTTCGCGCCCGTGTTCGTGCCCGCGTTCGTGTTCGTGCTCGTCGCCGTGGTCATGGTCGTCGTCGTGCGCGTGCCCGTGGTCGTGGTCCCGCAGGAGGAGCGCGCTCCCGAGGTTCACGGCGAGCCCGATCACCGCGACGAGGATCGCCTCGTCGAAGCGGATCGCGACCGGGCGCGCGAGCCGGGACAGGCTCTCCGCGAGGACGAGGAGCGCGACGACCGCGAGCCCCACCGCGCTCGCGAACCCGCCGAGGGCTCCCACCTTCCCGGTCCCGAAGGTGTATCGCGGGTCGGCGGCGTGCCTCCGCGCGTAGCGGTAGGCGAAGAGGGCCACGCCGAGGGCGGCGGCGTGGGTGCCCATGTGCCAGCCGTCCGCGAGGAGGGCCATGGAGCCGAAGACGAGCCCCGCCGCGATCTCCGCGGCCATCATCACGAGGGTCACGCCCACGACCCACCGCGTCCGGCGCTCGCCGGCGCCGTGGCCCGCGCCCCCGTAGTCGTGCGGGTGGCGGAAGACAGAGAGCTCGTCCTGGGTCATGCGCGCTTCTTGCCACGGCGGGCCGCGCCCTGCAAAGGAGGCTCGCGCCTGCGGAGGGCCCCGCCGCCCCGCCACGGCCGGTCGCGATTCTCGATCGGCCCCTGGCCTCGGCCGGAGCTGCTCCACCTGAAGCCTGAAGCCCGAGGCTGCCCGAGGCCTGAAGCCGGCCTGAAGCCCTGGATGTGTCGTTCAGCCCCCGATCCGCTCCCACTCCGCGGCGGCGCGGAGCGCGCAGTCCTCGATGGCGAGCCCGGCGAAGTAGTTCCCACAGAGGGCGAGCCTCGAGCCCGCGAGGCTCGCGTCGATCTCCTGGACGATCCCGGCGTGGCCGACCGCGGGGGCGGGGAGGACCCGCCGCGCCTCCACCGTCTCCCCGAGCTCCTCGCGCGGGACGCGCAGCACCTCGGAGATCCGGCGGAGCTTCTCCTCGCGGGGGACGCCCGGCCGGAAGTGGAACGCGAAGGCGCGCCGCTCCGGATCGGGGAACGGATCGCGCGTCACGGCGGAGAAGAAGAGGTCGTCCACCGGGACGACGAAGGCGCACTCCGGCATCCAGCACCGCGCCCGGGGGAGGACGACCCCCACGCTCTCCACCTCCACCGCCCGGACGCGGGAGACGGCCGCCGCGACCACGGGGAAACCCTCCCGGAGGATCGCGGCCGCCTCGTCGACCGTGGCCGCGACCGCGGCGAGCGGCGCCTCGAAGGTCCGCCCGTCCGCCGTGGAGACGGCGAAGCCGGCGCCGCTCCGCGCGACGCGGGCCACGGCCACCCCCTTCTCCACCGCGATGCCGGGGAAGGCGGCCGCCGCGTCGCACGCGGCCTGCAGCCCGCCCTCGACACCGAAGCTCCTCGGGAACTCCTCCTTCCGGGGCCGCTTCTTGAAGAGCGACCCCGGCCCCTCGGCGGGGAAGCCGTCCGCCCGCTGCGACGGGACCGCGGCGAAGAAGGCGGCGAGGACCCCGTCGTAGTTCCGCGGGCCGACGAGCCGCGAGAAACGGGAGCGCAGGGACTCCCCCCGCTTCGAGCGGAACAGGCCGAGCGGGAGGTGGAGCGCCGCCTCGAGCCAGCCGAGCTCGAGGAGCACCTTCGGCGGCGTGAGCCAGCGGAGCTCCCCGCCCCGGAGGAGCCCGAAGGTCGCCCGCGCCGGGCCCCGCTCCACGATCCGGTCCCGGAGCCCCGTCCCGGAGAGGAGATCGAGGAAGGTCCCGTAGCTGTTGTAGGTCGTGTGGGCGCCCATCTCGAACCAGTACCCGTCGGGGCGCCGGTGGGAGTGGAGGCAACCCCCCACCCTCCCCTCCCGCTCGAGGAGGAGCACCTTCTTCCCGGAGCGGGCCGCCCGGTAGGCCAGGGTGAGCCCGCTCACCCCGGCACCCACGACGACGAGGTCCGCGGCCGGCCGTTCCATGCCCGCGAAGCCTCTCAGACAAGCCCCCCGGGCGCCAGCGGGAACGCGCTCCGCCCCGGGGAAGGGGACGCTTTCCCGCTCCGCCCGTTCCGCGCTAGAAGAGGCTCATGCGAATGCGGATCGGCTTCCTCGGACTCGGCACCATGGGCGAGCCCATTGCCAACAACCTGCGCAAGTCCGGACATGAGGTCACGGTCTGGAACCGCACCCCCTCGAAGGCGGACCACATCGTCTCGAAGGGCGGCAAGCTCGCGAAGACGCCCAGGGAGTGCGCGGCGGGGAAGGACCTCGTCTTCACCTGCGTCTCCGACGAAAAGGCCCTCGCGGCGGTGCTCGGAGGTCCGGAGGGCGCCCTCGCCGGCCTCGCGAAGGGCGGGCTCCTCGTGGACATGTCCACGGCCGGCCCCAAGGCGACCCGCGCCGCGGGCGAGGGGGCCGCGAAGGCGGGGGCGGGCTTCCTCGCCTGCCCGATCCTGGGGTCGAAGACGGCCGCCGAGCAGGCGCAGCTCGTCCTCGTGGCGGGCGGAGCCGCCGCCTCCCGCGACCGGGCGCGCGCCGCCCTGCGCGCCGTCTCCGCGCGGATCATCGAGCTCGACGACCCGGCCCAGGCCGCCCTCGTGAAGCTCTGCGTGGACGTGGTGGGCGGGGCGATGATCGCGGGGTTCTCCGAGGCGGTCGCCCTCGGCGCCTCCGGTGGCCTCGCCCCGAAGACGGTCCTCGACGTCCTCCAGGCCTCCCCGTTCCACTCGCCCCTCTACCTCGTGAAGGGCGACCTCATCGATCGCAAGGACTTCGCCCCGCGCTTCGCCGTCTCCCTCGCGGAGAAGGACCAGCGGCTCGCCTCGGAGGCGGCCGCCGAGCAGGGGGCGAAGGTCTCCGTGATCGACGCGGTGCGGGCGCTCCTCGCCGAGACCGCGAAGAGCGGCCGGGGCGATCGCGACGTCGCCGCGGTCGCGGAGCTCCTCCTCGGGCAGGGGAAGAAGGCGTAGCCGCGCCCGCAGGCGCAGCCGCAACCGGAACGGCAACCGCAACGGGCCCGCAACGGCAGGCGCTACCGCATCCGTGACCGCAACGGAACGGCAGCCGCAGCCGCTCGACCATGCCCCAGTAGCGCGCCGGCGCGAAGCGGAGGCCGGCCGCAGTCATGCATTTCCCGAAGCCTGAAGCCCGAGACCTGAAGCCGGCCTGAAGCCTCGGGTGTCTCCGAACCGCGCTCGGCCGTTCAGTTCCGGAGCGCGTCCGCCACGATCTTCACGAGGTCGTCGAGGTGGAACGGCTTCTTCACGTAGCCCGCCGGGCGCCCCGCCCTCTCCACGGTCCTCGCCACCTCGTCCGGGGGGGTGGCCGAGACGAAGAGTACCTTGGGGCAGCGCTCGCCGAGCCGCGCCCGGAGCTCCTCCCAGAGCTCGGCGCCGTCCATCCGGGGCATCCGGAAGTCGATGAGGGCGAGGTCCGGGGGATCGCGCTCCGCGATGCCCAGGGCCTCCACCGAGTCGGAGGTGGACACGGCGAAGTGGCCCATCTTCTGGACGGCCTTCTCGAGCGCCCTCCTCACGATGTCCGTGTCGTCGACGATGAGCACGCGCGCCAAAGGCATTCCTCCAGCCCCCCGGCCGCGCGGCTGTGCGTGATCCGTGCCCGGCGAAGCCCATGGATTCCCGCGATCATGGGACAGCCCGCGCGCACCCCGGGGTCGAGGAGAACCCGGGCCCCCTGACCCACTCCGCGCCGGGCGGGCGTCAGGCGTAGCGGCCCAGGGTGCGGCGAACTGCCTCGGCGAAGGTCCGCCGCGCGGCCGGAGGCCCCGTGACCTCCGCGTCGCCGCCGAGGGAGAGGGCGAAGCGCGTCGCCCACTCCGCCGTGGCCCCCGGCATCTCCACCACGACCGCGCCTCCCTTCTCGCTCTTCACGAGCCGGACCCCGGGCCGCGCGACCGCCCAGGCCGCGGCGAGGGGGCCGACCCGGACGCGCGGCGGGTCGCCCTCGGCCTCGGAGAAGAGCCGCGCCCGGGCGAGGTCGGCCTCGCCGGGCGGGTCGTAGCGCTCCTCGGTCGCCTCGCACTCGCGGACGCGGTCGAGGCGGAAGGCGAGCGCCTTCCCGCGCGCCGGATCGTGCCCGTAGAGGTAC
>JBBIPT010000288.1:0-4747 GCA_037442705.1 Anaeromyxobacter sp.
GCCTCGGCGCGGCGATGGAGGCGGCCGTCGCCCGGCGGCCGGAGGAGGAGGCCCGGATCGCCGCGCTCCGCGACCGGCTCGAGACGGGGCTCCTCGCGGCGGTGCCGCGCGCGCGGGTGAACGGCGCGGGGGCGCCGCGGCTGCCCGGCACGTCCTCGATCCGCTTCGACGGCTGCGACGCGGAGGCGCTCCTCATCGCGATGGATCTCGAGGGGGTCTGCGCGAGCGCGGGCTCCGCCTGTCACTCCGGCGCGACGCGCCCCTCCGGCGTCCTCCTCGCCCTCGGGCTCTCCGCCGGCGAGGCGCGCTCCACCGTCCGATTCTCCCTCGGGTGGACGACCACGGCCGGGGAGGTCGAGGAGGCCCTCCGGATCGTCCCCCCCCTCGTCGAGCGGGTGCGGAGGGAGATCCCGGGGTGACGTGCGGCCCCTCGCGGTCGTCCGTGCTCCTCTCCGGATTCCCGCCTACAGGGGGTTCCGCCACCTCAGGCCGGGGAAGCGGGCGAAGTCGGCGTCGTTCGAGTGGAGCTCTGCCTGGTGCTCGATCGCGAGCGCGGCGAGGTGCGCATCGGTGGTGAGGTTGCCCGCCACCCCCACCTCTCCGAGGAGGCGGTCGAGCACCTCGAGGTGCCGAGGTCCCGGATCCAGGACCTCCACGTTCGGGCGGTCGAGCCAGGACCGGACGTGCGCGACCGCCCGCTGCGCCTCGAGTGGCCGGACGAGGACGGCAGGGTGCGTCATGAGCCGCAGGAACCCCAGGCTCACGGCCCAGGGGAGCCCGACGGCCTCCGAGGAGAGGAGCCGCTCCCACCACGCGCGCGCGCGTTCGTGCTCCCGTGCGTCCCGGCTGTACGCGTAGACGAGGAGGTTCACGTCGGGGATGATCATCGGGGAGAACCGGCCTCCCGGACGAAGTCCTCCGCCTCGAGCTGGTCGGCGAGCTGGTTCAGCTTCGCCGGATCGACCCCGGGGCGGAACCCGCCGGAGTGGGGCTCCACCACGAAGGGCTCCCGGGCGTCGGCCCGCTCCCGCGCGGCCAGCCCGCGCCGCAGCACCTCGTCGAGCGTCGCCTTGAACGAGAGCCCGCGCCGGTGCGCGAGCTTCTTCAGCTTCGCCACGAGGCCGGCCTCGAGCGTCACGGTCGTGCGCACGGAGGCATCATGATGCTCGCCCGTGATGTCGTCAAGATGCCTCGCGGCAGGGGCGCCCCGCCGGTCACCGGAGCCCGTGGCGGCATCGCGGGACGGGCAGGCCGGCCTCGCGCCCCCCGGGAGACGGCGCCTACCGATCCAGCCTCACCTCACCCCGAACAGGCCCCTCACGACGGCCGCGATCGCGAGGGGCGTGCCGATCGCCGGGTCGTACCGCGTCGCGACCTCCGCGGCGAAGGCGGCGGCCGAGGGGTACCGGTCGGCCGGGTCGGGCGAGAGGCACCGGAGCACCATCGCGTCGAGCTCGAACACGACCTCCGGCCGGAGCTCCGAGGGCGCCCGGAGCTTCCCCGCGAGGATCCGCTGCCCCACCTCGTTCACGCTCGCCCCGGGGAAGGCGTGCTCGTTCGTGAGGAGCTCGAAGAGGACCGACCCGAGCGCGAAGATGTCCGTGCGCGGCGTGGGGCGCTCCCCGCGGATCTGCTCGGGCGCGAGGTAGTGGATCTTCCCGTACGCGCCGCCGGTCGCGGCCTGGACCTGCCCGGGCGTGAGCGCGACGCCGAAGTCGCCGAGCTTGATCTCCCCCATCTTCGAGACGAACACGTTCGACGGGGAGACGTCGCAGTGGACGATCCCGAGCGGGCGCCCCTCGTCGTCCACCCCCTCGTGCGCGTGGGCGAGCGCCTCGGCGACGGCGTGGGCGACGTAGACCCCGAAGTCCACCGGCAGGAGGATCCCGCGGGTCGAGCACTGGGCGAGGACCTGCCGGAGGTTCCGGCCGTCCACGTACTCCATCACGATGTAGGGCGTCCCCTCGGCGACGCCCGTCTCGATGACCTCGACGATCCCGGCGTGGCGGAGCCGGCGGGTGACCTCGCCCTCCGCCTCGAAGCGCGCGACGTACTCCGGGTCGCTCGCGAGCTGCGGGCGGAGCCGCTTCACCGCCACCGGCGGGCTCGTGTGTCCCCCGGAGACGGCGACGGCCCGGTAGACCTCGGCCATGCCGCCCTTCCCGACGAGGGCCTCGAGCTCGTAGCCGGCGAAGGGCCGCGTCACGGGCGCACCGGGGAAGGGACGGGCGGACCCATGATTCGCTCGCCCTTCGACAGGCTCAGGGCGAACGGATCTCCTTCCGCCCGTTCGCGGTGACTACTCGACGGGCCATGGGCGAACGGATCTCCTCCCGCCCGTTCGCGGTGACCCCTCGACGGGCCACGGGCGAACGGATCTCCTCCCGCCCGTTCGCGGTGACCCCTCGACGGGCCATGGGCGAACGGATCTCCTCCCGCCCGTTCGCGGTGACTCCTCGACGGGCCATGGGCGGCCGGATCTCCTCCCACCCGTTCGCGGTGACTCCTCGACGGGCCATGGGCGAACGGATCTCCTTCCGCCCGTTCGCGGTGACCCCTCGACGGGCCACGGGCGAACGGATCTCCTCCCGCCCGTTCGCGGTGACCCCTCGACGCGCTCGGGGGGACCCCGACCGGGCCTGGATCGATCGAAGCGAGCATCGCCGTCACATCTTCGCCCGGACGAGGGCGCGGTAGGCGGGCTCGGCGCGGAGTCCCTCGAGATCGGGATCCCCGTCGATCCCCTCGGCGGTGGCGTAGCCGTTCATCGCCGCGATCTGGAGGTAGCGGAGCGCCATGTCGTTGCGCCCCTCGAGCGCGTAGACGCAGGCCATGTTGTAGTACGCGTCGCCGAAGTCCGGATCGAGCGCGAGCGCCTTCTTGTACCACTCGAGCGCGCGCGGGAGGTCGTTCCGCAGCCGGTAGGTCACGCCCACGCCGTTGTAGGCCTCGGGGATGCCGCCGTCGATCTCGATCGCCTCGAGGAAGCGGCGGCGCGCCGCCTCGAAGCTCCCCTCGGCGAGGTAGGCGGCGCCGTCGCGGAGGATCTCCCGCGCCCGCTCGCGCGCCCTCGCCGCCGGCGGCTTCGTCCGCCCGGGCGCCGCCGCCGGCGCCGCGCTCGTGGCGCCCTTCGCCTTCGTGAGGGCGACGCCGCCCCGATTGCCGAACGGCGCCGCGCACCCCTTCGCCGCGACGTGCACCGCGCCGGAGAGCTTCGTGTCGCCCGCGAGGAGGACCGCGTTCGCCCACTCCTCTTTCGCGCCGCAGCCGCTGCCGCCGAGGCAGACCCGCATCCGCCCCGCGAGCGAGTCGTCGAGGAGCGTCGCCTCGAGCACGGCGTCGCCCTTCCGGAAGGCGCACGGGCCCCTCGGCGCGACGAGGACGCCGCGGAAGGTCGCGCCGTCCCCCTCGATCCGGATGCGGCCGAGGGGCGAGTCCCAGTCTCCCTGGAGCGACGGCCCCGCGCCGGCCACCGCGAAGGGGGCGAGGAGCGCGGCGGCGGTGAGCGCGAAGCCCTGGGTCGAGCGCACCATTTCCCGATTCTACCCTCGAAAGCCGAAGGGCCCGCTTGACACCTCCGGCCCCGGGCCCTAGGATCCAGATCGTAAAAACACCGCGTCGTTTCGCGGAGTTATGCTCTTTGCACCGTTGTGCCTTGCCCCCTGCCGGGTTCGTGATTGGGCCCCGCGTCGTTTGGGCCGACTTTGGAGAAAGCGGAGCGCCCGCCCACGTCCATGTGCAAGCTCCCACGCAGCGAGGGAGAAGCCTACGGACGATGGCGTCACCGGGTGCCCCACCTGTAGAAATACAGGTCCAAGCAACCGGGCCACACGGCCTACGCGGGGGGCTTTTTTTCTGCCCCGCTCCCGCCCCGGCCCCCGGCCATCGATGCCGTGACGGACACGACCTCCCCCGGCGCGAAGCGCGCGCTCCGTGCCGAGCTCCTCGCGCGGAGGAGCGCGCTCCCTCCCGGGGACCGCCGGGAGCGCTCGCTGGCGATCGCCGCCCGGCTCGAGGCGCTCGAGCCCTTCCGCGCCGCGCGGACGGTCGCCCTCTTCGCCCCGCTCGGCGCGGAGGTGGACGCGACGCTCGCCCTCCCCGCCGCCCTCGCGCGCGGCGCCTCCGTCCTCTTCCCCCGCGCCGTCCCCGGCTCCCTCCGGCTCGCCTTCGCGCGCTGCGCCCCCGCCGAGCTCGTCCGCGGCCCCTTCGGCGCCCTCGAGCCGCCCGCCACCGCCCACGCGCCGGCGCTCGACGAGATCGACTGCGTCGTGATGCCGGGCGTCGCGTTCTCGGAGGACGGCCTCCGGCTCGGCCGGGGCGGCGGCCACTACGACGCGACGCTCGCCGCGATGCCTCGCGCCTTCCGCGTGGGGCTCGCCTTCGACGCGCAGCTCGTCCCCGCGCTCCCGCGCGAGCCGCACGACGCCCCGCTCGACGCCGTCGTCACCGAGTCGCGCACGCTCCGCTTCGCGCGCCCGGAGGCACCCGGGAGCGGCCGGACGGCCTGAGAGGCCGTGAAGAAATCCCCTCCCGTCGCCGTCCCGTCGCCGTCCCGTCGCCGTCCCGTCGCCGTCCCGTCGCCGTCCCGTCGCCGTCCCGTCGCCGGCCCGGCCGATGCGCGCCGCATCGCTTCGTTGCGCCTCCCTCACATATCAGCGGGATATGCTCGGTCGGCGCGCCTTGCGCTGCTTGCGCCTCGACCGCCCGGCTCGGTCCGGGGATTCCCTCACGGCCTCTGAGCCGCCGG
>JBBIPT010000289.1:0-4716 GCA_037442705.1 Anaeromyxobacter sp.
CGTGCGGCTCGAGCCGGGCGCGGCGGTGATCCTGCGCGCGACCTGGGACCTCGGAGGGCTCGCCGGCCCCCGGGGAGAGCTCGCCGCCGCGGCCCGCATCGCGCGGGCGAGGGCCCGGGAGGCCGCCGTCCGGCGGGCGACCGACCTCTTCTTCGCCCGGCGCCGCGCCCTCGTCGCCCTCCTCCTCGCCCCGCCCGCCTCCTCCCTCGCCCGGGCGGACGCGGAGATCGAGGTGGACCGGCTCGGGGCGGAGCTCGACGCCCTCACCGGAGGGCTCCTCTCCCGGGGAGGGAGGCCGTGAGGCGGCGCCTCCTCGCCTTCGCCACCGCGGCGGTCGCGGCGATCGGCTGCGGGCTCCCCGAGCCGGAGCCCTTCACCCGCGTCCTCTCCGCCTCGCCCGAGGGGGACGGGGCCTCGACGGAGGCCGTCCCGGCGGTCGACTTCAGCGGGCCGGTCGATCCCGGCGGGCTCCTCGACGGCCGGCTCCTCGTCCTCGTGCCGGCCGAGGCGCTCGCCGCTGCGCGCACCGCGGTGGAGAGCGAGGCGGGGGCGGCGGCGCTCGCGGGGGCCGTCGCCGTGGAGGCCCGGGTCGAGGACGGGGGGAGGCGGATCGTCCTCGCGCCGCGCGCGCCGCTCCGGGGGTTCACGCCCTACTCGCTCGTCCTCTCCTCCCGCGCGCGAGCCGCCGACGGCCGGGCCGTCCTCGATCCGGAGGGGAGGCGCCGCACCTTCGTCTCCTCCTTCGAGACGGGCGCGCCGTCGGGCCCGCCACCCCGCCCGGCGATCACCGAGGTGCGGGCGGACGCGGCGACCCCGGAGGCGGGGGGAGAGTACGTGGAGATCGCGAACCTCGGGGAGGGGGCGCTCGACCTCGGCGGCTGGCGCCTCGCGAAGCGGACGGCCTCCGGGACGCTCTCCTCCTGCGAGATCGGGGCGCCGCCCGGCGCGGTCGTCGCGCCGGGAGCGGTCGCGCTCGTCGCCGGAGGGGCCTGGGATGGGCGATATCTCCTCCCGGCCGGCGTGCCGGTCTTCGCGTGCGGCGCGGCCGCGCTCCTCGGAGGGATCGCGAACGACCGGCCCCCGGAGCTCCTGCTCGCGGATCCCGCCGGCGCGCCGGCATCGACCCTGGGGACGAAGGGGGCCCCCGCCTGCCGGGAGCGTGCGATCGAGCGACTCGACCCCGCCGGCCCCGACGCGCCGGAGAACCTCGGGTGCAGCGTGGGGGAAGGTACGCCGGGGTGGTTGCCGTGAGGGGAGGCTGGACCGCCGACCGACCGCTCGCGATTCGTGATCAGCCCCGGGCCTCGGGAACGGCGGTAGAGATGCATCTCCTGAGGCCTGAAGCCTTGGTTCGTCCTAGCCTTGGTCCACGATCCACTTCCCGAGGAACTCGTCCTTGGAGATGAAGCCGTCCGCCCCGCACTCCGTGACGAGCCGCTTCACCTTCTCCTTGTCCTCACCCGAGCAGAAGATGACCTTGATCGACTTGAACATGTCGTTCTTCTTCACGAAACGGCAGAACTGCCCACCGTCCACCTTCGGCATGTTGATGTCGAGGAGGATGAGGTCGGGGCGGGTCTGGCGCTTCAGGATGATCGAGGTCGCCTTCTCGGCGTCAGGGGCGTAGGAGATCTCGAACCCCTTCGCCTCGAGCTCCTCCTTGAGGAGCCGGGCGACGATCTCGGAGTCGTCCACGATGAGGACGCGGCGCCGGGCGCCCAGGGCCGCGCTGAGCCGCTTCGCGATCTCCTCGGAGGGGGTCACCGGCACCGCCCCGTCGAGGCCGAGCTCGGCGGCCTGTGTGGAAAGGTCGGCCGGAGCGCCGTCGCCCACGAGGAGCGCCCGGCCCGTGAACCCCCGCTCCCGCAGGAGAGGGGGGGCGAGCTTCGCCCGCGCATGGTCCACGAGGAGGGCCTGCGCGCTGCCGGCCTCCCCGGCCAGCCGCTGCGGCTCCCGCTCGAGGACCACCTGGTGGCCGGCGGCTTCGAGAGCCATCCCGGCCATCTGTAGGACGATCTCGCTATCGCAGCAGATGAGGACCTTCACGGCGAACTCTCGGGCCGGACCATAGCACCGACTTGCTCCCCCGTCCCAGGCTCGCGGATAATCGCGAGGAAATGGCCGATCCCAGGCGCGATCGGGGGGAGGGGTCGTCCGCCGGATCGGCGGGCGAGTCGTGGTTCTTCTGCCTCCGGCTCCTGGGCGGCAGGTACGCCTTCGAGGCCCCGCTCGTGACGGAGGTGGTCCGGCTCGGTCCCCTCACGCGCCTCCCGGCGGCCCCCTCGTTCCTCCCCGGCGTCTTCACCCACCGCGGAGAGGTCCTCCCCGTGCTGGACATCGGCCAGCTCGTGGGCCAGCCGTCGGTCCCGATCCGGCCGAGCACGAGGGCGGCCCTCGTCCACAGCGGGCCCTGGAAGGTCGCCGTCGTGAGCGAGTCCGTGGAGGGGCTCGTCGCGATCCCGCGCGCGAACCTCGAGCCTCCGCCGGCGGAGTCGGCCGGCGTCGCCGAGTTCCTCCAGGCCGTGGGCCGGGACGGCCGGGGCCCGATCGCGATCCTCGATCTCCCGCGCCTCGTGGACACGGCGCGCGCGCGGGCGGTGCCCGCGGGGGGGACCGCCGCGTGACCTGGCAGACCACCGAGATCCTGATGTTCCAGGTCGGCCCGCGCGTCTTCGCCGCGTCGGTGCACGACGCCGTCCGGATCGGGAGCGTCCGCGACGTCCCCGCCGGCGCCCTCGTCGTGGGGAGCGCGCTCGGGATGCCGTTCGATCGCGAGCGCGGGATCGCGGTGGACGATCCGGACGGAGCGGGGCTCATGCTCGTCGTGGACGCGGTCCTCGGGATCCGGAGCATCCCCGAGGAGGACGTGCTCCCGCTCCCCGCCTTCGCCGCCGCCTGCATGGCCTCGGGGGCGGTGGCCGGCCTCGTCCACGTGGACGGGGCGCCGCTCCTGCTCGTCGATCTGCCCACCCTGGTGAGCGAGCGCCCCGGCGCCACGCCCACGCAACGCGCAGCCTGAAGGGGAACCGAAGATGCCCGACGGACTCGAACTCGGCAAGAAGCGCAAGCCCGCGAGGAAGGCGGCACCGAGGAAGGCGAACGGCGCCGGCTCGGACCGGATCGTCGCGGTCCTCCGCGCCTTCTCGGTCGGCCAGTACGGGGACCGCCTCGACCTCGACGACTTCCCCGATCCGGGGCTCCGCGAGGTGGCGAAGGCGGTGAACGCCACCGCGGACCACGTGGAGGCGGAGATCCGCGAGGCGCGCCAGCGGATCGACGTCGTCTCCGCCGGCGTGGACGAGGCGATCGAGGCGATGGTCCGGCTCGTGATCCAGGGCGACCTCTCCGGCACGCTCCGGCTCGGCGTCGCCGACGCCGCGCTCACGCCCCTCATCGCGGGCGTCGGGCAGGTGATGGAGACGCTGAAGAAGTTCGTCACCGAGATCCGCGAGGCGGCCCTCCAGCTCTCCACCTCCTCGGCGGAGGTGCTCGCCGCGGCGACGCAGAACGAGTCCTCGACCTCGGCGCAGGCCTCGGCCATCCACGAGACGACGGCCACGATGGAGGAGCTGAAGGGGGCCTCGCACCAGATCGCGGAGAACGCCCAGATGGTCGCGGGGATCGCCGAGCAGACGCTCTCCGGGGCGCGGCAGGGCGAGGGGGCGATCAAGGCCTTCATGAGCTCGATGGAGAAGGTCCGCCACAACGCCGTGGAGGTGGACGACGCGATCGCCAAGCTCTCGAAGCGGGTGGAGCGGATCGGGACGGTCGTCGAGGTGATCGACGAGATCGCGGACCGCTCGGACCTCCTCGCGCTGAACGCCGCCCTCGAGGGAGCGAAGGCGGGCGAGGCGGGCCGCGGGTTCTCCATCGTGGCGGCGGAGATGCGGCGGCTCGCCGAGAACGTGATGGAGTCGACGAAGGAGATCAAGAACCTCATCACCGAGATCCGCGAGGCGACCCACGCGGCGAAGGAGGCCTCCGACGGGAACAAGCGGATGGCGGCCGAGGGCGAGAAGCTCGGCGGCAACGCGATGACGAGCGTCTCGGGCATCCTCTCCGGCATCCAGGAGACGAGCGACGCGGCCCGCGTCATCCACCTCGCGACGCAGCAGCAGCGGACGGCGACCGAGCAGGTCGTGCAGTCCATGTCCGAGATCGAGGAGGTCACGCGGCACGCGCAGTCGGGCTCGAAGCAGGCGACCGGCGCCGCGGCCGAGCTCACGAAGCTCGCCGAGCGGCTCGCCGACCTCGTGAAGCGGTTCAAGCTCGACTGACGGACGTCCGGGAGGAAGCTTCCCCTCGCCATGGGCGTCTCCGAAGAGATCCGGCAGAAGCTCCTGCCCAGGTTCCGCGAGACCACCGCGGACCGGGTGGAGCGGATCTCCACCTCCCTCCTGGAGCTGGAGCGGGGCGGAGCCTCGGCCGAGGTGAAGGAGGAGCTCGCGCGCGAGCTCCACACCCTGAAGGGCGAGGCCCGGATGATGGGCTTCGTCGGCATCTCGTCCGTCGTGCACGCCGCCGAGGACCTGCTGAAGGCCCTCGCGCCCGCCGGCCCGGGGAGGCTCGACGCCCTCCTCGAGGCCTGCGACGCGATCGTGCCGATGCTCGACGCCCCGGCGGACGGCGGCGTCCCGGCGAAGACGATCGAGGACCGCCTCCGCTCGCTCGCCGCGGAGCCGGCCCCCGCGCCGCCACCGCGGGCGGCCGCCGCGC
>JBBIPT010000290.1:0-4711 GCA_037442705.1 Anaeromyxobacter sp.
GCCCGCGCGGGGGCCCCCGGGGCGCAGGGCGCCGCGGCCTGGCGGGCCGAGCGCGAGCGCCGCCGCGCCGAGCACGAGCTCCTCTCCCGGCTCCTCGTCCCGGTGGAGGCGGGCTGGCGGATCCCCCTGCCCCGCGCACCGGCGGTCGACGTGCCCCTCGGCGAGGCGCTCGGCCCCGCGCCGGAGGGTCCCGGGCTCCTGCCGCTCCGGGAGCTGCTCGGGATGGTCGGGGCGCACGAGTGGCGCTCGCGCGGCGTGCTCGTCCCTGCGCTCGGGGCGAGGGTCCACCCCCACCACGGCGTCTGGGCGCCGGTCCGGGCGGAGCACGTGGACCTCGTCGCGGAGGCGGCCGGCGGATGGCCCGCCGCCGGCAAGCGGGCGCTCGACGTGGGAACCGGGACGGGCGTCCTCGCCCTCGTCCTCGCCCGGGCGGGCGCGGAGGTCGTCGCGACCGACCTCGAGCCGCGCGCGATCGCCTGCGCCCGGGAGAACGCGGAGCGGCTCGGGCTCGCCGCCCGGATCGAGCTCGTCCCTGCGGACCTCTTCCCGCCCCCGGGCCGGCCCTTCGACCTCGTCGTCTCGAACCCCCCATGGCTGCCGGACGAGGCGCGCTCGCCGCTCGAGCGGGCGGTCTACGATCCGGGGGGGGTCTTCGTGGAGCGGCTCGTCCTCGGGCTGCCCCCGCGCCTCGCGCCGGGAGGGGAGGCGTGGATCGTGATCTCCGATCTCGCCGAGCTCCTCGGGCTCCGGGCGGAGGGCTGGCTCGCGGCGCTCGCGGACCGGGCGGGGCTGCGGATCGCGGGGGTCCGCGAGGCCCGCCCCGCGCACCCGCGAAGCCGCGACCGGTCCGACCCGCTCCACGCCTTCCGCGCGCGCGAGCGCACGCGGCTGCACCGGCTCGTCGCCGCCCGCTGATTCCGCGGTACCTCGACGACCTCGTCCGCCCCGTCCTCTTCGTCCCGAGCCTCGCCGCGGCTCGTCCGCTTCGTCCGGCTCCGCGCGGCCGTCACGCCTCCGTCGCGAGGGCCCGGAGCTCCGGAGTCTCCGGACGGAGCCGCCCCGTGGCGAGGGCGAAGCGGAGCGTGTCCTTCACCATGTCGTCGAAGGGCCGGATCGCGTAGCCGAGCTCGCGCTCCGCCTTCGCCGAGGAGACGAACGTGTACAGGGCCGCCGCCCGGACGAGGTCCCGGGTCGTCGCCGCCCGCCCCCCCGTGAGCCGGGCGAAGGCCTCCTGGGCCGCGGCCGCCCCGTAGGCGAGGGCGAACGGCATCCGCCGCGGGGGCGCCACTCCGGCGAGCGCGCAGGTCCGCGAGATCATCTCCCGCATCTCGAGGTTGTGGCCGCCGAGCACGTAGGCCTCGCCGGCCCGGCCGCGGAGGAGGGCCTCCGCGTGCCCCCTCGCGACGTCGCGGACGTCGCAGAAGGAGGCGCCGCCGTCCACCCAGCCGGGCAGGCGCCGCCGCGCGAGCCCCGTGACGATCGACGCGGAGGAGCCGAGCACGTCACCCGGGCCGAGGACGAAGGAGGGCCGGACGACGACGAGCGGGAGGCCGCGCCTCGCGAGGGCGAGCCCCGCCCGCTCGCCCAGGAGCTTCGAGGTGAAGTAGGGGATGCCGAGCGCCTCCGCGTCACCCTGCGTCTCCTCGTCCACGAGGGAGGGCTCGCGCGAGCCCCCGAGGACCGCCGTGGAGGAGGTGAGCACCGCCCGGGAGATGCCCTTCTCGAGCGCCGCGCCGAGGACGATCTCCACGCCCTCGACGTTCACGGCGTGGAGCTGCGCGGGCGGCCCGCCGATCCGTGGAATCCCGGCGGCGTGGATCACCGCGTCGCAGCCGTCGAGCGCGGCGCGGACGCTCGCCGCGTCGAGGACGTCTCCCCGGGCGAGCTCGACGCCGGTCCCCTCGAGGTTCGAGAGCTTGCTCGTCGCCCGGACGAGGACGCGGACGGCCGCTCCGCGGGCGAGGAGCTCCTTCGCGACGGCCGAGCCCACGAGGCCCGTCGCGCCTGTGACGAGGACGCGCATGCCGCATCCTCGCACGGGCGACCCCGTCGCGGGCGTCCTCGGAGCCGGGGGCGAAGATCGGCTTGCCGGGCGGCCCTGCGGGCTGCACGATACACCGTGGAGGGAGCTCCCCGTTGCCCGTGAGCGTGGACTACGACGGCGCGAGCCGGATCGCCGTGATCACGGTGGCGGGCGAGGCATCGACCGAGCTGTTCCGGCAGGCGATGGTCGCCCTCACTTCCTCCCCGTCCTTCCCGCCGGACGTGGACGCCCTCTGGGACCTGCGCGCGCTCGACATGAGCCGGACCGACGGCCGGTTCACCGCGGCGCTCGTGGACGTCCGCGCGGAGTTCCCGGCGCGGGGAAGCGCCCGGGTGGCGCTCGTCGTGGACTCCGACCTGGGGTTCGGGACGGGGCGCCAGTTCGAGCTGCGCGCGGGAAGCGCCTCGCCGGCGATGGCCCTCTTCCGGACGGTCGAGGAGGCGCGGGCCTGGCTGCAGTCCGGCGGCGCCGAACCGGCACCCACAGGCGCTCGCTAGCTCGCTAAACGGCCGCTCGCGATTCGTGATCGTCCCCTGGCCTCAGGCCTCGGACCTCAGGCCTCGGGAACGGCGGCAGAGATGCATTTCCTGAGGCCAGAGGCCAGATGCCTGAGGCCTGAAGCCTTGGGTGTTTCCGGATCGCGCTCGGGCGTTTAGATCGTGAAGACCTCCGGCGCCTCGAACGGGAGCGCTCGCGAGGGTGCGGGTGCCCGGGGCGCCGCGGGGATCGGCGGGTGGCCCGGCGGGAGCCTCGGCGCGACCTCCCGCGGGAGGGCCACCTCGCCGCCGCAGCCGTGCGCCTGGCGGACGCCTCGCAGCATCGCCTCCACGCGTCCGACCGCGCCCGGATCCGGAGACAGGAGCGCCCGCGCGTACTCCTCGGCGAGGGCGGGGTGCTCGAGCATGCGGGCCGGCGTCATCCGCTCGCAGACGGCCGGCTCGGCCGAGCGCCGCCCCTCGGCGACGGGCCAGGCGACGGCGGTGAGCGCGGCGGCGGTCGAGATGGCGAAGGCGATGCGCTTCATGGAACCTCCCGGGGCCGTTCGGCCCTGGAGGGTTCCTAATCGCGACGAGGTCTCAGTGCCCAGGTCCACCCATCTGGGTGCAGCAGCAGAGGACGGTGGAGGTGAGTCAGGGCCGGAAACGCCGCTCGATCCGGGCCCGGAGGAGCTCGAGGAGCTCCTCGGCCGTCGTCCCCGCCTCCTTCCCGAGCTCGATCCGCAGCCCCTTCTCGCCGGCGATCTTCGCGCCCGGTCCGAGGGTCGTCGTGCCCCTCGCGATCCCGATCGCCGCGAGCGGGAGGTCCACCTCGTACGGGCCGAGGTAGAGCTCCGCGAACCTCCGCCGCAGCCGGTCGGCCGTGAGCCGCTCCCGCTCCGCCGGGAGCATCTGGAAGCCGATCGCGGTCCCCGCGAGCTGCACCGTCGCCTCGGCCACGAGCCCGAGCCGGAGCGCGTGCGGGGCGAGCGCCTCGAGCCCGTCCACCTCCCCGTAGCGCCAGTAGCTCCGGAGGATCTCCCCGCAGGCCGGGCACGCGATCCCGTGGAGCTCGTCGAGCCCGCGCGTCCGCAGGAGGTGGAGCGCGGGGTCGCGTCCGCCGCAGGAGGGGCAGGCCTCCTCCGGGCCGAGCGCGGCGAGCACGTCCGCGGCGAGCCGGGCGACCGACTCCCGCTCCAGCGCGATCCGGACGCCCGCGACGAGCGAGGCGTCCGCGAGCTGCACGCCGGCCACGACGTCGCCCCCCTGCTCCCGCGCGCCGACCGAGAGGTGACGGGGCAGGCGCGCGAGGGCCCTCCCGAGCTCCGGCGCCCCCTCCCACGAGGCGCGCAGCCGCTCCCACCGGGACGTCCACCCTCCGGCCGTCGCGAGGGGCTCCGGCGGCCGCCCGCCCGACTCCTCCGCGAAGAAGGCGAGGAGGGCGAGCGCCACCTCCCAGGGCGTCCCCTGCGCCGCCGCCTCGAGCGTCCTCGCGAGCTCCCGCGCCGCCGGGGTCGCGTGCCGGCGCTCCAGCCGCGAGGCGCCCATCCGGACGATCTCCGACTCCTCGAGCGGGTCGAACGCCCGCCGCGCGCCCGTCGGCCCGCGCTTCTCGATCTTGCCCATGGCGATCGTCCTCGCGCGCGAGAGCTCCCGCGCCGCCCGTGCGAGCCGCGCGAGCCGCTGGAGGGCGTCGGCGTACGCCGCCTCCGCCTCCTCCTCCACCTCGCGCCGCGTCCGCTCGAAGAAGTCCTCTCCCTCCGCCTCCGCCCGCCGCGCCTCGTCCCGGAGCCGCGCCGTGTCGCTCCGGAGCAGCCGATCCCGCTCGCGCGCGAGCGACGCGGCGATCCGCGAGAGGGTCGCGATCCTCCGCTCGAGGTGGCGGAGCCGCTCCTCGGGCGAGAGCGCGCCGAGCGGCTCCCCCGCCCCCACCTTCTCGGCCATCACCTCGAGGGCGGTGAGATCGCCCTGCGCGTAGGCGGCGTTCACCCGCGCCATGAGGTCGCCGAGCCTCGACCGCTCCGCGTCGTCCTGGGCGAGGTCGGGGTGGAGGACGCGGGCGAGCCGGCGGTAGAGCCGCTTCAGCCGCACCTCGGCCGGCTCGACCTCGGGCGTCCCGGGCGCGTCGCCCCCGGCCTCCGCGGCGGCCGGCCCGGCCCCTCCCTCTCCTCCCGGGACCTCCCACCGCGCC
>JBBIPT010000291.1:0-4683 GCA_037442705.1 Anaeromyxobacter sp.
GGCGACGCAACGCGCCGGCTTCGGGGCTCCGCAGCGACCGGCGCGACTGCGCGTCTTCTGCAGACGCCTCCCCCACGGACCGCACTGCAACGGGCGGGACGCCGCGCTCCCGAAGCCTCGAGGATCACCTGCGCGGTGGCCCGCACGGCGTTGCGGGCGGGGAGCGGGCATGGCGGGACAGACCCCCGATCGGATCCGTCTCTGGCGCGCGGAGCGCCGGGAGTCGCGGAGCCCCGAAAGCCGGCACGCAGAGGCGCCACCACATCCCCGATGGCCGGCACGCGGCGACGCCGCACCCATTCTCGGTGCGGCCCGCCGCCCGTCGACGTCTCGGATCCTCACGCCCCCGCGCGCGCCCGCGCCTCGGGCGCCTTCTCGCCGAGCAGGAACTCCCGGATCTCGTCGCGCCGGGCGATCGTGTCCGCGTGGCCGAGCGCCATCACGCGCCCCACGTAGACCGGCTCGAACGCGAGGTAGCTCAGGAGGTCCTCGCCGCCCCTGCTCGCCGCGCCGATCCCCTTCAGGAGGTAGCGGAGCATCGCCGGGAGCCGCTCGAAGCCGCCCTCGGCGAGCCGGCCGAGATCCTGGGACGGCCGGAGCACGAGCGCGGGGACCTCACGCATGTCCGCGTCCCCCCGGGCGATCCGCTCGGGAGGGACTAGTGCGAGGGTCCGGTTCACCCGCTCCAGCCGCTCGAGGTCCGAGTCGAGCGAGTCGAGGAAGATCGCGTTGAGCATGACGCCGGCGATCTCCGAGAGGGGGAGCCCCTCGTCCTTCGCCCTCGGCCCGCGGGGCGCCGGATCCGGCGGCGGCCGGAGCTGCCGCTGGCTCACCGCGACGACCCGCTCCGCCCCGAGGTGGATCGCGGGGCTCATGGGGTGGTGCATCCGGATGCAGCCGTCCCCGTAGTAGACGCCGTGGATCGGCACGGGCGGGAAGAAGACGGGGATGGCGGCCGACGCCATCACGTGCTCTCCGGTGATCCTCGACCGGACTCCGACGCGCGTCGCCCGCGTCCAGGGCGCGATGTCCGGCGCCCCCTCGAAGAAGGTGACGCCCGATCCGGAGCGGTAGTCGGTGGCGGAGACCGCGACCCCGCGCAGGCGCCCGGCGCGGACGTGCCGACCGATCCGGCCGATGGGGATCTCCCGGGCGATGAGCTCCCGGAGGGGCGCGGAGTCGAGGAGGTAGTTGATCCCGCTCCTCCCGACGAGCCCTCCCGCGGAGAGATCCCGCAGCCAGCGGGTCCCGATGCGGGCGAGCCGGAGGGCTCCGGTCCGGAAGATCCGGTCGGGCGTGAGCCCGGTCCACGTCGCCACGAGCCGGGCCACCGCCCGCTGGAAGTCCTCCGCGCCGGTCGCGACCGCCGTCCCGTTGATCGCCCCCGCGCTCACTCCCGCGACGACGGAGAAGGGCGACGGCCCCGGCGCCAGGATCTCCGCCAGCGCCCGGAGGGCGCCCACCTGGTAGGCGGCCCGGGCGCCTCCCCCCGTGAGGACGAGACCGGCCTGGGTCATGGCGGCCCCTCATCGAGCGGGAAGAGGCGAGCCGGCCGCCACGCGAGATCCGGCGCCTCCGGCGCCTCCGCGCGGCGGGAGAACTCACCCCCCGCGGGCCCCCCATCACGAGCGTCATCGCGCGCGGGTGTCGCCATCCCTCTTCGAGAGTAACCCCGCTTCCCGGAGGCTGCACGTCCCGCGATCGAGACGCGCGGAGTGGGACCCTGCGGAGCTCCTATCGCAGCGCCCGGAGCGCGGCCTTCACGTCGGGCACGGCGAGGTAGAGCTTCGCGCTCCTGGCGCTCCCCGCGGTGCCCAGGTAGGCGTAGAGGATGTTGATCCCCGCCTCCCCGAGCCGGTCGGCCACCTTCCCGAGCGCTCCCGGCCGGTCCCGGACGGTGACCTCGACGACCTCCTCCTCCGTCGTCGCCCACCCGTGCGCCGCGAAGACCCGCTTCGCCGCCGCGGGCCTGTCCACGACGACCCGGACGAAGCCCTTCCCGTCGAGGACCGCCGCGGTGAACGCCCGGATGCCGATCCCCTTCTCCCCCAGCGCATCCGCCACCCGCCCGAGCACCCCGGGCCGGTCCGCCACCCAGGCGGAGATCTGCTTCGCCTTCGGCATCGGTGCCTCCCTCCGCCGGCGCCGCCGGCGGTTCCCTCCTACGTAGGACCGGCGCCCGCGGGCCGCCACCCGGTCCGCGGATCCCCCGGCGCCCGCTCCGCGAGCGCGCCGGCGAAGGGGAAGGTCCCGAAGGCGCCCCCGGTGTGGAGGAAGACGGCCCGCCGCGGGAACCCCTCCTCTCGCGCGCGCGCGGCGAGCCCCAGCATCGCCTTGCCGGTGTAGACCGGGTCGAGGAGGACGCCGTCCGCGCGGGCCACCCGGTGGACGAGGGCGAGCCCCTCCGCGGTCGCCAGGGCGTAGCCGGGCCCGACGGAGCGGCCGTCCACCTCGATCTCCTCCCGGGGGACCGCGGGGAGGGAGGGCCACCGCCCCCGCGCCTCCGCGCAGATGCGCGCGATCGCGTCGCGGAAGTAGTCCGCGTCGTTGCACACGGCGAACCCGATCGGCTTCGCCCCCGGCCAGCCCGCGAGCCGGATTCCCAGCTCGATCCCGGCTCCGGTGCCCCCCGACCCCGCCGCGTAGACCAGCGCCACCGGCCCTTCCCTCCACGCCACGGGGAGCTGCTCGCGGAGCTCGGACATCGCGAGGACGTACCCGAGGCTCCCCAGGGCGTTCGACCCGCCCTCGGGGATCACGTAGGGCCGCCGGCCCGCGGCGCGGAGCTCCGCCGCGACGCGCCCGAGGACCTCGCCGCGCCGCGCGTACTCGGCGTGGGAGACGAAGCGGGCCTCCGCTCCGGCGAGGAGATCGAGGAGCGAGTTCGCCTCGGGCGCGGGGGGGCGGGACGGGTCGGGCACGCGGAGGAGGACGACCGCCGCGAGCGCCCGCTTCGCCGCGACGAACGCGGTGGCGCGGCAGTGGTTCGACTGGATCCCGCCGCAGGTGACGAGCGTGTCCGCCCCCTCCGCCTCCGCCTCCGCCACGAGGAACTCCAGCTTGCGGGCCTTGTTCCCGGAGAGCTCGACCCCCGTGAGGTCGTCCCGCTTCCAGAGGAGGTCGATCCCGAGCTCCGCCCCGAGGCGCGGGGACGGCTCCAGCGGAGTGGGCAGGCGAGCGAGCGAGAGACGGGGCGGGAGGGCGGGGGCGGTCATGCGGGCCTGGATCGTAGCACCCCCCCGGCCGTGCTAGTGTCTCGCCCCAAGATCGGGGGCCCCAACCGGCCGAGCCCAGCCCTTGCCCTTCGAGTTCCAGGTCACGACTCGCGACGCCGGGACGAACGCGCGCCGGGGGACCTTCCGGACCGCCCACGGCCCCGTCGAGACGCCGGCCTTCATGCCGGTCGGGACCCGCGCCACGGTCACGGGGCTCACGCCCGCCGACCTGCGCGACCTCCGCGCGGAGATCGTCCTCGCGAACACCTACCACCTCCTCCTCCGGCCCGGACCCGAGGCGTTCCGGCGCGCGGGAGGCATCCACCGGTTCATGCGCTGGGACGGGCCGGTGCTCACCGACTCCGGGGGGTTCCAGATCTTCTCCCTCGCGGAGGACCGGACCATCGACGAGGAGGGGGCCCGGTTCCGGAGCTACGTGGACGGGCGGCGCCACCTCCTCTCGCCGGAGCGGTCGATCGAGATCCAGTCGGCCATCGGCGCCGACGTGATGATGGTCCTCGACGTCTGCCTGCCCTCCACCGCCGACGCGCCCGCGCTGCGGGAGGCGATGGACCGGACGCACCGCTGGGCCCTGCGGAGCCTCGCCACCCCGAGGCCCCCCGAGAGCGCGCTCTTCGCCATCGTGCAGGGAGGGCTCGTGCCCGCCCTCCGGGAGGAGTCCGCCCGCTTCCTCACCGGCCACCCGTTCGACGGCTTCGCGATCGGCGGGCTCGCCGTGGGGGACACGCGGGCCGAGCGGTTCGACGTCGTCGCCCGGACGGCGGAGCGGCTCCCCGCGGAGCGGCCGCGCTACCTCATGGGCGTCGGGACGCCGCCGGACCTCCTCGAGGCGATCGGCCACGGCGTGGACATGTTCGACTGCGTCCTGCCGACGACGATGGCCTGGCAGGGGACGGCCTTCACCTCCACGGGGCGCGTGCGCCTCACGAGGAGCGAGCACCGGAGCTCCGACGCCCCGCTCGACCCCGCCTGCGGCTGCACGGTCTGCGGCACCTGGACCCGCGGGTACCTGCACCACCTCGTGAAGTGCCGCGAGCCTCTCGGCCCGAGGCTCCTCTCGATCCACAACCTCCACCACTACCTCGACCTCATGCGCGGGGCCCGCGCCGCCATCGCCGGGGGGCGCTACGCGGCCTTCGCCCGGGAGGGGCTCGAGTCCCTCGATCGCCACGAGCACGACCCCTCCCGGCGCCCGCCGGGACGCAGGGCCCCGCCGCCCGGGCCGCCGCCGGCGGGGGCGAGGCCGGGCGAAGGCGAGGGACGCTTCGAGATCGTCCTCACCTCCCTCGGCGTCCCCGCCGTCCGGGACGCCGTGCTCGGCGAGGTCATGCACCCGGTCGTCGGCCCCGCGGTCGAGGCGGAGCGGCTCTACGTGGCGCAGTCCCGGCTCCGCGAGCGGCTCGCCGCCCCGGGGCCCGCGATCGTCCTCTACGACGTGGGGCTCGGG
>JBBIPT010000292.1:0-4613 GCA_037442705.1 Anaeromyxobacter sp.
CCCTCTGCTACCTTCCAGCCCCGTGCTCCTCTACCTCCACGGCTTCGCCTCCGGCCCCTCCTCGCACAAGGCGCGCGTCCTCTCCGCCCGCTTCGCCGAGATCGGCGTCCCCCTCACCGTCCCCGACCTCACCCCCGGCCCGGACGGCTTCGAGCGCTCCACCCCCTCCTCCATGCTCGCCATCGCGGAGCGGCTCCTCCGGGAGAGCCCCGGGCCGCACGCGATCGTCGGCAGCTCCCTAGGCGGCTACCTCGCCGCGGTCCTCGCCTCGCGCCACCCCGCCGTGGAGCGGCTCGTCCTCCTCGCGCCGGCCTTCCGGCTCTTCGAGCGGTGGAGCGCGCGGCTCACCCCCGCCCAGCTCGCCGGCTGGAAGGCGGACGGCCTCGAGACGATGCACCACGCGACCGGCCGGATGCGCCGCATCGGCTTCGCCTTCTTCGAGGACGCGAAGGGCTACCCCGCCTTCCCCGAGGTCAGGGTCCCCGCGCTCTGCATCGCCGGCACGAAGGACGACACCGTCCCCATCGCCGACGTGGAGGCCTTCGTGGCGAGGGCCCCCACTTCCCGCCTCGTCTCCGTGGACGACGGCCACGAGCTGGCGCTCTCGCTCGACCGGATCTTCGAGGAGGCCCGCTCGTTCATCGGCCCCTCCGCCACGCCCCGCCCCGGCCCCCCGGCCGGCTGAGCGCGAGGGGCCGGCTTCGGGTCCCCGCGCCGCGAGGACATCCGGGCGAGCAGGTCGACCATCCGCTCCATCGCGACCTGCGGTGGCGTCGTCCCCGCGAGCGCCTCGTACACGGCGGCCGCCACCGCGTGGGCCGCGTACGCCCCCGTGGCGAGCGACGCCCGCATGCGCCCCGGCCCCTCCGCGCCGGCCCGGATCTCGCTCCGGAGCTCCGCGACGACCTTCTCGTCCCGGTCGCGCCAGTCCTGGATCTCCCCGAGCGCGTGCCCCTCGAGCGCCGAGAGGCGCGTCTTCACGACGGCCCGCGCGACGACGGCCGCCGACGCCTTCGCGACCCCCGCGGTGACCGCGAGCCCTCCGAGCCGGATCTTCCCGGCGTCCCGGTCCGCCTCCGCGGCGATCCGATCCGCCCAGCGCGCCGCCCCCCGGAAGGAGAGGAGCCGCACCGTCTCCGCGACGAGGTAGGCGCGGGCCACGTCCGCCGGGTGCGAGCCGTCCGCCGCGCCGGAGCCCGAGAGCGTGGCGGTCCCTCCGCCGGCCCCGCGCATCGCCCGGACGAACCCCACGAGCCCGACCGCCGCGGCCGGTCCCATGTTCAGTACGCCGAGGACGTCGGCCGCCGCCTCGTCGATCCGGTCGGCCCAGTAGCTCGCGAGCTCCGGGGCCATCCGCTCGGCGACGACCTCCCGCTTCACCACACGCGCGAGCTCGTCCCGGAGCCCGTCGTCCGCGGCGAGGACGTCGTGTCCCGCCGTCTCGTGCGCGAGCGCCGGCCAGGCGAGGAGCCCCCCCTTCGCGTTCGGCCAGGGGAGGCTCACGATCGCCGCCTCCACGTCGAGCGCGGCCGTCGCGGTGGCCGGCCAGGTGTACGGCCCCACCGCCGCGCTCCCCCACCGGACGAGAGGAGGAACGGCCCCGTGGTCCGGGGGCTTCACTCCCCGGCGATCCTCCGCCGAGAGGAAGCCCTCGTAGAGATCGCTCACGACCTCCTGGAAGGCGGCCGTCGCCCGGCTCTCGTACCCCTCCCCCCGCTGGAGGACCGCCTGCGCGACGTCGAGGACGAGCCCCGCCGCCCCCACTCGATCGGGGTCCGCCGCGAGGAGCCGCGCGTAGCCGGAGGCACCGAGCCGGTCGAGGGTCCGGAGGAGCGGCTCGGCGACCGCGCGGCGCTCGGCGGAGGGGAGCCGCGCGCTCGCCCGCTTCAGCCGGCTGCAGAGCTCGGCGTAGCTCGCCGGGTCGCGAGGCCCGTCCCCTCGCCGGGTCGCGACCCTCCGGGCCTCCTCGATCGCGGCGTCGAGCCCCGCGAAGGAGAGCGGATCGCCGGGCGCACGAGGGGCGGGCACGGCCCCCGGCCCGCTCGCCCCCCTCGCCTCGCCGCTCCGCGCACCCCGGGCCCGCCCGTCGGGAGGGAGCGGAGGACCGGCCGCCGGCGGGGCGTGAGGGACGGGCAGGGGCGCGCGCGACGAGATCGGGGAGAGCATGGAGAGCCTTTCGTTCGGTGGAAGGGAACCGCCGTCCGGTTGCCACGCCCGTGCCCGCGGGCGAGGATCCCGCCCCGGACCCCCGGTTCCCGCGCTTCCGGCCCCTTCCACCACCACGCGCCCTTCCCCGGGGGGGACGCGCGCCGGACCCCCGTACGCGCCGCGGCCGCACCGTTCGTCCTCGAGGCCGGGATGGTCCCATCGCTCCCCGTGCTAGGCTCGCCCCCGATGGACGACTCGGCCCTCTCCGGCCTCCGCGCGGCGCTCGAGGCCACCCCGCAGAACCTCCCCCTCCGGCTCGTGCTCGTCCGCGCGCTCGCCGACCGGGGGGACCACGCCGGCGCCGCGGACCTCCTCGACCCGGTCGATCCCTCCGCCCTCGGGGCGGAGGAGCGCCTCGCCGCGGCCATCGCCCTCCTCCGCGCGGAGCGGAGCGAGGGCGCCCTCGCCTTCGCGGACGGCGGCGGTCCCGAGGCGAAGGTCGTCGCGGCCCGCGCCCTCCTCGCCCTCGGGCGGAACGACGAGGCGGGGGAGCGGTACCGGAGCGCCGTCGCGGAGAGCCCCGCCGTGGAGGACCTCGCCCTCGCCGCGCGGATCGGGGCGAGGACCGTGGACGGCCCGAGGGACGTGGAGGGGAACGTCGTCCGGCTCGAGGTCTTCTCGAACGACGACACCGCCGCGACCGAGGCGAAGCGGCTCGTCGCGCCGCCCCAGGAGAAGGTGACCTTCGCCGGCGTGGGCGGGCTCGAGGAGGTGAAGGAGCAGATCCGGCGCCGGATCGTCCTCCCCTTCCAGAAGCCGAGCCTCTTCCAGCGCTTCAAGAAGCGGGTCGGCGGCGGGATCCTCCTCTACGGCCCGCCCGGCTGCGGGAAGACCCTCCTCGCGCGCGCCACCGCCGGCGAGTGCAACGCCGCCTTCCAGGCGGTCGCGATCTCCGACGTCCTCGACATGTACATCGGGGAGTCCGAGCGGAAGCTCCACGCGCTCTTCGAGGAGGCGCGCCGCAAGGCCCCCGCGGTCCTCTTCTTCGACGAGATCGAGGCCCTCGGCGGGAAGCGCCAGTTCACCCGCGAGGCGGCCTCCTCGAAGCTCGTCTCCCAGTTCCTCTCCGAGATGGACGGCTTCGCGCGGAACAACGAGGGGGTCCTCCTCCTCGGCTCGACGAACGTCCCCTGGGCGGTGGACCCCGCCTTCCGGCGCCCGGGCCGCTTCGACCGGATCGTCTTCATCCCGCCGCCCGACGAGGCGGCGCGCAAGGCGATCCTCGAGATCCTCCTCGCGGGCCGCCCGGTGGACGGGGACGTCCGCCCCGCCGCCGTCGCGAAGGCGACGTCGACCTTCTCCGGCGCCGACCTCTCGAACCTCGTCGAGACCGCGAGCGACCAGGCGATCCAGGAGTCGCTCTCCGCGGGGGAGGACGTGCCCATCCGGATGGCCCACCTCCAGGCGGCGCTCCGCGAGGTGAAGCCGACGACGATCGAGTGGCTCACCACCGCCCGGAACTACGCCCGCTACTCGAACGAGTCGGGGCAGTACGACGACGTCCTCGCCTTCCTGAAGGCGCACGGGAGGGAGTGATGGCCGCGACCTACCGCATCGCCGACGAGCCCATCCCCGGGAGGCTCGCCTCGCTCACGGTGAACCCGTTCTGGCCGCTCCTCTCCCTCATGTTCGCGGGGTTCTGGCTCGCCCTCCCCTGGTTCGCCCTGAACTCCGCGGCGATGGGGAGCGCCTCGCGCCGCCGGGAGTGGACGATCCTCGCCGGCGGGGCCGCCCTCTCCGCCGCCCTCGGCTTCGGCCTCTACCACGGGGTCGAGACGGGGGTCCTCTCCCTGGACGCCTTCCGGTACCTCCTCATCGGGCTCGTCGCCTGGCGGCTCGGCGTCGCCTACCTCGTCTACACGCTCCAGGCGCCTTCCTTCGAGCTCCACCAGCACTTCGGCGGCCCGGTCCGCAACGGGGCCTTCCTCGTCCTCGCCGGCGCCTTCCTGCCGACGGCGAAGCTCCTCGGGAAGGAGGGCGCGGTGCTCCTCGCCCTCCTCGTGGGGTAGCCATGAGCGATCCCCACGCCGGCCTCCTCGCGGAGCACGCCCGCCGCCAGCTCGCCCGCGGCGACGTCCAGGGCGCCATCGAGTCCCTCCGCCGCGCACTCTCCCTGGAGCCCGACGAGGCCGGGCTCCACGCCCTCCTCTCCGCCGCCCTCCTCGGCGCGCGCCGCCGTCACGCCGCGCGCCACGAGGCGGAGCGGGCGGTCGGCCTCGATCCCGACCACCCGGGCGCGCACCGGATGCTCGGCTACGTCCGGCTCGCCTTCCGCGACCACCGGGCGGCGCGGGAGGCCTTCGAGCGCGCCCTCGAGCTCTCCCCCGGCGAGCCCGAGACCCACCTCGGGATCGCCCGGATGCACGCCGGCGCGGGACGCCGCCCGGCGGCGCGCGCGGCCCTGG
>JBBIPT010000293.1:0-4589 GCA_037442705.1 Anaeromyxobacter sp.
CGCGTGGGGAGCCTCCGCTCCCCCATTCCAATGTGCGGAGAGCGAGGGATTCGAACCCCCGGTACCGTTCCCGGTACACCTGATTTCGAGTCAGGCGCCTTCGACCAGCTCGGCCAGCTCTCCGCGGGGGGGTGTAACCGATCTTCCCCGCGGTGCCAAGGGCCTACGGCCCGTCTCCGGCCGGAGCGCCCTCGCCGTTTCCGCTCCCCCGCCGGGCGCGGAAGAACTCCCGGAGGAGCTCGCCCGCCTCCTCCGCCATGAGCCCGCGCTCCACGGGGAAGCGGTGGTTGAGGCGCGGGTCGGCGGAGAGGTCGAGGAGGGAGCCGGCCGCCCCCGCCTTCGGGTCGCTCGCCCCGTAGACGAGCCGGTCGATCCGGGCGAGCACCATCGCCCCGGCGCACATCGCGCAGGGCTCGAGCGTGACGACGAGCCCGACGCCGCCGAGGCGCCAGCGGCCGAGCGTCCTTGCCGCCTCCCGGATCGCGAGGAGCTCCGCGTGCGCGGTGGGATCCCGTGCGGACTCCCGCGCGTTCCGGCCCCGGCCCACGATGCGCCCCTCGTGGATCGCCACGGCGCCGACGGGGACCTCCCCCTCGGCCGCCGCCCGCCGCGCGAGCGCGAGCGCCTCTCGCATCGCCTGGGCGTCGTCCACGAACCCCCTCTACCACGCCGGGCGGGGCCCGTTCACGTGCAGAACGTGGCCACGCAGACGGTGGGGAGGGCGCAGTCCGCGCTGGAGCCGCAGCGGCCCGGCAGGAGGACGCAGCGGTGATCCGCGTCGCAGCCGGCCCACGCGGCGCACTCCGCGTTGGTCGCGCACCGCCCCGGGGCGAGCTCGCAGACGTGGGCGACGTTGCACGTCTCCCAGTCCGCGCAGTCGGCAACGGTCCCGCAGAGCCCGGCGTCCGTCGTGCAGCTGCCGGACGCGCAGGACTGCCACCAGGGGCAGTGGATGTCGGCGAGGCACGCGCCCACCCGCAGGGTGCAGCTCCCGGCCCGGCAGAAGGCGTGGGGCCGGCAGTCGACGTCCAGCGCGCAGGAGGCGCCGAGCTCGCCCCGGCCGTCGGGGACGCAGACCCCCGCGGAGCAGTGCTGGAGGGCCGGGCAGTCCCGATCCACGTCGCAGCGCCCCGGCGGATCCAGGGCGCACCCCTGGAGGACGGCGGTGGCGAGGGCGAGCGCGGCGGCGGCCTTTGCGAGGCGCAATCTTCCTCCTCTAGAAGCGGCCGGAGACACCGACCCGCGGCGCGCTCCCGGGCGAGCCGTCCGGGGCGAGGATCCAGAGGGTGAGCCCGGTCGTCGCCGCGGCCGCCCCCGTGACGAGGAGGACGGTGGCGGCGGTGTTGTAGCGGTCGACCCGCCGGTAGGAATCCGCGTCGGCGGCCGTGAGGGTGCCGGCCTGGAACTTCTCCTCGAGGGAGTCGGAGAGGCGGCGGTCGAGGTAGCCGACGCCCGCCCCCGCCGCGGCGAGGGCGATCCCGCCGCCGGCGAGCACCTTCCCGAACGTCCGCCAGCCGCTCGAGACGACCCGCTCCTGCGAGGCCTTGCGCCGGGCGACGGCCGGCGGGACGAACCGCATCGGAGGGTTCGCGGGGAGCGGCTTCGACTCGAGCCCCGCCGCCCGGCGGGGGCGCTCTCCCGGCCGGAGGCGCGGCGCCGACGCGACCGGCTGCTCCGCCGCGATCCCCATCCGCGCGTCGATCGCGAGGAGCGCGAGGAGGAACGGCTCCGAGTTCTGGATCACCGCGTCCACGGCCCCCCGGACCGGGCCGTAGACCTTCCCGCGGGCGTCCACGGCCCGCAGGCTCACCGTGATCACCCCGTCGGCCTGGTGCGCGGCGCCCCAGACGATGACCCCCTCCTTCGCGTGGCGCGCGAGGCAGGCCGGGTCGGGGACGCGGCCGCAGGCGGGGCGCATCACGAGCGGCGCCGAGGGGTAGACGTTCTGCCCGCGGCGCGCGAGCCCCATCGCCGCGGACTCGAGGAGCGACTGCGCCTCGGCGACCACCTGGGGCGGCGTCCAGTCGATCCCGTGGAGCGGGTAGAGGGTGAGGAGCCTGGGCGTCTGCGCGAGCGCGGACGGCGCGCACGCCACCGCGAGGATCGCGCACGCGATCCGGACGCTCCTCGTCCGCCCTTTCGCGATCTCCATGTGATCCTCCCGCCCACACGCGCGCGGGCGAGCCGGATCCGAGTTTACCAAGAACGCTCAGCCCTCCGCGAGCGGGCGACCGCCGGGCCGATCGGCGCAGGCGAGGCCGCAGGCCCGGCAGGTCGCGATCTCGCACGGGGGCGTGACCCTCGCGCCCGCCGCGCGCCTCCACTCCCGCGCCAGGTAGGCCTTCGTGAAGCCGTGATCGAGGAAGTCCCACGGGAGCCGCTCCTCGACCCCCGCCTCCCGGTGGGCGAAGAACGACGGGTCGTGCGGCCAGAGCCTCAGCGCGTTGCGGAGGTCGCCCTTCGTCTCGCGGTGGGCGATCTCGAGGAGGTCGGCGGAGCGGCGGTCGCCGCGGGAGAGGACGGCCTGGAGGATCGCCTCCCGCGGGGAGAGGAAGTCCACGTCGATCCCGAGCGGCCGCAGCTCCCGGTCGAGGAGCTTCCGCTTCCCGTCGAGGCAGGCCCGCTCGTGCATCGGCGCCCACTGGAACGGGGTCCAGGGCTTCGGGACGAAGGGGTTCACCGAGAGGGAGATCCGCCCCATCCGCCCGCGCCGGCGGGCGAGGGGGAGCAGGACCTCCTCCCGGATCCGCACGGCGACCCGGGCCATCCCGAGGACGTCCTCGTCCGTCTCGGTGGGGAGGCCGCACATGAAGTAGAGCTTCACGTGCTGCATGCCCTGGGAGATCGCGCTCCGCGCCGCCTCCAGGATCCGATCGTCGCCGAAGTCCTTGTTCACGACCCGCCGCAGCCGCTCGGTCCCCGCCTCGGGGGCGAGGGTCACGGTGCGCTCGCCGCCCCGGGCCATCCGTCCGGAGAGCTCCTCGTCGATCGCGTCCACCCGGAGCGAGGACGGGCTGAAGGTCCCGCCCCGCTCCTCCACGAAGGCGGCGAGCGCCCGCAGGCCGGAGTGGTCGCTCGTGTCCGGCCCGACGAGCCCCACCCGCCGGCCCGCCTCGATCCCCGCGAGCGCCTCCCCCTTCAGCGTCTCGAGGTCCACCTCGCGGTAGGGACGCTGCACGAAGCCCGCCGCGCAGAAGCGGCAGCCCCAGACGCAGCCGCGCGCGACCTCCGTGAGGTGGAGGTCGCCGAACTGGGCGTCCGGGGAGCCGATGGCCCGCGAGGTCGCGAGCCCGCGGAGGTCCTCCACCCACTCCCGCCGCACCCGCGCCGGCGCCCCGTCGCGCGGCGCGAAGCGGGTGACCCACGCGCCCCCCGGCGCCCGGGTGTCCGCGTACTCCGCCTCGTAGAGCCCGGGGACGTACGCCCCGGGGAGCTCCGCGAGCGCCCGGAGGACCGCGCCCCGGGGCTCCCGCCGGAGCGCCCGCTCCCGCGCGAAGGGGAGGAAGCGGGGGAGGAGCGCCTCGGCCTCGCCGACGAGGACCGCGTCGAGGAAGGGCGCCACCGGCTCGGGGTTGATCTGCACGGCGACGCCCCCGGCGACGACGAGCGGGTGGCGCTCGTCGCGCGTGGCGCTCCGCAGGGGCAGCCCCGCCCGGTCGAGGATCGAGAGGACGTTCCCGTGGTCCTCCTCGAAGGAGAGGGTGAAGGCGACGACGTCGAACTCGGAGAGGGGCCGTCCCGACTCCACCGTGCGGGGGGCGGAGCCGTCCTCCGGGAGGAACGCCCGCTCGCAGAGCGCGGCGGGATCGGCGTTCACGATCCGGTAGACGGCGTGGAGCCCGAGGTTCGCCATCCCCACCCGGTAGCCGTTCGGGTAGACGAGGGCGATCCCGAGCCTCCCGCCCGGGTCCTTGCGGATCGCCCCGCGCTCGCCCCCACCCGTCGCGTACCCCATGACCGCCACGGGTGTAAGGAGACCACGGCCGCCCTGCCAGGTTCAAAGGGCCGATTCGGAAACGCCAGAGGCTTCGGGCCTCAGCCTTCAGGCTTCAGGAAGTGCATCTCTGCCGACGTTCCCGAGGTTCGAGGTTCGAGGCCTGAGGCCCGGGACCAGGGGCCGATCACGAATCGCGAGCGGCCGTGTAGAATCCAGAACGGGCTTCGGGCCTCGGGCTTCAGGAGAGGCACCCCGGCGGCCGTTCCCGAGACCCGGGCCATCACGAATCGAGCCGGGCCGTCCAAGATCGAGCTGGCTCCCACCGCCGGAACCGCCCATGCACCTCCGACTCCCCCTGCTCGCCGCGGCGCTCCTCCTCCTCCCGGGCCCCCGCCCGGTCCTCGCCGCGGAGGACGCCCTCCCCGGGGTGGACGTGTCGGCGCTCTCCGAGGCGCAGCGCGCCACCCTCGCCGCATGGGCGAAGGAGGCCTTCTGCCACTGCGGCTGCCCGCACACCGTCGCCTCCTGCCTCCGGGGGCACGCCTCCTGCCGCCACGCGCCGCGGACGGCGCGCCTCGCCGCCCGGCTCGTCCGGGCCGGCGCGAAGGGCCAGGACCTCGAGCGGACGATCGGCGCCTACTACGCCTCCTTC
>JBBIPT010000294.1:0-4503 GCA_037442705.1 Anaeromyxobacter sp.
CAGGATCTTGGCCAGGTCCGCCTCGCCGTATCCCATCGACAGGAGCTCCCGCACGAGGTTGGGGTACATGGAAACGTCCGCCAGCTCCTTGGGCAGGGAGAACCCGACCCCGTCGAAGTCGGATCCCAGGCCGACGTGGTCGATCCCCGCTATTTTTACGGTCCGGTCGATCGCCTCCGCGGCGAGCCGGACGCCCTCCGGGAGCCCCTTCGCCGCCCCGGCGCAGACGAGCCCGGCGGCGGCGTTCGCGAGCACGGCGTCCCGCGGGGCGCCCTTCTGCCCGCCGAGCACGTCCCGGAGGATCCCGGCGTTCCGCTCCGCGTCCCCGCCCGCGATCTCCGCCTCCGGGTGGCGCCGGAGCCCGATGTCCTCCGGGACCATCGCGAAGCGCTCCACCCCGCCGCCCTTCACCTCGCAGACGTGGGTCATCCCGGTCACCGCGATCTCGTCGAGCCCCTCGCCGTGCACGACGAAGGCGTGCTCCGCGCCGAGGGCGGCGAGGACGCCGGCGACGATGGGGACCCAGCGGGGCTCGTAGACCCCCATGACCTGCCGCCTCGCCCCGGCCGGGTTCGCGAGCGGTCCGAGGAGGTTGAAGATCGTGCGGACGCCGAGTTCGCGGCGGATCCCGGCCACGGCCTTGAAGGCGGGGTGGAGCCTCGGGGCGAAGAGGAAGCCGATCCCCACCTCCGCGATGGCGCGCTCCACGACGTCCTTCGGCGCGTCCACGTCCACGCCGAGGGCGGCGAGGACGTCGGCGGACCCGGAGCGGGAGGAGACGGCCCGGTTCCCGTGCTTCGCGACCGTGACGCCCGCCCCCGCCACGACGAAGGCGGCGCCGGTGGAGATGTTGAAGGTGTTCCTCCCGTCGCCGCCCGTGCCGCAGGTGTCCACGAAGACCTTCGCGTCCACCCGGACGCGATCCACCCGCGCCCGCATGACCTCGGCGGCGCCGGCGATCTCGTCCACCGTCTCTCCCTTGAGCCGGAGCGCGGCGAGGAAGGCGCCCACCTGGGCGGGGGTGGCGCCGCCGTCGGCGATCTCCCCCATGGCCTCCGCCATCTCCCCGCGGGCGAGGTCCCGCTGCTCGAGGAGGTTCGCGATCGCCTGCTGGATCATCTGGGCCCTCCTTCGCGCGCGATCCGCCGGAGCCAGTTCCCGAGGAGCCGCTTCCCCTCCCCGGTGAGGATCGACTCGGGGTGGAACTGGACGCCCTCCACGTCGAGGCTCCGGTGCCGGAGCCCCATGATCTCGTCCTCGTCCGTCCAGGCGGTGACCTCCAGGGCGGGCGGGAGCGACGCGCGCTCCACGACGAGCGAGTGGTAGCGGCCGGCCTCGAAGGGCGACGGGATCCCCTCGAAGAGCGGCGCGCCGCCGTGCCGGACCGGGCTCGACTTGCCGTGCACGATCCGGTGGTTGCGGACGACGCGCCCGCCGAACGCCTGCCCGATCGCCTGGTGCCCGAGGCAGACGCCGAGGACCGGGAGGTCGCCCGAGAGCTCCCGGATCGCCGCGAGGGTGACCCCGGCCTCGTCCGGCGTGCACGGCCCCGGCGAGAGGACGAGCCCGTCCGGGCGCCGCGCGCGGATCCCGGCGACGTCGATCCGGTCGTTCCGGAAGACGTCCACGTCCGCCCCGAGCTCGCCGAGGTACTGGACGAGGTTCCAGGTGAAGCTGTCGTAGTTGTCGACGAGGAGGAGGCGGGCGGTCATCGGCGGCCTCCTCCGCGCGAGGCCCTGGCCCGGCGCGCCGCGGGACGCCCCGCGCCGGTCCGGGCGCGCTTCCCGGCCGGCGGTTTCCCCACGGGACGGGCCACGGCGTCGAGGACCCGCCGCTCGGCCTGGGCCACCGCTGTGAAGACGGCCCGCGCCTTGGAGAGGGTCTCCTCGTACTCCGCCTCGGGGACGGAGTCGTAGACGACCCCTCCCCCCGCCTGGACGGAGACGCGCCGCCCGGAGGCCATGAGGGTGCGGATCGCGATGCACATCTCCATGTCGCCCCCGCGGTCGAAGTAACCGGCCGCGCCCGCGTACGGCCCCCGCCGCGCGGGCTCGAGCTCGTCGATGATCTCCATCGCCCGCACCTTGGGCGAACCGGAGACGGTCCCGGCCGGGAAGCCGGCGCGGAGGACGTCCACGGCGGAGAGCCCCTCGCCGAGGGTCCCCTTCACCTCGGAGACGAGGTGCATCACGTGGGAGTAGCGCTCGATCGTCTTCAGGGCGGTGACCCGCACGGAGCCGGCCCGCGAGACCCGCCCCACGTCGTTCCGGCCGAGGTCGACGAGCATCACGTGCTCGGCGTTCTCCTTCGGGTCCGCGCGGAGCTCCGCCTCGAGCCGCTGGTCCTCCTCGGGGTCCGCCCCGCGCCGGCGCGTGCCCGCGATGGGCCGCAGCGTGACCTCGCCCCCCTCGAGCTTCACGAGCGTCTCGGGGGAGGAGCCGACGAGGGCGCGCGGGCCGTCCTCGAGGAAGAAGAGGTACGGGGAGGGGTTCACCCGGCGGAGCGCCCGGTAGATCTCGAAGGGCGGGACGGAGACCTCCGCGTCGAAGCGCTGGGAGAGGACGATCTGCTGGCAATCGCCGGCGCGGACGTACTCCTTCGCCCGCTCCACCGCGGCGAGGTAGTCGCGCTTCGCCACGCGGGGGACGAGGACGGCCGGGCTCGCGGCGCGCCGGGAGCGGCGGTCCACGAGGGGCCGGGCGAGGGCCCGGAGCCGCGCCCGGATCCGGGCGACGGCCCGCGCGTAGAGCTTCCGGGGATCGTCCCGCTCGCCGCACCGGACCTCGCTGATCACGTGGAGGGAGTGGCGCCGGTCGTCGAAGGCGACCACCTCGTCGAAGTCCATGAGGAGGACGTCCGGGAAGCCGAACTCGTCCGGGTTCGCCACCGGGACGCGCGGCTCGAAGAGCCGGACCGCGTCGTAGGAGACGTGCCCCACGAGCCCGCCGGAGAACCGCGGGATCCCCGGGACCCGGACCGCCCGGTGCGTGGCGAGGGCGGCGCGGACCTCCGCGAAGGGATCGCCGGGATCCCCGAGCTTCCAGCGGAGCACGCTCCTCGGGCCCGCGCCGAGGAAGGAGAACCGGGCGCTCCGCTCGCCGCCCTCCACGGACTCGAGGAGGAAGGCGTGGCGCTCGCCCCGGGCGAGCTTCAGGAAGGCCGAGACCGGCGTCTCGGTGTCGGCGTCCACCTCCACGCGGACGGGGACGGCCCTGCCCGGCTTGCAGAGGGTGAGGAAGGTCTCGAGATCGGGGAGGGGACGCGCCTCAGCGGCGCCAAAGAAACACCGTCATGCCGTCACCCTGCGCCGAGGCCCCGCCACCTCGGCGGCGTCCTTCGCGACGATCCGGTTGTCGCGATCGACGAGCACGACCTTCGGCTCGTGCGTCCGCGCCTCCGCCTCCTCGAGCTCGGCGAAGGTGGCGAGGATCACGAGATCCCCGGGCCTGTTGAGGTGGGCGGCGGCGCCGTTGATGCAGATGACGCCCGAGCCGCGCTCGCCGCGGATGGCGTAGGTCTGGAGCCGCGTGCCGCGGGTGATGTTCCAGACGTGGACCGCCTCGTAGTTCCAGATCCCCGACGCGTCCATGAGGTCCTCGTCGATCGTGACGGAGCCCTCGTAGTCGAGATCGGCGTGCGTGATCGTGGCCCGGTGGATCTTGGCCTTGAAGAAGGTCCGGCGCATGGCGGACGATCTGTTTACCCGCTCGGGCGCGCGGGTGCAAGGAGGAGGGGGGCGGCCCCCGGCCATTGTGGGGTCCGGCGGGGCGCGATAGCGTTTCCGCGCGTGCCCTCCGCCATCGCCGCGCGCCGCCTCGAGGTCCTCGCCGCCGTCCGGGCCGATCCCGCCGGGCTCCGCTTCGAGCGTGAGACGCTCCGTCACTCGCTCGGCACCTCGCTCGCCGATCTCACGGTCCCGATCGAGGTCTCCCCCGACGCCCGGGCCCTCGTCCGCGGCGCGGTGACGCAGGCCGCCCTCCTCCTCTCCACCCACCACCGCGCCTTCGTCCCTGCCGACGACCTGGATCGGCTCATCCTGCACGAGGACTACGCCTCCCTCCCCGCGGCGCCCGCCCAGCTCTCCCCGGCCGGGGGCGGACCCGATCTGCGGGCCGCCTCCCTCCTCGCCCCCGCCGTCCATCCGGCCCTCACCGGGGGTGTCCTCGGGGCCTGGATGGGGAAGGGGGGCGGCGGAAGGTCCCTCGTCGCCCTCTGGATCGAGCTCCTCCGGCGGGCGTTCGAGGAGATGGGCGCCACCCGCGGCCGGGAGCGGACGCCCCTCCTCGTCGCGCTCGCCCTCGCGGCGGAGACGCAGGCCGCCGGAGCGGACGCGAAGGCCTGCCTGCCCTCGCCGCCGATCGACCGGTATCTCCGGACCGCGGCGCTCTCCGCCGGCTGGCTCGCCGCGCGGACGGGGCTCGCCCGGGCCTGGCGCGACGCGGGGCGGGGCGCCGACGATCCGCTCCTCGCCGGGCTCGAGGCCGCGCTCGCGCCCGCGGCGCT
>JBBIPT010000295.1:0-4487 GCA_037442705.1 Anaeromyxobacter sp.
TGTAGACGGCGGCCAGGATCCGCGTCGTTCTGACGGTCGAGGTCGAGGGCCGAGGCCGCGCGGCCAAGAAGTCGCGACGGCAGCGGACAGCGGGTAGGTGGTGAGCGCGGACCCGGAAAAAGCGAGGGCCCGGGTCTAGCCACCCGAGCCCTCCGATCGGTTGCGGACGCGGCCGATCGCTGCTCCGACTTCTGCCACGCCGTGGCGTCGTCGTCCACTCCCGGTCGTCCGCGGAGCGGACTTGGGCTGCGGACCCGATCATCACGCGAAGGCGCTGTTGCAGCAGTTCTGCGGGATGTGTCGCGGACGGTTCTTCGTCTGCGAGCGCTGCTACCGCGGTCAGGGGTACTGCAGCCCGGCCTGCCGCCGGGCACGGCGCGCGGCGCAGGCCCGGTCGAAGCAGCGGCGGTACCGACAGACGGCGGCTGGCCGGGCGGTGCACCGCGAGCGGGAGTGGGCCCGCCGCGCCCGGCGCCGGGAGGGCGGGTGCGCCCGCGTGGACTACCCGGGTATCGGAAATGTTGACGGTGAGGAAGGGTGCGGCGCGCCGATCGCGACGGCCCCTCCGATCTCCGGCGGGCCCGCTCGCGGCGGCGAGAGCGAGGCGCATGGAGACGACGATGGCGTTGAAGCTGGACCGCGATCGGGTCCGGCTGGTGCTGGTGCAGGGCGAGCGGGAACTGCTCCGGGCGTCGCTGCCGCCGCCCGCCCAGTTCTGGGCGGCGCAGCCGGTGAAGGTGCTCCTGGAAGGGCTCGCGACCTGGCTCGACACGAGCCTGCGCGTTGTGTTCGCTGCGGCCGACCCAGCCGATGGGTGGTCTCTGGCGCTCACCGACGAGCTCGGGGTCGGCTGCCGCACCGTGTTCTACGAGGTCGTGCCGGTCCCGGAGCGCGGGCGCCTCCAGCGGCTGCGCGGCGTCGATGACTTCCGCGACCTCCGGCAGCTCTGCCTCCTCGATCGCATCGTGGGAGGTGGGCGATGACGGTCTCGCACGAGGTCGAGAGCGAGATCCGCGTGCTCTTCTTCGGCGAGCACCTGCCGGTCGGCACCGTGGCGTCCCAGCTCCGCGTCCACGCCGACGTGGTGAGGCGGGTGGTCGGGCTTTGCGAGCATCGACCGCCGCCGCCGCCGAAGACACGCAAGGTCGACCCGGTGAAGGACTTCATCGTCGAGACGCTGGACCGCTATCCGCGCCTGCGGGCCACCCGCCTCTACGACATGGTGAAGGCCCGCGGGTACACCGGCGCGATCCGCACGCTGCGCGAGTTCGTCCACGAGGTCCGCCCGGTCCCGCGGCACGAGGCATTCCTGCGGCTCACGCCGCTCATCGCCCAGCAGGCGCAGGTCGACTGGGCGCACGTCGGCGAGGTCGACGTGCCGGGCGGCCAGCGCGCCCTCTGGCTCTTCGTCATGTCCCTGCCGTGGTCGCGAGCGATGTGGGGTGAGTTCGTGCTCGACCTCTCGGTCTGGTCGCTCCTGCGCTCGCTCTCGCGCGCCTGCACCTTCCTCGGCGGCACGGCGCGCGAGTGGCTCTTCGACAACGCGAAGATCGTCGTCCTCGAGCGCCACGGCGCCGCGGCGCGGTTCCACCCGCTGCTCCTCGACCTCGCGGGCCACTACGCCGTGCGGCTCAAGCTCTGCGCCCCGAGGAAGGCCAACCAGAAGGGCAACGTCGAGCGGATGATCCGCTTCATCCGCGAGCGGTTCCTCGCCGGCCGCTCCATCCGCAGCGTCGAGCAGGGCAACCGCGAGTTCCTCGCCTTCCTCGACGAGATCGCGCACGCGCGGCCGCACCCGACGATCGCCGGACGCACAGTGCGCGACTGCCTCGAGGAGGAGCGGACGCGGCTCCTGCCCCTCCCGAACGTTCTACCCGCGACGGACCAGGTGATCCCTGTCACGGTGGACAAGACCGCCTCGTGCCGCTTCGACACGAACTCGTACTCGGTCCCGCCCGAGTACGTGAAGAGGATGCTCACCCTCGCCGCAGATGATCGCGAGGTGCGCCTCATCGACGGCGCGACGGTGGTGGCGCGCCACCTTCGCTGCTGGGGTCGTCGCCAGCCGGTGGAGGCGAGCGAGCACCGCGCCGCCCTCGTTGCCGAGCGGGAGGGCGCCGGCGAGGCGAAGGGGCGCGACCGGCTCCGGGCGGCCGTCCCCGCCATCGACGCGCTCTACGAGCGCTGGGTGGACGCCGGACGCAACCTCGGCTCGATGACCACCCGCACGCTGAAGCTCCTCGACCTGTACGGCGCGGAGTTCCTCGGCGCTGCCGTCGCGGAGGTGCTCTCCCGCGGGATGCACGACCCGGGGGCCCTCGCCGCCCTGTGCGAGCAGCGCCGCTGCGCCGGCGTCGCGCCGGTCCCGCTCGACGTCCCCCTCGCGGCGCACGTCCGCGATCGCGACGTCGTCCCCCACGACCTCGAGACCTACGATGCCAAGCCCTGACGTCGTCTCCGCCCTGCGAGCGCTCGGGATGAGGTCGTCGCCCGACGCGCTCCGCGCCATGGTCGCCCAGCTCACGAAATCCCGCGCCTCCGCTACGCAGTGCTTCGAGGACCTCGTCGCCCTCGAGCGCCGGGAGCGCGACGCGCGGAACCTCGAGAGCCGCACCAAGACGGCCACCCTCGGCGCCTTCAAGCCGCTCGACCGCTTCGACTGGAACCACCCGCGATCCGTCGATCGGGCCCGCTACGAGGAACTGCTCGAGCTCGGCTTCCTCGCCCGCGGCGAGAACGTCCTCTTCCGCGGGCAGAGCGGCGTCGGCAAGACCAACCTCGCCCAGGCCCTCGGGCACGCAGCGCTCCTCGCCGGCCGCACCGTGCGCTTCACCACCCTCGCCGCCGCCCTCGCCGACCTCTCACGCCAGGAGTTCCTTCCCGCCCTCGAGCGGCGGCTCCGACGCTACACGCGCGTGGACCTGCTCGTCTTGGACGAACTCGGCTATCTCCCCTGCGACAGCCGCTCCGCCGACCTGCTCTACAACGTCATTAGCCGCCGGCACGAGCAGCGCTCCACCGTCATCACCACCAACCTCGCCTACAAGCAGTGGGGCACCGTCTTCCCGGGCGCCGCCTGCGTCGGCGCCCTCGTCGATCGCTTCGCCCAGCACTGTCAGGTCATCGACATCGACGCCGACTCCTGGCGCCACAAGGAGGCCAGCGAGCGGCCCACCAAGAAGAAGCGCGCCTGACCTCCGGAAGCGGCACGCGGCCCCGCGCATCCCTGCGTGCGCGGGGCCGCGCCGCGTCGAACAGCAGGTCGAGCTCGACCGTCATTCCGGATCGGAAGCTCGCCGCCGTCTACAACCTTCCTCGGCGCGAAGAGCTCCGAGCCGGGCAAGGAGCACTTCCTCAACGCGGCCTACTCCTTCCAGGCCTCCGGCGCGGGCGGCGAGCTCCAGCTCGGGTTCCTGAACCTCTCCACGACGGAGAACGTCGCGCTCCGCACCCGCTGGAACGCCGCCGGCGCCGGCCGCGCCGACGCGCGCTACAACGACCCGCGGGTCCCGGTGACCTTCGAGGCGAGCGAGTGCTGGGCGGACCGGGCGGGCAGCTTCCTCGAGGTGTACGACACGAAGTGGCGCCTCGGCTCGGAGAGCTACTGCGCCTTCCAGCCCGCGAGCTACGCGGACATCGCGATCCCCATGCCGTAGCCCGAAGTGAAGCGTCTCGCCGTCATCGAGGGCGGGCGGGCCGGCGAGGGTGCCGGCCCGCCTCCCGCGCAGGAGGGGCGGGGGCACGGGCTCCTCGAGGAGCTCTACGTCCGCCACGCGGCCGGCGTGCACGCGCGCTGCCGCTACCTCCTCCGGGACGACGAGGCGGCGCGCGACGCGACGCAGGAGGTCTTCGCGCGCGCGCTCCTGGCGAGGGAGGCCCTCGCGGCCGCCGCCTCCCCCACCGCCTTCCTGCTCCGGGCCGCGACGAACCACTGCCTGAACCTCCTGCGCGCCTCCAGGGCGGCCTGGCAGGAGGAGGTGAGACGGATGGCCCGGGAGCGCAGCGGGAGAGGGATCGAGCCGGACGCAAGGGAGCTCGTCCGGGCGCTCCTCGCGGCGGCGCCGGCGGAGGCGAGGGAGACGGCCGTGCTCTACTTCGTGGACGAGATGACCCAGGCGGAGATCGCGGCCGAGACCGGCCGGAGCCTGCCCACCGTGCGCAAGCGGCTCCGGGAGTTCCTCTCCGCCGCCCGCGGCGCGCTCGCGGAGGCCTTCCCCGGCGTGAAGCTGCCCGACCCGGAGGAGCTGCCATGACCCTCGCGCTCGGCGGCCCCGGGGTCGCCTGCTCGGCGCTGCGCGTCCGCCGCCTGCTCGCGGGAGAGCTCACGGGCGAAGAGCGGTCGCGGACGGCCGAGCACCTCGCGGCCTGCGCCCGCTGCCAGGAGACCGACCGGCTCGTCTCGCGCGAGCGGGCCCGGCTCGCCGTGGATCTCCCGTTCGAGGAGTTCGCCTCCGGCGTCGCGGAGCGGCTCGCGCGCCCTCCCTGCC
>JBBIPT010000296.1:0-4455 GCA_037442705.1 Anaeromyxobacter sp.
TCCGGATCCCGGCTCCGAGGCGACCCACGCGCGGAGGATCCTCTCGGCCTCGCGGTACTCGCCGGCGGCGGCGAGGGCCGTCGCGAGATCGTGGGTCGCCGCCGGGCCTGGGTCCGCCCGGTAGGCCGCGCGGGCCGCCGCCACCGCGCCGGAAGCGTCGCCGAGCCAGACGAGGGCCCGGACGAGGGCGTGCGCCCTCGCGGCCGTGCCCGGCTCGCCCTCGAGGCGCTCGGCGAGGACCCGCAGCTCCGCGCCGCGGCGAAGCACCCCGAGCCCGTCGACGAGGTGGTCGAGCGGCCACTCCGCGTCCGGGTCGAGGGCGAGCGCCTTCTGGAAGAACGGGACCGCCGACGCCCACTCGCCCCGGTGGAACTCGAGATCGCCGGCCAGGTAGAGCGCCTGCGCATCCTCCGGGAACACCGAGAGGACCTGGCCGTACAGCGCGAGCGCCTCCTCGTCCCGCCCGTCGAGGTGCGCCTTCCAGGCGCGGATGAGAGAGGCCTCCTTGGCCGGCACGCGCCCCTGGTACCGGAGCGCGGCCGCCATGTGGCCCTCGATCTCCGGCCTCGAGCCCTGCTCGGTGCCGAGCAAGAAGGCGATCTGGTAGTGGGCCATGGCGAAGGTCGGGTCGAGCGCGAGCGCGCGCCGGAAGTGTCCCGCGCAGGCGGCGACCGCGACCCAGCTGCCGGCTCCGCTCGGACGGCTCATGCAGTCCACGCCCTCGAAGTAGGCCTGGTGGGCCTCGGGGCTCGAGGTCACGGCCTCGGCGACGCGGATTCGCGACCCCCGGATGTCCTCCTGCCGCTCGCTGAGGAGCGCTCGCACGCCGTCGGAGAGCCGGTCGATCGCGCCGAACACGTCCCCCTTCGCCGCCGCCGTCTCGCTCACCGAGAAGAGGCGCCGGTCGGCCCCCGGATCGACCCCCCGGAGCTCGAGCGCGATCCCCTCCCCGGACCGCTGCGCCGACCCCGTGAGGACGACCTGCGCCCCGGCCGCCCGCGCGAGCTCCCGCGCGGTCTCCCCGTCGATCCGCGGGACGTCGCCCTTCCCGATCCGGCGGAGGATCGCGAGGAGGCGCCCCCGGGTGAGCACGTCGAGGCGGCGGGACTGCTCGAGGGAGGTCACGAGGAGCCCCGCCAGGCCGTCGAGCTCCGCCTCCCCCGTCCCGTTCTCGAAGTCGGCCACCGCCACGACGAGCCTCTCCCCGTCCGCCGGCGCCGGGAGCCGCGTCCGCCCGACGAGCAGGGCGAGCGCCGCGAGGAGGAGCGCGGCGAGCGCCGAGACGGCGGCGATCCGGAGCCGGCCCCCGCGGCCGTCCTGCCGGCTCGCCGCCCGCTCGAGGGCGCGGAGCACCTCGACCGCTCCCTGGGGCCGCCTCGCCGGGTCCTTCTCGAGCATCCGCGCGACGAGCCCGCGCACGTCCCCGGGGGCGCTCCCGGGCGGGAGCGCCGGCGGCGGGCCGGGCGCGAGCGCCTCGCTCGTCTCCTTGGATCCCTCCCGGAGCACGCGGTAGGGGACGGACCCGGACACCATCTGGTGGAGGAGCACGCCGAGGGAGAAGAGGTCGGTCCGCTCGTCCCCGGGCTCCGACCGCCACTGCTCGGGGGCCATGTAGGCCGGCGTCCCGCCGCTCACCGGGCCGCCCCGGCCGAAGAGGTAGGCGAGGCCGAAGTCGAGCACCTTCACGGTGCCGTCCTCGCAGAGGAAGACGTTGCCGGGCTTCAGGTCCCGGTGGACGACGCCGGCCCGGTGGGCGTGGGCGAGGACGCGGGCGACGTCGCCGGCGATCCGGATCGCCTCGCGGAACGGGATCGGGCCCGAGCGGAGCCGCTCGGCGAGCGTGCGGCCACGAAGCAGCTCGAAGATCAGGTAGGGACCGGACGGCCCGCGCCCGAAGTCGTGGAGCGTGACGATGTTCGGGTGGTTGAGCCGGGCGACGGCCTCCGCCTCGCTGCGGAGCCAGGCCTCTCCGTGCGCGGACAGCCGCCGCCCCGGGCGCACGGCCTTGAAGGCGACCTCCCGGCCCAGCTCCCGATCGAAGGCCTCCCAGACGACGCCGAAGCCACCCCTGCCGAGCTCCCTCTTCAGGAGGAAGCGCCCCACCGTGTCCCCGGGCCGAAGGCCGGGGGTCCACCCCTGCGCCACGTCCACGTCGACCTCGGGGGCCCGGGCGAGTTCGGCGAGCAGCGCCGAGAGCTCCGCCGAGACGGCGCCGAGGTCGTCGGTCATCGTGGGTGGGTTCCGCCGCCCGCCTTCGTCCGGCAAGCCGACCTCCGAGATCGTTCCCGTGGATTCCTTTACCAGATCGGCGAGGCGGCTCGGGTCGGGGGCGGACTGCATACGGGGGACGCTCTCCGGAGGAGAACGACGCCGCCCCGGGATGTGACCGACATCCAGGGCCTCAGGCCTCAGGCTTCAGGAGATGCCTCTCCGCCACCGTTCCCGAGGCCCGAGGCCCGAGGCCAGGGGCCGATCACGAATCGCGAGCGGCCGTTCAGGCTAGCCCCCGCTCGCGGGCGAGCTTCGCGAGCCGATCCTTGAGCCGCTCGAAGCGCTTGCGCAGCGCGGGCGCGTCGAGCGCGCTCCCGTCCGTGGCGAGCACCGCGGCCACATCCTCCCAGGGGAGCTGCTGGTCGATCCGGAGGACGAGGAGCGTCTGCTCCTCGGCGCTGAGCTCCTCCCGCAGGGCGTCGAGGGCGGTCCGCTGCCGCTCCTCCCGGATCTCGGTCCTCGTCCGGATCTCCTCGGCGAGCCGGGAGGCTTCGCCGGTCTCGAGCCGGCGCCCGAGCCGGTTCCATGCCTCGTTCCGGACGTTCAGCGCCGCGTGCCAGGCGATCTTGAACGCCCAGGTCCGGAAGGACGCGTCGCCCCGGTAGGTGCCGATCCCGCGCCAGAGGTTCTCGGCGAAGGCGGAGAAGGCGTCGCCCGCGTCGGCCTCGTCGCGGAGGATCGTGCGGAGGTAGCCGAGGACCTTCGGCCCGAGGCCCCGCATCGCCTCCGTGGCCGCGCCGTGGGCGTCGCCCGCGGCGAGCAGCTCCTGGACGCGAACCTCGAGGCTCATGGGGCGCATCCTAGCCGCAAGGCGTGCGCCCGGAAAATCGGGAGCGGCGGGGGCCCGGATCCCCCCCCGAGGACCCGGACCCCCGCGCTCCACGTCCACCCCCCGCCCTTACGAATGGGGGACAAGGCGGATCCCGACTTGTGACAGGGGGGGCCTGCGGGCGGAAAGGCCGATGGCGGGGCGACGAGAAACCCTCGCCGGCGCCCGGTCCCCGCCCGTTCGGCGGGAACCCGGGGAGACGACCGGGGAACACCCCTCTCCCCGCGCCCGCGCGCGGGGGCGTAGCTGTACGGCCCCGCCCCCCCGCTCGCCCCCCTCTCCCCGCGCCCGCGCGCGGGGGGTCTTCATCGCCCCTCCAGGTTCGGACCCCTTCCCCCCGCGCCCGCGCGCGGGGGAGAGGGGCGGGGGAGAGGGGGCGAGCGCGTCCCTGGAGGAGCCCGCAGGGTAGAAGGCCCGCGGCCGTCCTCGCCTCGCCGTGGGCGGCCGGAAATCGAAGGCCTGGAAGTGCACGGGGCGGCTCCTTTCGGGTGGAGTCTGCCCCTCCCCGGCGCAGGCCCGAGCGGCGAGAGCTGACGGACCGCGCGGCGTTCCGCGGGAGGAGGTCGCGCCTCCCCCGGCCTCCCGCTCAGCCGAACCAGCCCTGGAGCTCGGGAACGGGATCCCTCTTCGCTGCGGCGACGGCGGCCGGCAGGGCAGCGGCCACGCCGATCGCGATCGCCGCCGCGGGCACCGCGGGAAGGGTGGCGAGCGCGGCGAGCGCGGCGGCCTCCGGCGCGAGCGCCGAGGCGACCGCCGCTCCGAGGAGCGCACCGAGGAGGGAGCCGGCCACGGAGACGAGCGCCGAGCGCGCGACGACCGTGCCGAGCAAGGTGCCCCTCCCCGCGCCGATCGCGACGAGGGTGGCGAGCTCGGCCCGGCGCTCCGCCGTGTCGAGGTGCGCGGCCAGGAGGAGCGCGAACCCGGCCACGAGAGCGACGAATGCGTAGAGCGCCCGCCGGTGCGCCTCGAGCGATCCCTGGAGGCCCCGCTCGGCGACCTCTCCCCGGTCGATGCCGGAGACGATCGCCCCGATCTCGGCGGCCGCGAGCCCCCGGCGCGCCACCGCCGGGTCGGCACCCGGCTCGAGGAAGATCCGCAGCTCGCTCGCGGCGCCGGTCCGGAGCGCCGCCTGGAGCTCCTCGATCCGCAGGTGGACGGCGAAGTCGTCCGCGTCCGCGGAGGAGGGGCGAAGGCCGACGACGGCGAACGAGCGGCCCGCGACGCTCACCTCGTCCCCGAGCGCGAGACGGCCCGCGAGACCCGCGCCCGCCGTCGCCCCGCCCGGCGGAACGCCCGGCAAGAGGCCCGGCTCCACCCCCACGACGGCCGGCCTCGTTCCCTCGCGCGGCAGCGCG
>JBBIPT010000297.1:0-4454 GCA_037442705.1 Anaeromyxobacter sp.
CCGGACGACCCCGCGCGGGCGACGGCGCGAGGGACGCTCGCCCACGCGATGCTCTCGGAGTGCGACCTCGGGGCGCCTCCCCTCGAGCGGCGCGCGCAGATGGCCGCGGCCGCCGCCCGCCGCGGCTGGGACCCGGCGGCCCCGGGCGTGCGGAGGATCCTCGCCGAGGTCTCCCGCTTCGCCGACTCCGGGCCGGGGCGCGACCTCGCGCGGGCCGCTCGCGAGGGGCGGCTCGCGAGGGAGGTGCCCTTCGTCCTGGGTCTCCGGCCGCGGGCAGGGGAGGGGCCGGCCGCCTACCTCGTCGGCGCGATCGACGCGATCGTCCGCGCGAGGAACGGCAGGGGCGAGGAGCTCACGGTCATCGACTACAAGTACGCGACGGCGCGGGCGGAGGCGGTGGAGCGCTACCGGCTCCAGCTCCTCGCCTACGCGCTCGCCGCGCGGCGCGCCCACTCGGGCGCGAAGGTCCGCGCCCGGCTCCAGTTCCTGCGGGGGGACCTCCGGGCGATCGACGTGACGCCGCAGGCGGAGGAGCTCGTGGCCTTCGCGCGCGAGGCGCCCGCCCTCGCCCGGGGGGCGCACCTCGGGGAGGGAGATCGGAGCCCGGCCGAACTCGGGCGGGAGGAGGCCCGGTGCCGGGCGGAGGGGTGCGGCTTCGTGGGGCGCTGCTTCCCCGCGCGGCCGCGAGGCCCGGGTGTTTCTCCCTTGCCTCCTCCCGGGGCCCGTCCCTAGATTGCGACCGGATTCCGCCTCACGGCGCGACCAGCGAACCTCAAGCACGGAGAACGAACGATGCCCGAGACGACCACCGCGCGCGTGCAGGAGATCCTGTCCTGGTACCAGTCGGACAGCCCCGGCACCCTCGCGAACCTCCACCGCCTCCTCATGACCGGGAAGCTCGGGGGCACGGGCAAGCTGGTGATCCTGCCCGTGGACCAGGGGTTCGAGCACGGCCCGGCGCGCTCCTTCGCGCCGAACCCGGCCGGCTACGATCCCGAGTACCATTTCCAGCTCGCCATCGAGTCCGGCTGCAACGCCTACGCGGCGCCGCTCGGCTTCCTCGAGGCGGGCGCCCGCAAGTACGCCGGCCAGATCCCGCTCATCCTGAAGCTGAACAACTCCGACTCCCTCTCGAAGCTCGGCGGCGGCCCCATCTCGGCGGTGACCGCCTCGGTGAAGGAGGCGGTCCGGCTCGGCTGCGCCGCGATCGGCTACACGATCTACCCGGCCTCCGACGCGCGGAACGCGCAGTACGAGGCGCTCCGCGCCCTCACCGAGGAGGCGAAGGCGAACGGGCTCGTCGTCGTGGTCTGGAGCTACCCGCGCGGCACGGGCGTCTCGAAGGAGGGAGAGACGGCGGTGGACATCGCCGCCTACGCCGCGCAGATCGCGTGCCAGCTCGGCGCCCACATCGTGAAGGTGAAGCCGCCGAAGGACCTCGTGGAGCACCCGGAGGCGAAGAAGGTCTTCGAGAAGCACCAGATCCCGACGAAGACCCTGGCCGACCGCGTCCGGCACGTCGTCCAGTCGTCGTTCGGCGGGAAGCGGATCGTGATCTTCTCGGGCGGCGAGGCGAAGGGGACCGAGGAGGTCCTCGCCGAGGTGAAGGGGATGAAGGAGGGCGGCGCCTTCGGGTCGATCATGGGGCGGAACGCCTTCCAGCGCCCGAAGGCCGAGGCCCTGAAGCTCCTCGCCGACGTGATGAAGATCTACGCGTCGTAGTGCAGGCTTCAGGCCTCAGGCCTCGGGCCTCGGGCCTCAGGCTTCAGGTCTCAGGTCTCAGGTCTCAGGTCTCAGGCCTCGGGCCTCGGGCTTCGGGCTTCGGGCTTCGGGCTTCGGGCTTCGGGCTTCAGGCTTCAGGCTTCAGGCTTCAGAACACGTGGGGGCCCCAGCCGGTTTCGGCCGCCGCTGCGGCTGCGGCTGCGGGTGCGGATGCGGGTGCGGATGCGGGTGCGGGTGCGGATGCGGGTGCGGATGCGGGTGCGGATGCGGGTGCGGATGCGGGTGCGGGTGCGGCTGCGGGACGGGGCCCGGGACCTCCGTGACACCCGCAGACCCCCGCTCCGCGGGCACGGCCACTCCGCCTCCCGCACGGCCATGGGGCTCCCACCCGGCGCAGGTGCGCCGGCGCAGGCCATGGCGTTAGGGGACGAGCGCCCGGGCGCGCGCGATCTGCCGAGATAGAGTCGCCTTCACGTGATCGCCCGTGGGCGTTCGGCTCGCGACGCGACGTCCGCGAGACCAGCGGATACGAACTGAGCGATCGACTTGAACGCTGCCAGGGCGTGCTCGACGTACCTCGCCTCGATCACGACCTCCGGCGAATCGACCGTAATCCCCGGCTGCTTCCGGATCCTCGATTTCTCCTCCTCGGACAGCGCGGACGTGTCACCGTTGGCGTGGACGAGGTTGTTCCGCACGAGGACCATGGTTCGCAGGTCTGCCCACGGGGGCTCCGGGAAGCTCAGGCGGCCGTACCGATCGAGGAACTTTTGGTGACGGGACCACTTGTCGCCTTTCAGTTCCTCGGGCTGGAACAGCGGCACCTGGCCGTCGACCAGGCCTCTCAACGTCGCGCAGGCCCTCTTGAGCAGCCCCTCGAGCAGCGACGCCAGGTAGATGACGTCCGAGTACCTTGCCCTCTTGATGTAGTACTCGACGGCGACGATTCCCGAGTCGTTGACCTCTACTGACCCGGCACTCGCCTGCTCCTCGACGAATGCGCGTTCCGTCGCCACCATCTCGTCGATGAGCTTGGAGTGCTCGCGGGAGTGCCATTCGAACAACTCCGCCTCGAAGGTGTCGAGTACGGGGGTGTTCCTGAGGGCCGCGAGCCGCAGGTGCCGCTCGACTCCAGGCGGAAGGTCTTCGGTGTCCCGTCCCATGATCGCCCCCGTTCAAGAGCGGGCGGACCGTAACACGGCCGGGCGCTCCGCACCTTCCCCGCCCCTGTCCCGATTCGGACCCCCCGGCGACCCCGTCGCCGCCCGCCCACGGCCCGTGAGGGGCCGGGCCCACGGGGGCCGCTGCGCGCCGGGTGCGGCGCGTGAAAGCATCGGAGGAGCGGGCTTTTTTCCTTGCCACTCCCGCCGATAGGGGTTTATACGGCTTCATCTTTTCCGCGGTTTTCTGGATTCTCTCCGCGGTCTTCGCACCGGCTACCGGCCCGAGCGGGGCCGCGGGCGACGAGGCGAGGAACTTCTCCATGAGGCTCTACCCCAAGGTCATCCCGACGATCGCCCGTGAGGTGGTGCAGACCCTCATGCAGGACGGGGACGTCGAGGTCGAGACCCTCCGGATCGGCGACGCCGAGATGGACATGGCGGCGATCATGAAGGAGTACCTCGCGGCCGAGGAGCGCGTGAACGCCGCGACCCGCGAGGCCCTCGAGCGGCGGGGCTACGACCACTCCCGGTTCAACCAGGTGAAGCGCGAGATGGCCGACGTCCGCGGCTTCAAGATGGGGGACGAGGGGATCGAGTATGTCATCGGCCAGATGATCGAGTTCCTCCTCATCTCGCGGAACGTGGAGGAGGTCTTCTCCGAGGACCACGTCATCCGCAAGAAGGTCGCGGGGATCTTCCGCAAGCACCTCGACGTGGACGACGAGATCGATCGCGAGGCGCGCGCCCGCCTGAAGCACCTCCAGGAGGGGACGAGCGCCTGGGACGTGGAGTACCAGAAGACGATCGAGCTCCTCCGCCGCTCCCGCGGCCTGATCTGACGGCCGCGATCACGAACGTCGAGCCCTCGGCGTTCGCCCTTCGGCCCGAAGCCCGAAGCTCCAAGCCCGAGGCCTGAGGCCTGAAGCCCGAGCGCCGAGCCCCGCCCCCGCCCGCCCCTCCTCCTCCGCCGAATATTTGACCGGCGATATCGTCCGACTACGCTCGAGCCTCGGGTTCGTGGGCGGAGGCGGCGTGGCGGGGAGGAGCGCGTACTACCGGGGAGTTCGAGGGAGCGCGTCGCTCGCGACGCTCCCCCTCCGGGCCATCCCGGCCGCCGAGGCGATCGAGCCGGGGGAGATGCGCCGGCTCCCCTACGGCGGCGAGCTCCTCGGCGCCGTCCGCGTCCGCGCCGGCTTCGCGGCGATCCCCTTCGACGCCTTCGACGAGGCGTGCGCCTCCCTCGAGGCCGAGGAGCAGGCGGCCTACCTCCAGCTCCTTCGCCTCTCCGTCGGCGAGGGGCGGAACTGGTGCCGGGCGGGGAAGCGCGAGCTCGAGGCGCGCCTGCGCCTCTCCGAGCGGCGGCTCCTGCGGGTGCTCGACGCCCTCGCCGGGAAGGGGCTCGTGCGCCCCCTGCACCGGGACAACCGCGGGACGCTCTGGCGCGTCTACCTGCCCGCCGAGGCGAGGGGCGAGCCGCTCGGGGACGCCGTGCTCGTCGGGCGCGCCTCGGAGCTCCGGGTCGTCCGCGCCGATCGCCCGCCCGCGGCCGCCCCCGCGCGCGGCGCCGGC
>JBBIPT010000298.1:0-4440 GCA_037442705.1 Anaeromyxobacter sp.
TACGCCGCGCTCGCCGCGCGGGCGGGCCGCCCCGTCCCGGCTCCGGAGACCCTCGCGCCCGCGCTCGCGCCGTTCCGTCCGGGCGAGCGGCGCCCCACCGCCCGCCGGATCCTCGTCGCCGCCGGGAGCGCGGACCGGATCGCCCCCGCGGAGGGGACGCTCCGGCTCGCGAGCGCCTGGGGCGTCGCTCCCCGCCTCTACCCGCGGGGGCACCTCACGCTCCTCTTCGGCTGCCGGGCCCTCCGGCAGGACGTCGCGCGCTTCCTGGGGGTCGGCAAGACGGAAGCTCGAGAGCCTGGACCAGCCACACGGACCCGCTCGTGCTGAGCCTGTCGAAGCACGAGCGGGATCGGGCGCGTGGGCCCCCCCTCGCCCTTCGACAGGCTCAGGGCGAGCGGAACTCCCTGACGATGCGGATGTTTCCGAATCGTGACCGGCCGGCTAGTGCTTCCCGGCCCGGCAGGCGTCCCGGGCCGCCTTCACCTCGTCGAAGAAGTCCTCCGGGACGACCCCGCCGCGGACGACGGGCCAGGTCTTCTCCATCGCCTTGCGCCACGGGGCGGGGTCGGAGGGGACGACCTTCATCCCCTGCTTCCTCATCGCCTCGATCGCGTCGGCGTTGAGCCGCTTCACCTCCTCGTCCACCTTCCTCCCGAGCTCCACCGCGATCGCGGCGAGCTTCGCGCGGAGGTCGGGGGCGATCTTCTCCCAGGCGTCCTTGCGGACGAGGGTCGCCCCGATCATGTGGCTCCAGGGCGCGTCCATCATGTGGTTCGCGCGGTCGTGGAGGCGGGCCGTGAGCACGTAGATCGGGACGTTGGGCACGCAGTCGATCATCCCGGTCTGGAGGGAGGGCACGATGTCGGTCGCGGAGAGGACGACGGGGTGGAGTCCCGCCGCCCGGTAGGCCTCCACGCTCTTCGGATCCCCCTCCCACGCCCAGACCTTCGCGCTCGCCGCCTCGGCGGGCGACCGGCGCGGGCGGTCGCAGAAGAGGTGGATGGAGCCGATGCGGCTCCACTGGAGGGCGACGAGCCCCCGCCTGGCGAGCGCCTCGTCGAGGCGCGGGCGCATCCGCTCGAAGGCGCACTCCGTCTGCGCCTCGTCGTCGAAGAGGAAGGGGACGGAGAAGGCCTGGGGCTCGGGGATCACGTCGTGCATCCCCACGTTGGAGATCGCGGCCCCCTGGAGCTGGCCGATCCCCATCTTGCGGACCATGTCCCCCTCGCTCCCCTGCGCGCCGCCGGCGTAGACGCGCAGGCGCACCTGCCCGTTCGAGGCCGCCTCCCAGCGCTGGCCGAGCTCCTTCAGGAGGTCGTGCCAGGTCGAGCCCTGCGGCGCGAGGGTCCCGAGCTTGATCGTCACGGGAGCGGCCCGGGCGGAAGGGGCGAGCGCCGCGAGGAGGGCGGCGAGGAGGAGCTTCTTCACGGTTCTTCTCCTTCGTGGGTTCAGAGGAACAGATCGTCCACGTGATCGAGGAGCGCCCTCGCCCGGCGCTGGGCGAGGACGTTCGCCAGCCGGTGGCGGGGGACCTCCCCGGGGTCGGCCCGGAGCACCTCCTCGAGGAGGCGCGTGAACTCCCGGCGGTCCTGCCGCTGGACGAGCACGCCCTCCGCGAAGGAGACGAGCGGGCCGAGCTTCTTGTTCATCGAGAGGGCGAGCGCCCGGTCGAGGTGGGCCTTCGCCCGCTCGGGACCCCCGCCCTCCGCCGCGCTCCGCGCCGCGTCGAGCGCGACGAAGAACTCGTGGAGGGTCCCCTCGTTCCAGGCCTCGTCGAGGGCGAGGGCCCGCTCCATCATCGCGACGGGGACGGGGAGCTCCGAGACGAGGGACATGTCGCCCTTGCCGGCCGAGATCGCGAGGGCCCAGGCGGAGGCGGTCCAGTAGAGGAGCGGGACGTCGCCCTTCTCGGCGCGGGAGAGGAGGGCCGGGATGTCCCTGCCCCCCGCCCGGAGCCCGTCGCCGAGCCCCCGGCGGCGCACCTCGAGCCCGCGCAGGCCGTAGTCGCGGGCGCGGAGGTAGAGCCGCTTCGCGCGGGCCCTCCCCGCGCGGGCCTCGTCGAGCTTCCCGTCGAGGCCGGCGAGGTCCGCCTCGGTCTGCACGAAGGCCCAGCCGTACTGGGTGAAGCCGCTCGCGAGCGCGACGAGGAGCCCCTCGTGGCGGGGTTCCTCCGCGAGGAGCCCCTCCATCGTCTTCAGCCCGAACGGGGCCGCGTCCCGCACGAGCTCGGGGTCGTCGTCGGAGGCGAAGGCGGAGCCGCTCCCGGAGACCGCGCCGGCGGCGAGGGAGAGCGCGACGCCGCGGCACCCCGCGAGCGGGGCGAGCGTGACGCAGAGTGCGATGACGAGGAGGGAGCGCTCCACCCGTTGAGGCCCGCGAGCGGCGAGTTCGTGGTACTCATAGACGCCCCATCCCGAGGGGTCAACCGGCATTCCGTGACCGCTCCGACGCCGACCTCCGCGGCTCCGATCTCCCCCGCCGCCCCGCCCGAGAAGCTCGGCACCCGCGTCGAGCGGCTCCTCGTCGCGCTCCTCCTCCTCGCGATGGTCCTCCTCCCCGCGGCGTCCGCGATCTCGCGCCGCGTCCTCGGCCAGGAGCTCCCCGGCTCCTCGGTGCTCGCCCAGCACATCACCCTCTGGGTCGGCTTTCTCGGCGCCCTCCTCGCGACCGCCTCCGGGCACCACCTCGCCCTCTCCACGCTCTCCGTCGTCCCGGAGGGCCCGCTCCGGAAGGGGGCGCGGATCTTCGGGCTCGCCGTCTCGACCGCCGCCTGCGCGCTCCTCACGTACGCCTCCCTCCGGCTCGTGGAGGCGGAGTGGCACGGGTTCGGCGTCGTCGCCTTCGGGATCCGGGTCGCCTGGAGCCAGCTCGTGATGCCCGCCGGCTTCGCCGCGATGGCGCTCCGGTTCGCCTGGGCCGCGGGGGACGAGGGGGAGGGGACCGGCGCCCGCTGGGCCCTGCGGGCGGGCGTGCTCGCCGCCGGGCTCTCCTCGTTCCTGCTCGGCCTCGCGACGCCGGGACCCGCCCTCGTCGGCGTGCTCCTCCTCGGCGTCGCGCTCGCCTTCCTCCTCGGCGCCCCGGTCTTCGTCGCGATGTCCGGCGTCGGGATGGTCCTGTTCTTCGCCGACGCGGGCCCCTTCGCGATCGCCGCGGTGCCGACCGCCGCCTTCAACCTCGTCTCCTCCGCGACCCTCCCCGCCATCCCGCTCCTCACGGTCGCGGGGTACGTCCTCGCGGAGGGGGACGGGCCGAACCGGCTCGTGCGCGCCTACAAGGGGATCTTCGGCTGGATGCCGGGCGGCGTCGCCGTGATGGCGACCTTCGTCTGCGCGATCTTCACGACCTTCACGGGCGCCTCGGGGGTGACGATCCTCGCCCTCGGCCCGCTCCTCCTCCCCTCGCTGCGCCAGGAGAGGTACCCGGAGGACTTCTCCGTCGGGGTCGTCACCGCCTCCGGGTCGCTCGGCCTCCTCTTCCCACCCTCCCTCCCGGTCATCCTCTACGCCGTCGTCGCCCAGGCGCCCATCGAGCACCTCTTCATCGGCGGATTCCTCCCCGGGCTCCTCATGATCGCCCTCGTGGCGGGGTACGGCGTCGTCGTCGGCGTCCGCGCCCAGGCGCCGCGCCCCCCCTTCCGCCCCCGGGAGGCGCTGCGGGCGCTCTGGGAGGCGAAGTGGGACCTCGGGCTCCCCACCCTCGTCATCGTCGCGGTCATGGGGGGCTTCGCGACGATCGTGGAGGCCTCCGCCCTCGCCGCCGCCTACGCGATCGCGGTGGAGCTCCTCGTCTTCCGCTCCATCCACCTCTTCCGGGACCTGCCTCGCGTGCTCGTCCACGCCGCCTCGCTCGTCGGCTCGGTCCTCATCCTGCTCGGCACGGCCCTCGGCCTCACCTCGTGGTTCGTGGACGAGATGATCCCGACGCGCCTCGTCGAGTGGATGACGACCCACGTGGAGAGCCCGGCGCTCTTCCTCCTCCTTCTGAACGCGGTGCTCCTCGTGCTCGGGAGCGTCCTCGAGATGTACTCGGCGATCGTCGTCCTCGCGCCGCTCGTCGCGCCGCTCGGCGAGGCCTACGGGATCCACCCCATCCACCTCGGGGTCGTCTTCCTCGCGAACCTCGAGCTCGGGTTCCTCTTCCCGCCGATGGGGCTGAACCTCTTCCTCTCCGCCTCGCGGTTCGGGAAGCCGCTCCCGTGGATCTACAGGAAGACCTTCCCCTTCCTCCTCATCCTCGCGGCGGGCGTCCTCGCGATCACCTACCTCCCCGTCCTCACGACCGGGTTCCTCTCCCTGTTCACGCCCTGACGGCCGCCCCCTGGCCGCCCGGGCCGCCGTTCCCCTAGGAGCCCGTAGGGCGTAGAAGGCTTCCGGCCGTCCTCGCTTCGCTGCGGGCGGCCGGAAGCGGTCGCGGTTGCCGCTGCGGTTCCGGTTCCGGATG
>JBBIPT010000299.1:0-4362 GCA_037442705.1 Anaeromyxobacter sp.
AGCGCGGTTGGCTTCCGCCATCTTGTGGGTGTCTTCGCGCTTCTTCACCGCGGTGCCACGGTTGTTCGCCGCGTCGAGCAGTTCGCCCGACAGGCGGTCGACCATGGTGGTCTCGTTGCGATTGCGCGCGGCCGTGATCAGCCAGCGGATGGCGAGCGCCTGGGCGCGCTCGATTTCTCCATAGCACCCCGCGATACGCTCCTTGACGCCGGGCGCCGCGAGAATATCGGATGAGAGCTTCATTTCGCGCGTCGCTTCGGCGAGAAGCGTCTGGGTGAGACGATCGCCGCCGCCAAGCGCCAGTCTCGCCTCGGCGAGTCCGCGCGCGTCGGAGAGGCGGCTGATCGCCGTCAGCACGCGGTCCCGCGCGCGCTTAAGTTCGATCGTTTTGGCGATGAGGATCGTCCATGTCGCCACGGAGGCGAGCAGCAGACCGATCATCACGATCTTTACGACGATGTCGGCGTTGACGAACATCGTCCAGACGGAAAGATCGTGAGGCTTGGTTGCGGCGATCGCAGCGTCGAGCGCCGCATGTTCGTGATGCGAGGGGAGCGCGTGTGCGCGGCTGCCGCGTTGCGTCTCGCCACGCGGCGATTGGGCATCGCCGTGGCCCCGCCGCCGGCCTCGTGGCGACGTGGGTCACCGAGGGCGGCGACGAAGGCACGGGGCGCGGCCGCGGCGGCGGCGCCGGGGTCCGGGTCGTCTCCGGGCGCCGGTAGAGGAAGGCGCCGGCCACCTCGGTGAGGTCGAACCCCTCGAAGAGGCGGAAGAGCGACTCCGAGTAGCCGAGGAAGAGGAACCCCCCGGGGGCGAGCGCGTTGTGGAACTGGGTGAGCACCTGCTGGGTGGTCGGCGTGTCGAAGTAGATGATCACGTTCCGGCAGAAGATGACGTCCCATCCCCCGCCCGCCGGCCGCGGGAAGACGGCGGAGACGAGGTTGTGGGGCCGGATGGCCGCGAGGTACCGCCGGAGGTGGCCCCGCACGTGGTAGCGGTCCCCGCCCCGGTCGAAGTGGGAGGCGAGGAGGGGCGCCGGGATCTCCTTCACCCTGCGGGCCTCGTAGGTCCCCCGGGCCGCGAACGCCACCGCCTCCGGGTTCACGTCGGTCGCGAGGAGCTCGAGGTGCTCGGGCTCCGCGCCGGCGCTCGCCGCGCTCATCGCGATGGAGTAGGGCTCCTCCCCCGTGGCGCAGCCCGCCGACCAGATCGAGATCCGCCGCCCGCCCGACCGGGCCCGCCGCAGGAGGTCCGGCAGGAGGGCGTCGAGCGCCCGGAACTGCCGCTCGTCCCTGAAGAAGCTCGTCTTCCCGACGGTGACGAGCGGCAGGAGCCGGCGCATCTCCTCGTCGCCGGCGCCGGAGCGGAGGAGGGCGACGTAGGCGGACGGATCGGGGACCGTGGCGGCGAGCTCGTCGAGCCTCGCGGCGAGGGCGATCTTGAGCGCGGAGTGGCCGTCCTGCCGCACGTGCAGCCCCACCCGCTCCTTGAGGAGCGCGGCGAGGTCGAGGAGCACCTCCGTCGCGACCGCGATCACCGGACGAGCTCCAGGAGCGCGCGGGGGATCTCCTCGAGGGGCAGCACCCGCTCGACCGCCCCCGCCTCGATCGCGGCGCGGGGCATCCCGAACACCGCGCTCGTCGCCTCGTCCTGCGCGAAGGTGGCGCCCCCGGCCTGCCGGATGGCGCGGAGGCCGTCCGCGCCGTCGCGCCCCATCCCCGTGAGGAGGATGCCGCAGCACCGGGCGCCGTGGACGCGGGCCGCGGAGAGGAAGAGCGGGGTCACCGAGGGCTTGAACGTGTCGACGGGCGGCGCGTCGGAGAGGCGGGCCACCCCTTCCGCGACGAGGAGGTGCCGGCCGGTCGGGGCGAGGAGGACCCGGCCGGGCCGCAGGGGCTCGCCGTCGCGGGCCTCGCTCACGGCGAGCCGGGACTCGGAGGCGAGCCAGCTCGCGAGCCCCTCGGTGAACCCGTCGGCGATGTGCTGCACGACCGCGATGGGGGCCGGGAAGCCGGCCGGCAGCCCCCGGAGCAGGGTCGCGAGGGCGCGCGGCCCGCCGAGGGAGGCCCCCACCACCACGACCTCGGGGCGCGCCCCCTTCCGCGGCGCGGGGGCCTTCCTGTCCCGGAGCCCCCGGAGGTGCCGGATCACCTTCACGCCGGCGAGGAGCCGGAGCCTCGAGCGCAGGAGGGCGCCGAAGTCGTCGAGGTCGTCCGTCGCCCGGGGCTTCTCGAGGATGTCGAGGGCGCCGAGGGAGAGGGCCCGGAACCCGACCGCCTCCTCGCGGTTCGCGGTGAGCACGAGGATCGGCGTCGGCGTCTCCGCCATGATCCGCGCGATGCCCGAGAAGCCGTCGGAGTCGGGCATGTTGAGGTCCATCGTGATCACGTCGGGCTTGTGCGCCGCGGCGAGCGCCGCGGCCGCGTCGCCGTCCGCCGCGGTGGCGACGACCTCGAAGCCCGGCTCGGCCGCCACGACGCGGGCGAGGACCTCCCGGAAGAGCTCCGAGTCGTCCGCGACGAGCACCCGGATCGACCGCTCGGAGGTCACGCGCCGACCCCGGTGAGCCGCTCGAGCGTCGCCGCGAAGCCCTCGGGCTCGAGCTCGCCCTTCACGAGGTAGGCGTCCGCGCCCGCGTCCACTCCCCGCCGCCGCTCCTCGGGGGCCGAGAGCGAGGAGAGGATCACGATGGGGAGCTTCACGAAGCGCGGCGTCGCCTTCACCCGGCGGGTGAGGTCGATCCCGTCGAGCACCGGCATCTGGACGTCGGTGACGAGCAGGTGGTGGGCGCCGGACTGCAGCCGCTGCCACCCGTCCTCCCCGTCCACCGCCTCGTCCACCTCGTGCCCGAGCGAGCGCAGGAGCGCGGCCTCGGCCTCGCGCGCGATGGCGCTGTCGTCCACGAGGAGGATCCGGAGCCGGCGCCGCTCGCGGCCGCGGCTCAGGGCCGGGGAGGCGAGCCGGCGCGCCGCGCCGACGATGTCCGGGGTGGAGAGGAGGAGCGCGACCCGCCCGTCCTCGAGCGCCGCGGCGCCGGTGACGAAGCGCATCCCCTTCACGAACGCCCCGGGGGCCTTCACCGCCACCTCGCGCTCGCCGAAGAGCCCGTCCACGACGACGGCCGCCCCCTCGGTGCCGTGGATCACGTGGGCCACGTGGGGCCGCTTCGAGCGCGGCCCCCCGTTCAGCGAGAGGAGCGGCCCGAGGGCCACGACCGGCATGAGCCTGCCCCGGTAGCGGACGGCGCGGATGCCGGCGACCTCGGTGATCTGGGTGGGGTCGAGCCGGCCCACGCTGTCCACGTCCCCCGCCGGGATCCCGTAGACGTCGTCGTCGATCCGGACGAGGAGCACCTTCATGAGGGAGAGCGACTGCGGCATCCGGAGCGTGAACTTCGAGCCCCTCCCCGGCTCCGACTCCACCGTGACCGATCCGCCGAGCGAGGTGACCCGCTTGCGGACCACGTCGAGCCCGACGCCGCGGCCGCTCGTCTCGCCCGCCTGCTCCCTCGTGGAGAAGCCGGCCATGAAGATGAGGTCGAGGGCGGCCCGGGAGGAGAGGCTCGCCGCCTGCTGCTCCCCGACGATCCCCTTCCGGAGCGCGGCGGCCCGGACCTTCTGCGGGCTGATCCCCCGGCCGTCGTCCTCCACCGTGACGGCGAGCTGATCGCCGTCGGTCCGGGCGGAGAGGGCGATCCGCCCGGCGCGCGGCTTCCCGGCGGCGACCCGATCCTCCGGCGGCTCGATCCCGTGGTCCACGCAGTTGCGGACGAGGTGGACGAGCGGGTCGTTCAGGGAGAGGAGGATCGCCTTGTCCACGCCCGTCTCCCCGCCCTTCACCGCGCACTCCACCTCCTTCCCCTGCTCGCGCGCCATGTCGCGGGCCGCCCGGGGGAAGCCGCCGAGCACCGCTGCGAGGGGGATGAGCCGCGCGTTCCCGATCCGCTCCGCGAGGAGCCCGAACTGCGCCTGGGCGGAGGAGGCGGCCTCGGCCTGGGAGCGGGAGAACCGGAACGTGTCCGACCGGAGGAGGTGGACGTCCCCCTCGATCTGCTCGAGGGCCCTCGCGAGCCGCTCGTCCCGCATCGCCTCGGCGAGCAGGACGATCCGGTCGGAGAGACGCGCCCAGCGGGCGAAGAGACCGTTGAGCTCCCGGGACCGCTGGAGCGAGCGGGCCCCCTCGACGAGCACGTCGCCCGCGAGAGCCGCGATCTCGTCGAGCCGGTCCACGTCCACGCGGATCGACCCGACCGGCTTCGCCCCGAGCTCCGGCCGGATCGCCGGCTTCACCGCCTCCTGCTCCCCGGTCACCGCGGGACGCTCGCCTGCGGGCGCGCCCGCGTCCTGCTCCTTCGCGTCCCCG
>JBBIPT010000300.1:0-4334 GCA_037442705.1 Anaeromyxobacter sp.
CGGGCCTCGGGCCTCAGGCCTCGGGAACGGCGGCAGAGATGCATTTCCTGAGGCCTGAAGCCTGAGGCCTGAAGCCTTGGGTGTTTCCGAATCGCGCTCGGTCGTTTAGGCTCGCCCCGGCGCTCACCCCAGCGTCTGGAGCCCGGCCGCGATCCCGTTCACCGTGAGGCGGAGCGCCTCCTCCACGCGCTCCCGGTCCGCGGGGGAAGCCCGCCGCAGCCTGCCGAGGAGCTCCACCTGCACGTGGGAGAGCACGTCCACGTAGGGGTTCCGGCGCTCGGCCGCCTGGCCCACCGCCGGCCAGGGGGACATGAGGGACGGATCGCCCGTCACCGCGAGGATGGCGCGGACCGTCCGGCCGTGCTCGTCGCGGATCGTCTCGAAGATCGCGCGATCGGCCGGCTCCGCGAGCCTCGCGTAGTGCGCCGCCACGTCCAGGTCGGCCTGCGTGAGCGCGAGGCGCGCGTTGTCGACGACCCCGCGGAGGAACGGCCAGTCCCGGTAGAGGGCGCGGGCGCGCTCCGCGCCGTGGGCGGCGGCGATGGCCTCGAGCGCGGAGCCGAGGCCGAACCAGCCCGGGATCCCGTGGCGGCTCTGGTTCCAGGAGAAGACCCAGGGGATGGCGCGGAGCGCCTCGAGCCCCGGCTTCCCTCCGCGGCTCGCCGGGCGGGAGGCGAAGCGGAGCTCCGGCACCTCCCCCATGGGCGTCGCCGCGAGCGCGTACCGGACGAGCCGGCCGGGATCGCCCACGAGGCGCCGGTAGGCGGCGTGCGCCGCCGCCGCCCCCTCGGCGAGGATTCCCTCCCGCTCCAGCGCGGCGGCCTCCGCCGCGGTGCCGGGCGGACCCACCGAGGCGACGAGGACCGCGTTCACCATCTGCTCGAGGTCGCGGCGGGCGATCTCCGCCCGCCCGTAGCGCGCCGCCACCGTCTCGCCCTGCTCGGTGAGCCGGAAGCGGCCGCGGAGCGCCGCGCGGGGCTGCGCCCGGATCGCCCGGTTCGCGGGCCCGCCTCCACGGCCCACCGCCCCTCCGCGGCCGTGGAAGACCGTGAGCGTGACCCCCGCCTCCTCCGCCACGCCCGCGAGCGCGAGCTGCGCGCGGTGGAGCGCCGCCTGGCTCGCGACGTAGCCCACCTGCTTCCCCGAGTCCGAGTAGCCGATCATCACCTCGAGCTCGCCGCCGAGCGCCGACCGGATCGGCGCGATCGAGAGGGCGCGCCGCGCGATGTCCGCGGCGCGCTCGAGGTCCTCGAGCTGCTCGAGGAGCGGGACCGGCCGGATCTCGTCCGGCGCGAGGCGCGCCGCCCGGGCGAGGAGGAGCACCTCGAGCAGGTCGCTCGGCGAGCGCGTGAAGCTCACGACGTAGCGCTCGCAGGCCTCCGGCCCGCTGTCCCTCCGGGCGCGCCCCACGACCTCGAGCGCCTCCACCGCCTCCCGCGCCTCGTGGGAGAGCCGGGCCCGGTCCGGGGCGGGGAGCGCGGCGCGGGAGAGGAGCTCGCCGAGGAGCGCGATCCGCGCCTCGTCGTCGAGCGCGAGGTAGCCGCCGGTCCCCCCCTGCCGGAGGATCTCGTCCACCGCCCGGGCGTGGACGTCGGAGTGCTGCCGGAGGTCCAGCGTGGCGAGGTGGAAGCCGAACACCTCCGCCCTCCGCCGCGCGTCCCGGAGCCGGCCCTCGGCGAGGCGGGAGAGCCCCGCCGCGCGGAGCGTGCGGTCGAGGAGGTCGAGGTCGGCGAGGTAGGCGCGGGCGTCCGCGTAGCCCCCCTCCGTCCGGAGGCGCGCGGCCTCGAGCCGCGCCGCCACGAAGCCGAGCTTCTCCCGCCAGAGCTCCTCCGCCCGGAGCGTCCGGAGCGGCGCCTGCCCGCCCTCCATCCGCGCCCGGTCGGCCTCGATGGAGGCGGAGAGCTCGCGGATCGCCTCGCCCGGCGCGCCGGCCACCGAGGCGGAGAGGGCGCGCCAGAGCCCGGCCGCGTCGGCGGCGAGCCTGCGGATCGCGAGGGCCCGCTGCCGGTCGAGGGCGGCGCGCGTGACCTCGGGCGTGACGAACGGGTTCCCGTCCCGGTCGCCGCCGATCCAGGTCCCGAACCGGAGGAAGGGCCCCACGCGGAAGGTGGCCTCCGGCCAGGCGGCGGCGAGGGTCTCCTCGAGCTCGCGGTAGACCTCCGGCACGACGTCGAGGAGGGTCCGCTCGAAGACCTCGAGCCCCGAGCGCACCTCGTCGAGCGGCGAGGGGCGCGTGGTCCGCGACTTCCGCGTGCAGGCGAGGGCGGCGATCGCCTCGCGGAGCCCCTCCATCACGCGGTCGCGCTCCCGGGCGCCGGTCCGCGGGTCTTCGAGCCGGTCCAGCGCCGCGGAGACGTCGGCCGCATGATCGATCACGGTGCGCCGCCGGGCCTCGGTCGGGTGGGCGGTGACGACGGGCATCACGAGGAGCCGGTCGAGGAGGGCCTGCACGGCCTCCGCCGGGGCGCCCCCGTCCCGCATCTCGCCGATCGCCGCGGCGATCGACCCGTCGGGCGGCGAGCCGGGCCGGTCGCGCTCGCGGAGGACCCGGATCCGGTGCTGCTCCTCCGCGGCGTTGATGAGCAGGAAGAAGTCGGTGAAGGCCGAGCCGAGGAGCTCGAGCTCCTCGAGGGACCGCCCCGCCACGGAGGCGGCGAACCCGTCGCGCCCGCCGGGGAGCGTCCCCTGCCGGAGCGCGACCGCCGCCCGCCGCGTCCCCTCCACGAGCTCGAGCGCCGCGGGGCCGTGCATCTCGGCCACCGTCTCGCCGAGGATCCTCCCGAGGAGGCGGACCTGGTCGCGGAGGGGGTCGCCGGGGGAGCTCATTGTGCCGGAGGGTAGCCTGCCGCGGGCGCCGCTGTCAGGTGATCGAGGGGAGGAAGGAGGGCGGGCCCGGGTGCCGCGATCCTTTCACCGCCCCGGGCGCCCCTGCGCGATCGACCGGTCGAGGATCTCGATCGGGTGGGCGGCCTCGATCGAGGCGTCGCGCTCGCCGAGCAGCCGCCGGACCTGGAGGCTGCAGCCCGGGTTCGCGCTCGCGAGGAGCGAGGCCCGGGTTGAGACGACCGCCTCCGCCTTCCGCCGCCCGATCTCGCCGGCGCTCCCGGGCTCCACGAGGTTGTAGATCCCGGCCGATCCGCAGCACTGCTCGCCGTCCGGGACCTCCACGAGCTCGACGCCGGGGATGGCCCGGAGGAGCGCGCGCGGCGGGTCGTTCAGCTTCTGCGCGTGGCCGAGGTGGCAGGGGGAGTGGTAGGCGACGCGGGCGCGGAGCGGCGCCCGGGGCGCCCGCGCCGGCAGCGCGGTGAGGACCTCGGAGACGTCCCGGACCTTCGCGGCGAAGGCCTTCGCCCGCGGGAGGAAGGCCGGGTCCTCCGCGAAGAGGTGGGCGAGGTCCTTGAGGTGCGACCCGCAGCCGGCGGCGTTCACCACGACGACGTCCATCGGCTCCCGCTCGAACGCCTCGACGAGCGCGCGAGCGAGCGCCCTCGCCTCCTCGACCCGCCCGGCGTGGACCGAGAGGGCGCCGCAGCACCCCTGCCCGTCCGGCACGACGACCTCGACCCCCTCCGCCGCGAGCACCCGGAGGGTGGCCTCGTTCACGTTCGGGAAGAAGACGCGCTGGACGCAGCCGCCGAGGAGCCCGGCCCGGAGCCGCCGTTCGCCCTCCGCGGGCGTGAGGCGCGGGAGCCGCCGGAGCACGTCCTCGAGGCCGAGCGGCGGGGCGAGCGCGTCGAGCGCGGCGAGCCGCTTCGAGACCCGGAGGAGCCCGGCCTTCCGGACGAGCCAGCGGAGCCCCGTGACCCGGCCGAGGAAGAGGAGGACGGCGGCGGCGCGGAGCGCCCACGGGCGCGTGAAGACCGCGAAGAGGAGCTCGCGCCAGAGCCTGTCCCCGGCGGACCGCTGGAGGGTCCGCTCCACGCGCCAGCGGGCGCGGTCGATCACGTGGTCGTACCGGACGCCGGACGGGCAGGCGGTCATGCAGGCGAAGCAGCCGAGGCAGCGGTCGAAGTGGCTCGCGACCCTGGGCGACATCTCCACCCGGCCATCCTCGAGGGCCTGGAAGAGGTCGATCCGTCCCCGCGGGGAGTCCGTCTCCTCCTGCCAGTTCTGCCAGGTCGGGCAGGTGGGGAGGCAGAAGCCGCAGTGGACGCAGTCGTCCGCCGGGGAGCGCCCCCCGCCTCGCGCCGCCCGGGCGGCCGCCGTGGCCTGCGACGCCATCAGACTCGCCTCTCGCCGGCTTCTGCGCTCGGCGAACGTTTCCGAGGCGAGTCTGAGGGATTTCCGGGCTTGCTGCGCTTCGCGTCGCAAGCCCTCACCCTGGGGGGGGGGGG
>JBBIPT010000301.1:0-4314 GCA_037442705.1 Anaeromyxobacter sp.
CGTGTGCTCTTCCGATCTAGGGGCTCCGCTCGCGCGCGGCGCCGAGGACGGGCTCGAGCCGAAACGCCGCGACGCCCCCCGCGAACTCCTGGCCCAGGGGCGCGGCACCAGACAGGCCCCCGGGGGAACGGAGCGTTTCCCGTCCGTTGGCGGTGACCTCCCGACGGGCCAGGGGGAACCAGGAACCGCCCGGCTCGACGCAGGCGGTCACGGCCACGACGCCGCGCCCGGCCCGGAGGTCCGACCCCGCCTCGTGGCGGAGGCGGCGACGCTCCGAACGACTGAACCTTGCGCCGCCATGGGGTAGGCTCTCCGCCGTGGCCTCGCCCATCGCCCGCAAGCTCCGCGCCGCCCTCGCGCCGGGCCTCGCGGTGGGCGTCGTCGCTGCCTTCGCCGCGCACCAGCGCGGCGGGGCGGTGGAGCGGGTGGAGAAGGTGCTCTACGACGCGCGCGCCGCCCGGGCGGCGGCCTCCCAGCCCGCCTCGGGCTCCCTCGCGATCGTGGCGATCGACGACGACACGATCCGGCTCGCGGGCGGCACCTACCCGATCCCCCGCGGCGCCCTCGCCGCCATCGTCGAGGAGGCGCGCGCTGCCGGGGCCCGCGTCTTCGCGATCGACTTCCTCCTCCAGGACCCCCTCGAGGGCAGCCTCGCGGACGAGAACGAGGCGCTCGAGCGCGCCATCGCCCACGGGGACGTCGTCCTCGCCGCCGCCGTCCCGCGCGACGCGGAGGGGAGCTTCCGCCTGTCGCCGCCCCTCCCCCGCTTCGCGGCCGCCGCGGCGGCCCTCGGAGGCGTCTCCCAGGAGAGCGAGGAGGACGGGCGCGTCCACGCCCTCCGCCACGTCTACCCGACGCCCTCCGGGCCGGTCTTCTCCCTCCCCCTCGCCGCCGCCTGGCTCGCGAGCGATCGCCCCGAGGTCCGGCTCTCCGGGGGAAGGCTCCACTTCGGCGCCGTCACCGCCCCGGCGGACGCGGAGGGCCGGGTCCTCGTCCGCTGGCTCGGCCCGTGGGATCCCCGCGCGCCGGCGGGGACGGTCTACCCCCAGGTCTCGGGGGCGGACCTCCTCCGCGCCGCCCTCGCCCGGGAAGGAGACGGGGAGCCGCCGCCCGCCGCGGCCCTCGCGCCGCTGCGCGGCGCCGTCGTCGTCCTCTGCTCCACCGCGAGCGCCGCGAAGGACAAGCGGCCCACGCCGGTGAACCCGCACGCGGTCGGGGGTGAGATCGTCGCCACGGCCGTGGACGGGCTGCTGCGCGGCGAGTTCGTCTCCCGGGTCTCCCCCGCGGCGGACGCCGCGGTCGCGGTCCTCCTCGCCGCCCTGGCCGCGCTCGCGGTCGGCCTCCTCGCCGCGACCGGGGCGAGCCCCGCCGCCGCCGCCGTCCTCTCCGCCGCGGCCGTGGGGGCGCTCCTCGTCGGCGCGTGGACGGCCTCGGCCGCGCTCGTCTCCCGCGGGATCTGGATCGCGGCGGCCGCTCCGCTCGGCGGGGCGCTCCTCTCCGCGCTCGCCGCGGAGCTCCGGCTCTTCGCGGCGGAGCGGCGGGACCGGCGGTTCGTCCACGACGCGCTCGGCCGGTACACCTCCCCCGCCCTCGTCCGGACGCTCCTCGAGCGCCGGGACCTCCTCGACCGGTTCGGCGGCGCCCGGCAGGAGCTCACCGTCTACTTCTCGGACATCCGGGGCTTCACCACCCTCTCCGAGGGGATGGACCCGGAGCCGCTCGTCGAGCTCCTGAACGAGTACCTCTCCGCGCAGACCGAGATCGTCGAGCGCCACGGAGGCTACGTCGACAAGTACATCGGCGACGCGATCATGGCCGTCTGGGGCGCGCCGCTCCCGGCGGCCGATCACGCCGCGCGCGCCTGCCGGGCCGCCGCGGAGATGCGGGAGCGGCTCGCCGCGCTCCGGCCCCGCTGGAAGGAGCGGCACGGGGTGGAGCTCCACGCGGGGGCCGGCGTGAACACCTGCCAGGCCGTGGCGGGCAACGTGGGCTCGCGCCGCAAGACGAACTACACGGTCCTCGGCGACGGCGTGAACCTCGCCTCGCGCCTCGAGGGGGCGACGAAGGCCTACGGCGTGGAGATCCTCGTGGGCGAGGGGACGAGGATCGCCGCCGGGGACGACTTCGTCTTCCGCTCGGCCGACGTCCTGCGCGTGAAGGGGAAGCGCGCGGGCGTCCCCGTGCACGAGCTCGTCGGCCTCGCCGCCGCCCTCCCGCCGGCGGAGGTCGCGCGGGTCGCGGCCTGGGAGGGGGCGATCGCCGGCTACCGCGCCCGCCACTTCGACCGCGCCCGGGGGGCGTTCGCCGCGCTCCTCCGCGATCGCCCCGAGGATCCGCTCGCCCGCGTCTACGTGGATCGCTGCGACGCGTTCCTCGCCGCCCCGCCGCCCGCGGACTGGGACGGGATCCACGACCTCTTCCAGAAGTGAAGGAGCCCCGATGCCCACGCCCCGAGCGTCTCTCCTCCTCGCCCTCCTCGCCTCGCTCCCGGGCGGCGCGGCCGGCGCCGCGAAGCCGCCGCCCTGGAAGGCCGGCGACACCGTGGCGGTGAAGCGGGAGGGGGTCCGGCTCATGCCCGCGCCGCGCTTCTACGGGAAGCCCTGCGCGGAGACGGTGGCGCCCGGGCAGCGGGTGAAGATCGCGGAGCGGAAGGGCGGCTGGGCACGCCTCGCCGCGCCCGGAGCGGGGCGGTGCTGGCTCCACGAGACCGCCTGGTCGGACCGGGAGGCGGGGGCGCTCGCGGGCGGCGCGCCGTCGAGCTCCCAGCGGGAGGTGGAGCTCGCGGCGAGAGGCTTCTCCGAGGAGGAGGAGCGGCGGTTCCGGAGCGAGCACGGCGAGCTCGACCGGGCCTTCTCCGCGGTGGAGGCCCACCTCGCGCGCGGCGGAGAGCCCGGCCCCGAGGAGCTCGGGCGCTTCGCGGACGAGGGCGGGCTCGGAGGTGGGCGATGAGCCCCCGGCTCGGGGTCCCCGCCGTCGCCGTCGCCGTCGCCGCGGCGGCCATGGCCGGCTGCTCGCAGCTCCGGCAGCTCCCGGGCGGGAACCTCGTCGCGGACTACGCCGAGCGGAACGCGAAGCTCGTGGGAGGGAACCTCGTCCAGGCGGTGGAGTCGGGGGAGCTCTCGAAGACCTCCACCTTCACGATGGAGCAGGAGCACCACCTCGGGAAGACCGTCGCCGCCTCCACGATCGCGCGGTTCGGGGGCGAGGCGCTCCCCCCCGAGCACCCGGCGAGCGTCTACGTGCGCAATGTCGGGACGGTCGTGGCGCTCGCCGCGGCCGAGCTCCGGGACGAGGGGAGCCGCCCCTACCCCCTCCGCGGCTACCGGTTCATCCCCGTCGAGTCCCGCGCCATGAACGCGGTGGGAGCGCCGGGCGGGTTCGTCGCCGTGACGACGGGGCTCCTGCGCGCCGCGAGGAGCGAGGACGAGATCGCGGCGGTCCTCGCCCACGAGGTCGCCCACGTCCAGCTCGGCCACACGATGCAGCCCGTGGAGGCGGCGCGGAGGCAGGAGCACCTCACGGGCGTCCTCCTCGAGGGGTCGGGCGACCTCGTCCACGCCTTCTTCGGGAAGGTCGTGGCGGCCGGCACCGACTTCGTCGTGGACCGGGGGTTCGGCAAGAAGAACGAGCTCGCCGCGGACGCTCTCGCGGCCCGCATCCTGGAGCAGGCCGGCTACGATCCCTCCGCCCTCGCCGCCTTCATCGGCCGGCTCGAGGGGGCGAGCGCGAAGGGCGGCTTCTTCTCGCGCCACCCGCCCGCGCGGGAGCGGGCCGCCGCCCTCTCCGGGATCCGGGCGGGCCCCGCCCCGGCGGACGAGCGGATCGCCCGCTTCTCCCGGGCGGTCGCGAGCCTCGGCCGCTAGTCTCCAGGAGACACCACCATGGCCCGCGCACCGGGGTTCGAGACCGACTGCAGCATCCGCTTCGACGGCCGGGTGGTCCCCGCCCGGACCGGGGAGCCGGTCACCTCCGCCCTCCTCGCGGCGGGGATCGCGCTCGTCGCGCGGAGCGCGAAGTACCACCGGCCCCGCGGCCCCTTCTGCCTCGCCGGATCCTGCGGGAGCTGCCTCGTCCGGGTGGACGGCTCCCCCAACGCGCGCGCCTGCCGGACGCCGTGCAGGGAAGGCCTCGAGCTGGAGTCGCAGAACGCCTTCCCCGACGCGCGCCGGGACGTCCTCGGCGCGATCGACCTCCTCACCCCCCGCGGCCTCGACCACCACGGCATGGCCACCTGGAGCGCGATCGCGAACCGGATCGCCGTCGCGGCCGCCCGGCGGCTCGCGGGGCTCGGGCGGCTCCCCGGCCCGGAGGCGG
>JBBIPT010000302.1:0-4290 GCA_037442705.1 Anaeromyxobacter sp.
CCGTTCCGGCCGCGAGGACCGCGCCCCGCACGCCCCGGCAAGTCGAGTGGGTGAAGCGGCTCGAGGCGCGGGAGCGCTTCGTCGTCGAGGACCTCTCCTTCGAGGGGCGCACGGCGGAGCTCCAGCGAGACGGGGGGATCGCCGACCTCGCCGTGGCCCTCTTCGCCGCGCCGGCCGTGTCGGTCCGCCTCGAGGGGTTCGTGGACGCGTCGAGCGAGCGGGCGGGCGACCAGAAGCTCTCCGACGCGATGGCGGAGGCGGCGGGGAATCGGCTCCTCGAGCTCGGGGTCCCGCGCCACCGGATCTCCTGGGTCGGACGCGCGGGGACGAGCCCCATCCTCCCGAACTTCACCGCCCGGGGGCGGGCCGCGAACCGCCGCGTCGAGGCCGTCGCCGTCCCGTGACGGCGGGCTCGCGCCGGCCGAACCGATGACACGGTTCTTCGCCACCTGCGCCAAGGGCACCGAGGGGGCGCTCCGGCGGGAGCTCGCCGGCCTCCGGCTCCCCCGCGTCCGGGGCGAGCGCGGCGGCGTCGCCTTCGAGGGGAGCCTCGAGGCGGGGATGCGCGCCTGCCTCCACTCCCGGACGGCGATGCGCGTGCTCCTCGAGCTCTCCCGCTTCCCCGCCCCCACGGCCGACGCCCTCTACGAGGGGGCGCGCGCGATCGCCTGGGAGGAGTGGCTCACCGTCCGGACCACGCTCGCCGTGGAGGCGAGCATCTCCTCCTCGGCCATCACCCACTCCGGCTACGCCGCGCTCAAGGTGAAGGACGCGGCGGTGGACGCCCTGCGCGCGAAGCTCGGGGCCCGGCCGGACGTCGACGCGAAGGACCCGGACGTCCGCATCGTCCTCCACCTCTCGCGCGGCGAGGCCTCCCTGTCCCTCGACCTCGCCGGCGAGCCGCTCCACCGCCGGGGCTACCGGGCCGCGACGACCGAGGCGCCGCTCAAGGAGACGCTCGCGGCGGCGGTCCTCCTCCTCGGCGACGCCGACCCGGAGCTCCCCTTCCTCGATCCCATGGCCGGCTCCGGCACGCTCGCCATCGAGCAGGCCCTCCGGGCGCGCGGCATCGCGCCCGGCCTCGGGCGCGCCTTCGGCTTCCAGCGGTGGCCCTCCTACCGGGGAGGGCCCCAGTCCGCCTGGGACCGGATGAAGGCCGAGGCCCGGGCCGCGGTCCGCCCGCGGGCCCCGGCGCCCATCGTCGCCCGCGACCTCCACCCGAAGGCGGTGCTCGCCGCCCGCCGGAACGTGGAGGCGGCCGGCGTGGGCGCCGACGTCCTCGTGGAGCAGGGGGACGCGCGGGACGTCGAGCCGCGCTTCCCTCGGGGAACGATCGCGACGAACCCGCCCTACGGCGAGCGGCTCGGGCCCGGCCGCCGCGCCGAGGGGCCGCCCGGCGACGCCCGCGTCGCGGCGAAGAAGCTCTCGGGGTTCTACCGGGGGCTCGCAGGGATGATCGCCCGCCACCACGGCTGGACCGCCCTCCTCCTCTCCGGGAGCCCCCTCCTCGCCAGGGAGCTCCCGCTCCGGCCCGAGGTGGATCACCGGCTCTGGAACGGCCCCCTCGAGGTCCACCTCCTCGAGTACCGGATTCCCTGATCGCGGAGGCGCGGAGCCCCGCGGGCGCCCGGCGGCGCACGGGCCTCCGCCGTGGTACGCGTATGGGAGCTGCATGCACGGCGCCCACTCCTTCCTCACCGCCCTCGCCACCGTCCTCGGCGTCGCCGCCGTGACGACGGTCCTCTTCCAGAGGCTCCGGCAACCCGTCGTCCTCGGCTACGTGCTCGCCGGCCTCCTCATCGGCCCCCACCTCCCCCTCCCGCTCGTCGCCGACCGCGAGACGGTCGAGCTCCTCTCCGAGCTCGGCGTCATCCTCCTCATGTTCTCCCTCGGCCTCGAGTTCAGCTTCCGCAAGCTCGCGGAGGTGGGGCCGGTCGCGGGGATCACCGCGATGGTGGAGACGAGCCTCATGTGGTCCGCCGGCTTCCTCGCCGGGCAGGCGCTCGGGTGGACCACTCTCGAGAGCGTGTTCACGGGCGCGATCGTGGCGATCTCCTCCACGACCATCGTGGCGAAGGCCTTCGACCAGCTCGGCGTCCGGGACCAGCTCCGCGAGCGCGTGTTCGGGATCCTCATCGTCGAGGATCTCATCGCCATCCTGCTCCTGGCCGGGCTCACGGCGGTGGCGACCGGGAGCGGCCTCTCCGCGGGGGCGCTCGCGAAGACCACGGGCCGCCTCGCCTTCTTCCTCGGCGCGATGCTCGCCGTCGGGCTCCTCGTCGTCCCCCGGGCCATCCGGGCGATCCGCCGGCTCGACCGCCCGGAGACGACGCTCGTGGCGAGCCTCGGCATCTGCTTCGCCTTCGCCCTCGCCGCGCTCGAGGCCGGCTACTCGGTCGCCCTCGGCGCCTTCCTCGCGGGGTCGCTCGTCGCGGAGTCGGGCGAGGCGAAGTACGTGGAGGCGCTCGTCCATCCCGTGCGCGACATGTTCGCCGCGGTCTTCTTCGTCTCGGTGGGGATGCTCATCGACCCGGCGCTCATCGCCCGGCACTGGGTGGCCGTCGCCCTCCTCGTCGCGATCGTGCTCGGCGGGAAGACCCTGAGCGTCTCCCTCGGGGCATTCGTCACGGGAGGCGGGACCCGGACCTCGGTCCGCTCCGGGATGAGCCTCGCGCAGATCGGCGAGTTCTCCTTCATCATCGCCGGCCTCGGCGTCTCCCTCGGCGCGACGCGCGAGTTCCTCTACCCGGTGGCCGTCGCCGTGTCCGCCCTCACGACCCTCACCACCCCCTCCTTCATCCGGGCGTCGGGCCCGGCGGCGAGCCTCGTGGACCGGAAGCTCCCGAAGCCGCTCCAGACCGTGGGGGCGCTCTACGGGAGCTGGCTCGAGCAGGTGCGCACGTCGCCCCGCTCGCGGACCGTCGGTGCGGAGCTCCGCCGCCTCGCCCGCTTCGTGCTCCTCGACGCCGTCGCGATCGTCGTCCTCGTCATCGGCACCTCCCTCTTCATCGGGCCGGCCTCGCGCCACCTCGTGGAGTGGCTCGGCATCGCCGAGGGGCCCGCCCGGACGGCGGTGCTCGGGGTCGAGACCCTCGTCGCGATCCCGTTCGCGGCCGGGATCGTCCGGAACGCGCGGAGGATGGGGCTCGCCGTGGCGGCCGCCGCCCTCCCCCACGGGGAGGGCGGGCAGGTGGACCTCGCCGCCGCGCCGCGGAAGGCGCTCGCGATCACGCTGCAGCTCGCCGCCCTCATCCTCGTCGGCCTGCCCATCCTCGCCGTGACGCAGCCCTTCCTGCCCGCCGCGCCGACCGCGGCGATCGTCCTCGCGGTCGTGCTCACCGTCGCCGTCGGCTTCTGGCGGAGCGCGACGAACCTCGAGGGGCACGTCCGCGCGGGCGCCCAGGTCATCGCCGAGGCGCTCGCGAAGCAGGCCCGCCAGGACGGCCGCTCCGCGCACCCGGAGGAGGACGCCCTCGCGCGGATGCGGGAGCTCATGCCCGGCATCGGGGAGCCCGTCGCGCTCCGGCTCCCCTCGGGGAGCCCCGCCGCGGGGCGGACGCTCGCCGACCTGAACCTCCGCGGCCTCACCGGCGCGACGGTCCTCGCGCTCTACCGGCAGGGTACCGGGGTCACCGTCCCGACCGCCCGGGAGCAGCTCGCCCCCGGTGACGTCCTCGCGCTCGCCGGCACCGGCGAGGCCGTGGCGGCTGCCCGCGAGCTCCTCGATCCGTCCGCGGGCGCCGTCGGCCCCGCCGGCCCTCCGCCTCCCCTCTAGAAGTGCGTCCCCTGCTGGAACGTGCGGGCCGCCCCCGCGAGCGGGACGACCGACGTCGGCCGCATCATCTCGTTGTCCTCGTGGTCGATGATGTGGCAGTGCCAGACGTAGTTGTACTGGCCGTTCATGTTGGGATCGAACGTTTGATACTCGAGGGTCCGAACTCCGACAATCGCCCGGATTATCGAGTCTTTGTATCGAACTCGAACGTTCACGCCCCATCAGGAGCATCACCGTTGGCGAATTCTGGCGGGCGCTCTCGCTTTCTCAGTCCGCCGTGGCCCCGCCGAGCTCCTTCAGGAGGGACTCCGCGCGGGTGGTATAGCCGCGCGGCCGGATCGACTCGGGCATCGCGGCCGACTCGGAGAGCGCGCGCTCCAGCGTCGCGCGCGCCGCCGGACGGTCGCCCAGCGCGTCCTGGGCCTGCGCCCGCAGGACGTGGACCCGGATCCGGCGGGGCCCCTCCGCCCGGGCGAGCGCCCGGTCCGCCGCGGCGAGGGCGTCCCGCGGGCGGC
>JBBIPT010000303.1:0-4269 GCA_037442705.1 Anaeromyxobacter sp.
CCGGCAGGCGGCCGCGCGCGCGATGGCGGAGCGCGGGGACCGGGCGCTCGCCGCCGAGGCGGCCCACCTCGCCGCCTCCGATCCGGATCCCCTCGTCGCCGGCGCCTTCGCCGAGGCGGCCCGCGCCCTGGGGGCCGTGTAGTCCGATGCTCCGGCCGGATCCCGACGCGAGGCCGATGACGGAGGAGGAGTTCCGGCTCCTGCGGGACCTCGTCCACCGTCACTGCGGGATCCTGTTCCGGGACGACTCGAAGTACCTGCTCGAGCGGCGGCTCGCGCCGCGGCTGCTCGCGCTCGGCCTCGCGGGCTGGAGTGACTACCACCGGTTCCTCCTCTTCGATCCGGGGCGGACCGGCGAGCTCGAGGAGGCGGTGGACCTCCTCACCGTGAACGAGACCTACTTCTACCGGGAGCCCTTCCAGCTCGAGGCCTTCTCCCGGGAGATCCTCCCCGCCCTCGCGACGGAGCGGGCGTCGCAGCGGCGCCTCCGGATCCTGTCCGCGGGGTGCGCCACGGGGGAGGAGGCGTACACCCTCGCGGTCCTCGTCCGCGACTCGCGCCTCTTCGAGGGGTGGGACGTGGAGATCGCGGGCGCGGACATCTCGCGCCGGTGCCTCGCCCAGGCGCGCGCCGCGGCCTACGGCGAGCACGCCTTCCGGAGCGCGGAATCGGAGCCGATGCGCCGCTGGTTCCGCCTCCGGGGCGGCAAGTGGTTGGTGGACGAGGCGATCCAGCGGATGGTCCGCTTCACGCGCGAGAACCTGCTCGACGGCGCCTCGCTCGCCTCGGTGGGGTCGCTGGACGCGATCTTCTGCCGCAACGTGATGATCTACTTCGACATCGACGCGCGGCGCCGCGTCCTGCGCCGCTTCCACGAGAAGCTGCGGGAGGGGGGCTGGCTGCTGCTCGGCCACGCGGAGTCGCTGCTCCACGTCACGGCGGACTTCGAGATCGTCCACCTGAAGTCGGACCTCGTCTACCGGAAGCCGCGCCTGGGCGGGGGGGGGCGTCCGTGACCTCGCCCCGCCCCCGCATCCTCGTCATCGACGACTCCGCCCAGAGCCGTCACGAGGTCGGCCGCATCCTGGAGGGAGCCTGCGGAGTCGTCGTGGTCGGCGTCTCTCGCGACGGGGAGGAGGGGCTCGCGGACGCCCTGCGGCTCCGCCCGGACATGATCTTCCTCGACCTCCAGATGCCGCGGATGGACGGGTTCACCTTCCTGCGGCTCCTCATGGCCCGGCAGCCGATCCCCGTCATCGTCGTCTCGTCGCGGAGCGGGCGGAGCGACGTCTTCAAGGCGCTCGAGCTCGGCGCCCTCGACTTCGTGCAGAAGCCGGAGGGGGAGGGGGGGTGGGACTCGGTCCGGGAGACCCTCGTCGAGAAGTGCCACCTCCTGCGCTCGCTCCGGCCCGGGCGCCTCGGCGCCCTGGACGTGCCGGCGGCCGTCGGCGAGGCGATCCCGGGCCCGGGCGGGATCGTGGCCATCGGCGCCTCGACGGGAGGCCCCCGGGCGATCCAGGGGCTCCTCGCCGCGCTGCCGGGGTCGCTGGGCGTCGCCATCGTCGTCGCCCAGCACATGCCGGAGCGCTTCACCACCGCCTTCGCGGAGCGGCTCGGGCGCGCGACCCCCTTCCCCGCGAAGGAGGCGGAGCCCGAGGACCTCGTCGCGGCGGGGCGCGTGCTCGTCGCGCCGGGCGGGCGCCACCTCGAGCTCCGGCGCGGGCCGGACGGCGCGCTCCGGGCGGCGATCGTCCCCCCGGACGCGTCGGCACGCGAGTACTGCCCCTCCGTGGATCGGCTCTTCGCCTCCGTCGCGCGCGAGGCGGGGGCGCGCGCCTGCGGGGTGGTCCTCACGGGGATGGGGCGGGACGGCCTCGAGGGCGTGTCCGCGATCAAGCGGGCCGGAGGCGTCGCGTACGCGGAGGCGGAGGAGACGGCCGTGGTATACGGGATGCCTCGGGCCGCGGCGCGGAGCGGGGGCGTGGACGAGGTCCTCCCGCTCGCCGGGATCGCCGAGCGGATCGTGACCTTCGCGGCGGGGAGATAGATGGCGCACCTCCAGGCCCTCGTCGTCGACGACAGCCCCGCGATGCGCAAGCAGCTCTGCTACGCGCTGCAGCGGGTCTCCGGGATGGCCGCCGTCGAGGCGACGGACGGGGCGGACGCCTGGCGGAAGCTCTCGACGGCCTCGTTCGACATCGTCCTCACCGACATCAACATGCCGCTCATGGACGGCCTGAAGCTCGTGGCCCTCCTCCGCGCGGGCGGGGCCCACCAGCGGGTCCCCGTCGTCGTGATCACGACGGAGGGCGCGGAGGCGGACCGGAAGCGGGCCATCGGCCTCGGGGCGAGCGCCTACCTCGTGAAGCCGGTCCAGGCGGCCCAGGTCGTGGACTGCGTCCGGAGCCTGCTCCGGCTGCCGTAGCGAGCCCCGGGGAGAAACGAACGTCCCGGATCCCCACCGGGGAGGGGCCCCACCGACAGGTGGGGAGGGGCGGAGCCCCTCCCCGCGGGACGGCGCGCGAGGCGAAGCCGATGCGCGCCCGGCCCCGCGCAGCAGGGCCCGGCAGGGAATGGCGCCCCGCCGAGCGGCTCGACGGGGCGGGGCGGCACGCCCCGTGACGATCTGCCCTGACGGCAGCGCGGGGCGCGACGCCGAAGGCGTTCGCGACCCGCGGCACTGCCGTCAGGGCGTGATCCGCTCCATCATCCGGGCGAACGGGATCGTCTCCCGGACGTGGTGGAGGCCGCAGATCCAGGCGACGCACCGCTCGACCCCCATCCCGAACCCGGCGTGGGGCACCGTCCCGTAACGCCGGAGGTCGAGGTACCACTCGAAGGCCTCGCGGGGGAGGCGGTAGTGCTCGATCGCGGCCTCCAGGACGGCGAGGTCGTCCTCGCGCTGGCCCCCGCCGATGATCTCGCCGTAACCCTCAGGGGCGAGGACGTCGCAGCCGAGCGCGACCTTTGGATCCGCCGGGTCCTTCTTGAAGTAGAACGCCTTCATCTGCGCCGGGTACCGGTGGACCATCACCGGCCGGTCGAACTGCTTCGCGACGACCGTCTCCTCGTCGCCGCCGATGTCGTCGCCCCACTCCATGGGGTGGCCGGCCTTCCGGATCACCTCGACCGCCTCCCCGTAGGTGATCCGCGGGAAGGGGGGCTTCACGTTCTCGAGCAGGGAGACGTCGCGCTCGAGGACGGTCTCGATCTCGCGGCGGTGCTTCGCGAGCGCCGCCTGGACGACGTGGGAGACGAACTGCTCCATGAGCTCCATGTCCCCGTCGAGGTCCATGTAGGCGACCTCGGGCTCCACCATCCAGAACTCGGTGAGGTGGCGCCGGGTCTTCGACTTCTCGGCGCGGAAGGTCGGGCCGAAGCAGTAGACCTTCCCGAGCGCCGCCGCGGCGGCCTCCATGTAGAGCTGGCCGGACTGCGTGAGGTAGGCCTTGCCGAGATCGAAGTAGGGGACCTCGAAGAGCGTGGAGGTCCCCTCGCAGGCCGCCGGCGTGAAGATCGGCGCGTCCACGAGGGTGAAGCCCCGATCGTCGAAGAACTCCCGGATGGCGCGCTCCACCGTGTGCCGCACGCGGAGGATCACCTGCTGGCGCTGGGAGCGGAGCCAGAGGTGGCGATTCTCCATGAGGAAGGCGACCCCGTGCTCCTTGTGGCCGATCGGGAACTCGCGGGCCGGCCGGGCCACCACGGTGAGGTTCCGCACGTCGAGCTCGAAGCCGATGGGAGACCGCTCGTCCTTCTTCACGAGCCCGGTGACCGTGAGGCTCGTCTCCTGGGGGAGGTGGTCCGCCTCGTGGAAGGCCTCGGGGGAGACGTTGCCCTTGAAGACGACGCACTGGATCGTCCCGGTGCCGTCGCGGACCTGGAGGAAGTGGAGCTTCCCGGAGGAGCGGCGGCCGTGGAGCCACCCGTGGAGGGTGACATCCTTCCCCTCGTGGCGGGCGATGTCAGCGACGTGGACCGGTGGGAACATGTGACCTCCGCGGAGGCGCGGAATATCGCATGGGGAACCGAGAAAAGCGCGGGGGCGCGCGGCCCGGCCCGGCCGCCCGCCCCCGCGAGGGCCTCGTGAGAGGCGCCCAAACGGCCGCTCGCGATCCGTGATCGGCCCCTGGCCTCAGGCCCATCCCTCTCAAGGTCACCGGACCCGTCCGTCGCGTAGGACCCTGGCCGTCGAGACATGGCGCTGGACCTTGGCCCTGGGCGCGTAGCCCTTCTTGAGCTTGCGTTTTGGCGCGCGAGGGTGCTTTC
>JBBIPT010000304.1:0-4248 GCA_037442705.1 Anaeromyxobacter sp.
CCCCCCGGCGGCCCGGCACGCGACGCGGTCCGGGCGGAGGCGGGCGTCCTCCTCCTCCGGCGCGAGCTCGCCTACGAAGGCGCATCTCCCGGCACGGGCACGTTACGGGGTCACGACGCGCCGGGGGTCCCGGCCCTGCATGCCCGCCTCGAGGTCTACCCGGCGGCTCCGTTCGCGCCTGGGGTGGTGGCCGGGCTCGGGCTCGTCGCGGGCTACGAGCGCTCCGTCGGGCTGGAGACGGAGGCGCCGGGGGGCGAGAAGCGCCCCACCACCCTCACCCGGCTGCGCGGGGGGCTCCTGTGGCGCTCCCCTCCCCTCGGCGGGGCACGCGTCGTCCTCGTCCCCACGGTGACCTGGGAGGCGGCCGAGGTCTCGACCTCCCCGTCGATCCCCGGCCTCCCCGACGCCCGCCTCTCGGGGCCGAAGGGCTCGCTCGCCGTGGAGATCCCGCTCGGAGGTCGGGTCGAGCTCCACCTCGGCGCCGGTTGGGTCCGCTGGCTCGAGGCCGCGAACCTCGTGGAGGGCGATCCACCGTTCTTCCCGGGCGGGAGCGCGTCGGCGCTCGAGGCCGAGGCGGGAGTCGCCTACCGGCTCTCGAGGCACGCCGGCCTCCGGCTCGCGGCCGAGGCGAGCCGGACGCGCTGGGACCTCGATCCCGATCCCACGGGCACGTACGTGGCGGACGGCGCGACCGATCTCCGGGCCGGGATCCGGCTCGGGGTCACGCTGCGGCTCTAGACGGACGGAAACAGCAGCACCGCCGGAGATCTCCGCTCGCCCTGAGCTTGTCGAAGGGCGAGCGGGCATCCATGCGCCGATCCCGCTCGTGCTTCGACAGGCTCAGCACGAGCGGTACCGAGCCCGTCGATCGCGACTCGCGAACTGTCGTGTGGTCGCGCGCGAGCCGCTACCGCCGGCGGCGCCGCGCCTTCTCCGCGGTGAGCCGCTTGCCGTCGAGCTCCTTCCCGTTCAGCGCCGACACCGCGGCCTCGAGCGCGTCCGGCGGGACGTCGACGAAGGAGTGGCTTCGCCGGATCTCCACGCGGAGGACCTCCACGCCTCCCGCGAGGGCGCCCACCGCCTCGCGGACCTTCGCCTCGTCCGCGCCATCCTGCTCGCCGAGCGAGAGGAAGATCCGTCCGCGGACCGCACGCGACCCCTCGGAGACCTCGCCTCCGGAGCGCGGCTCGAACGTGGCGGAGACCTCGACCGCGTTCCCTGGGACCGCCTGCTCCGCGCCGCCGCTCCCCTCCTCGCCGCCGGGGCGCGCCCCGGCCTCGTCGCCCCCGCGCCGGCGTCCCCCGCGCTCCTCGCCCCTGCCCCTGCGCTCGCCCCGATCCTCCCGGTCGCCCCGGCCGCGCCGCCCGCGCGGCTCGTCGCGGTCGCGCCGCCGCTCCTCCTTGCGGACGTGGTCCCGCTCGCGCCGCTCGTGCTCCTCGCGCTTGTGCTCCGCCTTCGCGAGATCGGCGACCCGCTCCATCCGGTGGTGCGTGAAGAAGTACTTCAGCGCGAAGGCGACGAGCCAGTCGCCGTCCGTGCGCCCCTTCAGCTCCTGCGCGAGGGGGATGTACGCCTCGAAGATCGAGGCGCTCATCGCGTCCTTCAGCTCCGCGACGTGGCGCTCCGTCCAGACGCGCCTCGCCTCCTCCGGCGCCGGGAGCTTCTTCTGCTCGAAGGCGATCCCGTACTTCTTCTGGAGGGCGGAGAGGGTGTGGATGTCGCCCCCGGAGACGAGGGAGAGGCTCGTCCCCTTCTTCCCGATGCGCCCGGTCCGGCCGACCCGGTGGAGGAAGACGGCCGGGTCCTCCGGGAGGGAGTAGTTGATCACGTGCGAAAGGTCGGAGATGTCGATCCCGCGGGCGGCGATGTCCGTCGCCACCATGAAGCGGACCTCGCCCCGCTTCACCTTCGCCATCACCCGCTCCCGCTCCTTCTGCGGCAGCTCGCCGTTCAGGAGCTCCGCGTCGTAGCCGTTCCTGTTGAGGACCGCCGTGACGAGGGACGTGTCGCTCCGGGTGTTGCAGAAGACGATCGCCGCCTCCGGCTCCTCCGTCTCGATCATGTAGAGGAGGTTCCGCGGCTTCGGGTAGTCGTCGACGGTCGGGTACATCACGTTGTGGATGTTGTCGACGCGGTACTCGTCGCCCGAGAGGAGGATCGTCTCCGGCGAGGTCAGGTAGTCCCGGATGATCTGCTCGATGTCCGCGGGGACCGTCGCCGAGAAGAGCAGCTGCTGGCAGCCCTGGGGCAGGTGATCGAGGATCCGGGTCACCTCCTCGAAGAACCCCATGTTGAGCATCTCGTCCGCCTCGTCGAGGCAGCAGACCATCGTCTCGTCGAGCACGAGCGTCTTGCGGCGGATGTGGTCGTAGATGCGGCCCGGCGTCCCGACCACGATCTCCGCTCCCGCCTCGATCTTCTCGCGCTGATCCCCCATGGACGCCCCGCCGTAGACGGTCACGACGGAGAGGTCGCGGTGGCGCGCGAGGGCCGCCATCTCCTCGGCGACCTGGATCGCGAGCTCGCGCGTCGGGCACATCACGAGCGCGGAGGCCTTGCGCCGGCCGTCCGGGATCCGCTCGAGGATCGGCATCCCGAAGGCCGCCGTCTTCCCCGTGCCGGTCTTGGACCGGACGATCACGTCCTTCCCGTCGCGGATGGGCCGGAAGGACGCCGCCTGGACGGGCGTCGGCTTCGCGTAGCCGCGCTCGGCGATCGCGCGCCGCACGGCCTCCGAGAGCTGGAAGTCGTCGAAGGATGCTTCGGAAACGTAGTCGGACGGCGCCGCCGCGGGCGCGCCCGTCGTGCTGCTCTCCATGTGTCACTCCCGGCGCCCCGCCTCGGCCTGGCCGGTGTGCGGAGCGCCCTCGTCGAAGTGGCGCATGGCGGCAGCTCGCTTTGAAACCGCGTCGGCCCCGGTCCTTCGGTCGCGGGCGCGCTCGTCGCGCGCTCGGCCGGATCGGGGCCCGCGCCGTTCCGCGAGGCCCGCCATGCGCCGGTGGTGGTGCGGCACCGCGCCCTTGCGCGAGCCGCGCATCACCTATATCAAACGCACGGGGCCCCCCGCCATCTCTTCGACGTTCCAGGGGATCCGGCCGGCCCCCTCCCACATGGCACGAGAGCGCCGTCAGCCGAAGCGCGACGAGGAGACCCCGCCCCGGCGGGCGCTCCCCTCGCGCGCCGGGGGGGCCGCAAGGGACGGGGGGCTCGTCCGGTACGACCCCTTGCGGGCCTACATGGCGGAGGTCGCCCGCCATCCCGTCCTCTCCCGGGAAGAGGAGCACGATCTCGCGGTGCGGTTCCACGAGACGGGCGACGTGGACGCCGCCTACCGGCTCGTCGCCTCGAACCTCCGCCTCGTCGTGAAGATCGCCCACGAGTACCGCCGGGCCGCCTTCCAGATCCTCGACCTCGTCCAGGAGGGGAACCTCGGGCTCATGCAGGCGGTGAAGAAGTACGATCCGTGGAAGGGGGTGAAGCTCTCCTCCTACGCCGCCTGGTGGATCCGCGCGTACATCATCCGCTTCCTCATGGACAACTGGCGGATGGTGAAGCTCGGGACGACCCAGGCGCAGCGGAAGCTCTTCTTCAACCTCGCCAAGGAGCGGGAGAAGCTCCTCGCCCGGGGGATCGAGCCCACCCCCCGCCTCCTCGCGAAGAACCTCCAGGTCGAGGTGAAGGACGTCGAGGAGATGAGCGCGCGGATGGCCGGGGACGACCTCTCCCTCGACGCCCCGATCCGGGGCGAGGAGGAGGACCCGCGCCGGAGCCGGATCGACCGGTTCGCCGACGAGACGGAGGCCCCGGCCGACGACCGGATCGCCGACGAGGAGCTCCGCCGGATCTTCCGCGAGAAGCTCGACGCCTTCGCGGGGACGATCTCCGACGAGAAGGAGCGGTTCGTCTTCGAGCAGCGGCTCCTCCCCGCGGAGGGGAAGACGCCCCTCACGCTCCAGGAGGTGGGCGACCGCTTCGGCCTCACGCGCGAGCGCGCGCGGCAGATCGAGGCGAAGCTCACCGCCCGGCTCCGGGAGCACCTCCGCGCGGAGATCCCCGACTTCGAGCTCCTCGGCCCCCCCGCGGACTGACCCGCCGAGGTCACTCCCCCGGCTCGCGGAGGTCGCGCGGGGCGAGGGGCGGCGGGGGCGCGGGCGCCTCCCGGCCGATCTGGAACGCCGCTCCGGCGACCGCCGCGATCACCCCCAGCGCGAGGAGCGCGAGCGGGCGGGCCGCGGCCTCCCGGGAGAG
>JBBIPT010000305.1:0-4243 GCA_037442705.1 Anaeromyxobacter sp.
AGCGGCGGCGGGCGCCTGCGGCGCGCCCCCCGCGGCCGGGTCGGCCCGCCGGACGAAGATCACGTTTCCGCACTTCTTGCAGCGGACCTTGACCCCGCTCGGACCGACCTTCTCGTCCGAGATCATGTACTGCGCGCTGCAGCTCTCGCAGGTGAATTTCATGAGTCTTTCCGGTCCTCGAGGATCCTAGGTTCGGGTGCTGCGCAGCGTCAAGGACGCCCCGGGTCGCGTCAGCCGGGGACGACGCACGAGAGGCCGAGCTTCTCGCGCAGCCTCGCGTACTCCTCCGAGATGCAGAACACGGCGAGGTCGCGGATCCTCGTGTCCTCCCTGAGCTTCGACACCTGCGGCCGCTCCTGCACGACGCCCCTCCGCGCGACCTCGAGATCGCCCGCGAGGAGCGCGCCCACGCGGTTCGAGGTGAGCTCCGCGCCGTCGAGGTAGGCGCGCACGTCGCCCGCGTGCTGCACCTCGCAGTAGCCGCGGGCGAGGAGCTTCAGGCCGTTCTTCCGGACGTTCTCGGGGAGCGTCCGCTCGAGCTCCCGCTTCAGCTTCTCCACGAGGTGCGGGTCGGCCGTGACGACGAACTTCGAGGTCCCCACGGAGCAGGCGGCCTGGAAGACGAGGTCGAGCTGATCGTGGGGCATGAGCCGCGCGAGAAGGAGCTCCGGCCGGGCGAAGGCCATCGCCTTGCCGAGCGCGAACCAGAGGTCCTTCTTCGGCCTCTCCTGGAACATCTCCTCGCCCGCGAGGATTCCCGGGGGCTCGGTGGGCACGAGCTGGATCCGGGAGGGGACCTCGGCCTTGCGGAAGAGCCGGAGCCCCTTCAGGCCGAGCGTCCGCTCCACGTACTTGAACATGTTCGCGAAGAAGAGCATGGAGCCCTGGACGTCGATCTCGTCCTTCTTCGGGGCGATGCCGAGGTCCTTCTCCCGCTGGACGAACATCGTCCGGGCGTGGAGCCCGAGCAGGGTCATGATGTCCGCGAGCGGGCCGCCGAGCCGCTCGTGGAGGAGGAGCCGCCAGAGCTCGTCGTCGAGCGGCCGGCTCGCCTGCTCCCGCGCGAACTTGCGGAGCCGCGAGACGACCTGGATCTCCTCCGGCGTCGCGCCGCCGAGCAGGTGGGCGAGGGACTGCGCCGCCGAGTAGGCGAGGTCGTACTCCTTGCGGCCGGCGTGGAGCCCCACGAGGGCGGAGGCCGCCTTCTGCGTCTTCGCCCCGATCCGGAGGAGCTGCCGGTAGGCGGCCACCGCCTCCGCGTCCTCGCCCGGCTTTCGCGCGGCGAGATCCGCGTAGGTCTCCATCGCCACCGCGTCCTCGGGGTCGGCCTTCGCGACGACCTGGTAGGCCATCCGGGCCCCGTCCTCGTTCGAGAGGACGTTCCGGTAGAGGTCGCCGAGGGTCTTCCAGAGCGCGAGCCGCGCCTGGGCCGCCTCCGGCCCCTTCGGGAGCCGCTGGATCATCCGGACGTAGGCCTGCTCGAGGTCGGCCCACCGCTTCCCCTTCGTGAGGATCTCCTCGACCGCCGCGAACGCCTGGACGAGCCGCGGGTTCCGGTCGAGGGCCTTCTCCATCTCCACCGCGGCCGCCGCCTCGTCCTTCACCTCGTCGCGGAGGATCTCGCCGAGGGAGAGGTGCAGCTTCGCCGCCCGCCCCGCGTCGGCCTGGACCTCCGGCCGCGAGAGGATCTGGGCGAGCACGTCGGCCGCCTTCTGGCCCTGCCTCGTCTCGCGGTAGAGGCCGAGGAGCGCTTCGGTCACCGGGAGGGAGGTCGCGTCGATCCGGGACGCCGCGAGGAAGGCGTCGATGGCCTGGTAGGGGTCCTTCAGCTCGTCGCGGCAGGACTCGCCGATCGCGACGAGCATCTCGAACCGGGCCGGGTCGTCGAGGAGCGGCAGGAGGCGCTGGCGCTGCTCCACCGCCCCCTCGAAGTCCCCCGTCGCCTCGAGCACGCCGGCGAGGCTGCGCCGGGACGGCTCGTGGTTCCCGTCGATCTCGAGCGCCTTCTTGAAGGCGCTCGCGGCGCGGTCGATCTGCCCGAGCTTCCCGGCGATCTCGCCGATCTGCCAGTGGGTCTCGGCCACCTCGAGGTCGGTGAGCCCGTCGCGGTGGTGGACGATGACCGTCGTGAAGATCCGGAGGGCCTCCTCCCACTGCTCCTCCCGCACGAGGAGGTGGCCGAGCCCCTCGAGGGCGGGCAGGTAGGTCGCGTCGAGGTCGTAGGCGCGCCGGTAGGCGGCGAGGGCCTTCTCTCGCTTCCCGAGCTTCTCCGAGACGTAGCCGAGCCGGTAGCTCTGCCGGCAGAGGTCCTTCGCGTCCCCTTCGCCGCCGAGCGCCTCGACGACGGCGTCGAGGACCCGCTCCGCGTCCGGCCACCGCTGCTGGGCCACGTAGACGTCGGAGAGGGGCTTGCCGGCCGGGGGGTGTCCGGCCGTGCGCTTCAGCGCCTCCTCGTACCAGCGGGCCGCCTGATCGCGGTCGTCCCGCTCCTCCTGGCAGATGCGCCCCGCCTCGGTGAACAGGGCGGTCTTCTCCTCGACGTCCGTGACGTAGCGGGCCTCCTCGACGAGCATCTCGAGGAAGCGGTCCCGGTCCTTCTCCCGCTCGGCGATCCCCTTCAGCGCGCGGATCGCGTCGAGGCTGCCCGGGTCGAGCTGGAGCGCGCGGCCGTAGGCCTCCTTCGCGCTCCCGAGATCCATGAGCATCTCCTCGTGGATCCGGCCGGTGCGGACGTGGATGTCCACCGCGTCCTTCGCGCCGCCGGCGATCCGGGCCTCCCGCCGGAGCATGTCGAGGGCGAGGTTCCAGTTCCCGCTCCGCTCGTAGAGCCGGGCGAGGGCGGAGACCGCGTGGCGCGACTCGGGCTCGAGCTGGAGGGCGTGGTTGAAGATCGCCTCGGCCCGGTCCACCCGCGCGAGCTCCTTCCACCAGACCTCGCCGATCGCGACCTCGAGCGCCACCTGCTCCCGCCGGTCCTGCACGAGGCCGAGGTGGTGCTGGAGCACGCTGATGAGCTTCTCCCACTGCCGCTCGTCCCGGTAGAGCCGCTCGAGGGCCTTGATCGCGGGGAGGTTCCCGCCGTCGATCCCGAGGATCGCCTCGTTCTTCTCGATGGCCGAGCGCGGGTCGGCGAGCTTCTCGTCGTGGATGCCGGCGCTCTTCGCGAGGATCCGCGCCCGCTCCCGCGGATCCTCGGCGAGGGCGATCTGGCGCTCGTAGATCCGGTTCAGCTCGGCGAACCGATCGAGCTTCGTGTAGAGCCGCTCCAGCCCGGCGAGGGCGTCGCGGTTTCCGTCGTCCAGGCCCACGACGGTCCGGTAGGCCTCGAGGGCCGCCTCGTCGTCGCCGATCTCGTTCTCCTGCAGGGAGGCGATCTGGAGCTGGAGGCCGATCCGCGCCTCGTCGGTCGCGGCGAGGTCCCGCGCCCGGGAGAGCACGGCGGCGAGGTCGTCCCAGCGCCGCTCGCGGCGGAAGATCGCGGTGAGGGCCTCGAGGGCGTGGGCGTCCGCGCCGTCGAGCTCGAGGACGCGGCGGAGGGCGGAGACCGCCTCCTCCACGTCGTTCATCTGGCCGTCGTAGATCCGGGCGACCTCGACGAGCGTCGCCTTCTTCTCCTCGAGCCCCGCGGCCGCCTCGAGCTTCTGCTCGAGGGTGATCACGAGGTCCCGCACGCGCCCGCGCCGCTGGAAGAGGGTGGTGAGGGCCTCGAGGGCGTCCGGGCTCGCCGGGTCGGCCTCGAGCGCCCGCCGGTAGGCGGACTCCGCCCCCTCCGCGTCGTCGAGCGCCGTGTCCTGCAGCCGGCCGAGCCGGAGCAGGAGCCGCGCCTTCACCCAGCCCTTCGCCCCCTCGGCCACCTGCTCGAGGACCGCGGCGAGCTCGTCCGCCGCCTCGGTCTCGCTCGCGAGCCGCTCCGCCTCCCCGAGCGCCTCGTCGTCGCCGGGCGCCTCGGAGAGCGCCCGGCACCAGGCGAGGAAGCTCATCTCCTTCTGGCCGAGCCGCTTCTCGTGGACGGCCGCGACCTCCTTCAGGAGAGCGACGCGCTCCGCCGGGTCCGCGAGCTGGGGCGCGAAGAGGTCGCAGACCCGCGCGAAGGCCCGCCAGTTCCCGGCGCCGGAGTGGACCGCCCGGAGCTCCTCGTAGGCGGTCCGGTTCGCGGGCTCGAGCTCGAGCACCTTCTCGAGCGCGGCGGCGGCCGCGTCGGGCCGCTTCTGCTCCCGCCAGAGCTCCGCCACGGCCAGCCAGG
>JBBIPT010000306.1:0-4242 GCA_037442705.1 Anaeromyxobacter sp.
CCGCCGCGCGCTCGACGGCGGCCAGCGGGTCGGCCCGGCCGGGCGCGGGTGCGATCACGGCGGTCGCGAGGGCGGCCGCCGCGATCCATTTCACTGCTCGGATCACCGGCGGTCGCCTTCGCCCGGGCCCCGACGCCCGGTCTCCTCGCGCTGGACGTCCACGTCGTAGCGGACCGCCGGGCGGTCCTTGAGCTCCGCGGTGAGGCCGCCCTTCTCGAAGCCCACGACCTTGATCGTGTTCACCTTCCCGGGCTCCGCGTTGAACGTGTAGGCGGACTGCACCTTGAACTTGTAGCCCTGCAGGTAGCTGAAGACGCCGTAGCCGTGGCCGCGGTAGACGAGCTGGACGGAGATCTGGTGGTTGCCGGGGACGATGCGCCCGTTGAAGATCTCGAACTCCTCGCGCTTCTCGAGGTCGCCGTCCACGTCCACCTTCGTGTAGATCGGCGCGCCGTCGAGCGCGTAGGCGACCGACTCCAGGTAGAAGGACGACCCCATCTCGTTGCGGTGGACGAGGACGGCCTTGGAGCCGGTCGTGATGTCGCCGCCGATGACCATCTCCTGCAGGTTCATCAGCCGCGCCTTCGTCCGGAAGATCTTCTCCTTCAGATCGGAGACGCGCTCCTCGAGCGTCCGGACCTTGAGCTCGTTCGCCTCCTCGGCGCCGAGCGCGGGCGCCTCCGGGGGAGCGCCCTGCGGCTGCCCCGCGGCGCCCTGGGCCTGTGCGTGCACCGGGAGTGCGACGCAGAGAAGACCTGCCAGACAGAGGTAGCGCACCACGATCACCCTCGCTTCCGGAAAAAAGCCCCGGGAATCAACGGGCAAGAAACCGCCTTATACCACAGAGAACCGGAAGGGTCGTCCCCGGCTGGGGGCGGCCTCCCCTCCCGGCAGGCCAGGTTTCCCTACCCGCCCTTCTTCAGCTCCGTGAGGACCAGCTTCGCGACCGCCTTCAGGGTGTCGAACACTCCCACCCCCGTCGGCGCGACGGCCTGGAACTCGGGGACGTTGCGCGGGTTGATGAGCCGGTGGAGCTCCTCGACCGTGGCGACGTTGGGGAGGTCCCTCTTGTTGTACTGCACGACGTACGGGATCTTCGCGAGGTCGTAACCCTGCTCCGCGAGGTTCACGCGGAGGTTCTCGACCGACTCGAGGTTCGCCTCCATCCGCTCGATCTGCGAGTCGGCGACGAAGACGACGCCGTCCACGCCCTTCAGGATGAGCTTGCGGGAGGCGTCGTAGAAGACCTGGCCCGGCACCGTGTAGAGGTGGAAGCGCGTCTTGAAGCCGCGGATCTCGCCGAGCGAGAGGGGGAGGAAGTCGAAGAAGAGCGTGCGCTCCGTCTCCGTCGCGAGGGAGATCATCTTGCCCTTCGCGTCGGGGTTCGTCTTCGCGTACACGTACTGGAGGTTCGTCGTCTTCCCGCAGAGGCCGGGGCCGTAATAGACGATCTTGCAGTTGATCTCGCGCGAGCTGTAGTTGATGAAGCTCATCGGCCGATCACTCGCTGAACAGGTTGTCGATGTCGTCGTCGGTGATCTCGGCGAACGGGCTCGCGGCGCCCGGCGTCGCCTGCTTCCTGGCGAGCACGTCGAACACCTTGGCGAGCTCCTCCCCGGCCTTCTTCACGCGCAGGCGGACGAGACCCAGCGAGCTCTTCGCGTCGAAGATGACGACCAGGACGACCCGGCCGCCCACGATGCTCATGTGGAGCGACTCGCGCTCCCCCTCGTGGAACTGGTTCGGGAACTCCTTCTCCCCGATGAGCTTGGCGAGCCCGCCCATCGCCGCGACGTTGCCGGCGGTGAGCGAGGCGAGCGAGGTCGTGTCGAGGTTCTGCGCCTGGCCGCTCGAGGCGATGAGCTGGCCGTTCTTGTCGACGAGGAAGACGACCTTCGCGTTCGCGTCCCGGGTGAGCCGATCGCAGATGCCGGCGATGAGCCGGAACTCCTCCTCGTACATCACCAAACCGGAATTCATGAGCGCCTAGCTCTCCCCGAGACACCGCCGAATACCAGGGAAACGCACCGCTTTCAATCCCGCGGCCCCCGGCCTCAGCGGGCTTCTCCCTCTTCGCCTCGCGCCGCGAGTGGAGGATAGGTGAACGCGGTGTAGACCGATATCGTACCGCGGTGGCTCGCCCCCGCGTTGCGGTGCGCGCCGACGACGACGACGAGCCGATCCGACGCCCAGGTCGCGGTGCAGCCGCCCGTCACCCGGTCCGGCCCGTCGTCGGGGCAGGCGGTGTGCGGGGCCCGCCCGATGTCCCGTTCGTACCGCTTCGCGAGGACCCTCCACTCCGCGAGGGCCGCCCGGTCGTCGCCCGCCGACGGCCGGACCTCCGTGACCACCGCCGCGCGCCCGTCGCGGAACAGCACGACGCAGGAGACCGCCTCGCCCGAGCCCTGGGGACAGCCGAGGTACGTGGAGGACGTGCCGTCGCGCTGGACGAGGGTCGCGCCCTGCCGCTCCAGCGCCACCTCCACGTCCGGGCGGAGGCGGCCGAGCGGGACGCCGGCGACGACCGGCGGCGCGGAGGCGTCACGCTCCACCCGCAGCGAAGCGACGGGGGCGCCGGCGCCCGGTCCGGCGGAGGTGCGCGAGACGGTCACCGTCCAGCCGTCGGGGTGCCAGACGGAGGCGAGGGCCGGGAGCCCCTCCACCGCTTGTGCGAGATCCCCGGTGCGCTCCGGCGGGCCGAGCGCCCTCGCCACGGACCCCTCCAGCGCCCTTAGCTCGGCGACGGGGACGTCGATCTGGACGGCGAAGAGGCCGAGGGGTCCGAAGAGGACGCGGCAGGGCGCCCCGACCGGCGCCACGGGGCAGCGGTCCGCGAGGAGCGCGTCCGGATCGTCCGGCGAGGCGCGAAAGGGGATGCGGGCCTTCGCGAGCGCGGCCTCGGCCGCCTCGCGGCCGGCGCCGAACTCGAGGCCGAGCGCGGTCGCGCCCGCGGGCGGCGCCATGCGCTCGTAGCGCAGCGAGGCGCAGCCGGCGAGCGTCGTCGTTGCGGCAAGGACGAGGACGCTCCCCGCCTTCGTCGTCGCGTTCATAGCTCCCGTCGGCCGGCGAGGGCTCGCGCCAGCGTCACCTGGTCAGCGTATTCGAGGTCGCCGCCCATGGGAACACCTTGTGCGATGCGCGTGACCTTGATCCCCATCGGCTTCAGCAGCTTCGTGAGGTAGAGGGCGGTCGCCTCTCCCTCCACGTCGGGGTTCGTCGCGACGACGACCTCCTCGGCCGGCTCCCGCTCGAGCCGGAGGAGGAGCTCGCGGATCTTGAGGTCCCCGGGGCCGACCCCGTCGAGCGGGGAGAGGGCGCCGTGGAGGACGTGGTAGCGGCCTCGGAACTCGCGCGTCCGCTCGATGGCGAGGAGATCCGGGACCCCCTCCACGACGCAGAGCGTCCGCGCGTCGCGCCGGTCGTCCGCGCAGAGGGAGCACGGGTCCGACTCGGTGAGCGTCTGGCAGGTGGAGCAGAGCCGCACGTCCCGGACGACCCCGGTGATGGCGGCCGCGAGGTCGGCCGCGTACCCCGGACCCGCCTCGAGGACGTGGAACGCGAGCCGCTGGGCGCTCTTCTCGCCGATGCCGGGGAGCTTCGCGAGCTCCCTCACGAGGCGGGCGATGGGATCGGCGACCGCCAAGGTCTAGTGCCTCGACTCAGGCATGGTGACGTGACGAGAGCGCCGAGACCGACGCGAGGCGGGCGCCCGAGGAGGGAGCAGCGGAGGCGTAGCAGCGCTACGTCGAGCAGCGCACCGACGAGGCCGCCCGCCGCAGCGAGAGGATCGGCGTTCGCAGTAGGCATCATGCCTGGGTCGCGGCACTATAGCTCCTCGACGCCCTGGACGCCGCCGTCGAGGATGCGGGCGGCGCCCTGGACGTTCGGGTGGCCGCGCGCCGTCTCGCGGAGGCGCGCCGATCGCGCGTGCTTCTCCGCCGCCTCGGTCTGGGCGATCGTCTGCGCCGGCGGCGCGGCCTCGCCGGCGGCCGCCGGGGGGCCCGTCCGCACCGAGAGCGCCGTCGGCCGCCCGAGGAACCGCCCCAGGATCGGCTCGATCTCCGCGCGCCGGCGCTCCACCGTCTCCGCGAGGATCCCGGTGGGGAGCCGGACGGCGATCGCTCCCTCGGCCATCGAGAGGACCTCCGCCTCCTTCAGCGCCGGGGCGACCCGCGGGAGCTCCTTGCCGATCTCCTCGACCGCCGCGCGCCAGCGGTCTCCCGCCGGCCCGGGCCCGGGGGC
>JBBIPT010000307.1:0-4236 GCA_037442705.1 Anaeromyxobacter sp.
GGTGCCGCCGGCGGCCCCGCGCGTCCGCCTCGCGGCGGGGCTCGAGCGTCCAGTGGAAGAGCCGCTTCACGACGAGGGTCGCGTAGGCGCCGGGGGGGAGGGTGAAGGCGACGTTCACGCGCAGCCGGCCGCGGTTCAGCTCGTCGGGGCGCGCCTCGCCGAGGGCGAGCCGGCCCGGGAACCCGACGAGCGGCCGCTCCTCCGGGTCGAAGTGGATCTCGGGCGTCCCCGGGACCGACAGGTCCGCGAGCTTCATGTCCTCGCGGGCGAGGACGGAGAGCGCCGCGCGCTCGATCCGCGGGTCGGCGAAGACCGTGGACGGCGCGAGCAGCGGGAAGGTCCCTTCGCGCAGGAGCCGCGCCTGATCCGCGTCGAGCTCGCGGGGGAAGAGGAGGGACCCGGCCTGGTAGCGGATGGCGGTGAGCCGCCGGATCCCGACGGCGTCGCGCAGGAACTGCTTCACCCCCTCGTTCCAGAGCCAGCTCTGGTAGGCGAAGACCTGGAGGGCCCGCCAGCGCGGCTCGGTCCGGAGGAGCGCGCCGCGGAAGTCCGACGGGTGGTTGCGGAGCCAGCGGACGACGGCCTGGTAGCGCTCCGCGCCGGGGTAGGGGTTGCGCCGATCCCACTCCCCCCAGTGCTCCTTCCAGAAGCCCTTCACCCGCGCGTCGTCCGACCGGTCGAGCTCGGAGGGGCGGGCGAGGACGTTCCGGAGGGCCGCCTCGAAGTCGCCGCGCATGAGGTCCTTCACGACGAACCCCTGCCCGTGCTTCAGGGAGCCGAACCGCTGCGAGTCGAAGTAGTTCACCACGCCGAGGCGGCGGACCTCGGCGACGGAGGCCGGCAGGCGGGCGACGTCCTCGGCGGAGAGGTCCCGGACCGTGACGGCGAACCGGTTCGAGGTCGTGTTCGCGGCCGAGAGCGGCGCGGCGGTCCGCCCGAGCGGCTTCAGCCGGAGGTCGGCGTCCTGGAGCTCCACCTGGCGCCCCCGGATCGCGACGAGCTGCGTCGTCCGGCCCTGCTTGTCCTTGAGACCGCAGTAGCTCACCGCGGCCCTGGGGATCTTGAACCGGGCGCAGATCCGGTCCACCGCCTCGAAGGTGGAGAGCTTCTGCTTGTCCATGAGGTAGACGAAGTGCCCGCCCCGCGGGCTCTCGTCGAAGCGCCAGGACTCGCTGACCTCGAAGTCCTCCGGCCGCTGCTTCAGCTTCATGTGGGGTCGAGTACCACGGGCGGGGCCGCGGTGGGGAGCGCGACCGGCGGGCCGGGGGTCCCACGGGGACGGCATGACGCCCGGGCGGGAAACGTGGTCTTCTCTCGAGGCCCCGCGGCGCCACGGCGAGGGGCGGGGTGCCCATGGCGAGATCCCTCACAGCCTTCCTGCGCGCGGCGGGCGACCCGCTCACCGACCTCGCCGCCTACGTGACGACCGTCGCGGCGATCGCGGGGGAGGCGATCCTCGCGGTGGGCGCGTCGGCCGGGCGGCTCCGGCCCGTCGTCCGGGAGGTGCTCTGGCGGCAGGTCTACTTCACGGCCGTCACGGCGGTGCCCTTCACCGCCCTCCTCGCCTTCCTCGTCGCCCTCGCGGTCGCCGCCCAGTCGCCCTACTCGGCGGCGGCCGGCGGCAACGTCCTCGGGACGATCCTCGTCGCCGCCCTCGTGCGCGAGCTCGCCCCCGTCACCGCGGCGACGATCGTCATCGCCCGCAGCGGCACGGCGATGGCCGCGGAGCTCGCGACGATGCGGGTGGAGGGGGAGGTGGACGCGCTCTCGGGGATGGGGATCGACCCGCTCGACTACCTCGTCGTGCCGCGCGTCCTCGGGACGGCGATCTCGCTCCTCGGGCTCACCGTCGTCTTCCTCGCCGTCTCGCTCGGGGCGAGCGCGGTCCTCTCCCCGCTCCTCGGCGGGCCCACCCCGCGGGCGCTCGCAGGGCTCGTCGCCGCGGCGCTCCGCCCCTCGGACCCCCTCGCGCTCCTCGCGAAGACGGTGGTGCCGGGGATGGCCGTCGCGGCCATCGCCTGCACGGAGGGGCTCCGCGCCGCCCGGAGCACGACCCGGATCCCGCCCGCGGCGACGGCGGCGGTGGTGCGATCGTTCACCCTCGTCTTCGTCTGGAACGCGGCCGTCTCGGCCCTCGTCTACCTCACGTGAGCACCGTCCTCGTCGAGACCGGGTCGCTCGGGATCGCGGCGCGCGACGGCTCCCTCCGCGTGCGGGGGCTCGACCTCCGGGTCCGGGCGGGCGAGCGGGTCGTGCTCGTCGGTCCGGCCGACGCCGGGGAGGCGGTGCTCCGCGCGATCGTGGGGGTCGACCTCCCGGAGTCCGGCTCCGCGAGGCTCCTCGGGGCCGAGGTCGCGGCGCTCGGGCGCCGCGAGGCGTGCGCGCTCCTCGCGCGGGCCGGCTGGCTCCCCCGGCGCGGCGCGCTCCTCGCGAACCTCACCCTGCGGGAGAACCTCCTCCTCCCCCTCGCCTTCCACCGGCGCGCGGCCTGCGCGGAAGCGGAGGGGAGGGTCCGGTCCGCCCTGGCCCGGTTCGGCCTCGCGGAGGCGCCCGACGTCCGCCCGGAGGAGGCGCCCCTCGCCGTCCGCCGCCGGGTCGCCCTCGCGCGCGCCGTGCTCCTCGACCCCGAGGTCCTCGTCCTCGCCGATCCGGTGGACGACATGGAGGAGTCGGACGAGGCGGAGCTCCTCGCGGCCCTCGCCGCATGGGCGGCGGAGGGCTCCTCCCGCGCGCTCCTCGTCGCCGCACAGCGCCACGCCGTCGCGGGCCCTCTCCGGGGCGCGACCCTGAACCTCCCGGTGATCCGAGCATGAGCCGACCCGCCCCCCTCCGACACGTCCGCACGATCGTCGGCGTCTTCAACCTCGCGGTCCTCGCCCTCCTCGTCGCGGGCGTCGTCGTCGTCGGCCACGGCCGCCGGTGGTTCGAGCGGCAGGCGGAGCTCGAGGTCACCTTCCCCGCCTCGCAGGCCTCGGTCCTGCGGCCCGGGGTGCCGGTCCGGCTCGCGGGCGATCCGGTGGGGAGCGTCGTGTCGGCGGCGCGCGGGGGCGGCCTCATCCGCGCGCGCCTCGCGATCTCCGCCGAGGCCCGGGAGACGCTCCGCGAGGACGCCCGCGCGCAGCTCAAGGTGCCGATCGCCGGGTTCGTAGGCGATCTCGGCATCGCCCTCGACCCGGGCGGATCGCAGCGCCCGCTCGCGGAGGGGGCGGTCCTCGAGGGCACGGCGGAGGGGGACCCGGCGGACAAGGCGCGGGAGACCGTGGACAGGGTCCGCGACCAGGTGCCGGCCATCATGGAGCGGACGGAGGCGATCCTCGCGAAGGCCGACGCGATCCTCGGGGAGGTGCAGCGGGCGCGCACGGCGGAGAACGCCGACCGGCTCGTCCGGTCGCTCGACCGGCTCGCCGTCGCGGTGGAGCGGGAGAAGCTCGTGTCGAACGCCGCCCGCTCGCTCGGGGAGCTGGAGGAGCTCCTGAGGGCGGTGCGCACCGGCGGAGGCTCGGCGGGGAAGGCCCTCACCGACCCGGCCCTCCACGACGCCGTGACCGCGCTCCTCGAGGATCTCCACCGGAGCTGGTCGAAGATCGACGCGCTCCTGGCGGCGAGCGCCCGGGTCGCGGAGCGGGCCGAGGAGCTCGCCAGGGTGGCGCGGGGGCGGTCGTCGGAGGTGGAGGAGCTCCTCGGGGAGGTCCAGCTCCTCGTGGCCCAGTCGAACCGCGCGCTCGACCTCCTGAACCACCACTGGCTCCTGCGGGGGGCGGTGCCGGAGCCCGGGCGCCCGGTCCCCCCGGCGGTCCTCGATCTCGATCTCGCGGCCGGACCGCACGCCGGGGCGGAGGGGCGGCCGTGATCCCCATGCCGCTCCCGCTCCTCCTCGTCGTCGCCCTGGCCGCGGCCGCCGGCTGCGCCGGGAGGGCGCCGCCGCCCGCCGAGCAGATGGCCGTCACCGAGCGGATGGCGGGGGAGACGGCCCGGCGGTACGACGATCCGCGGACCGCGGCCGCGCTCTACGGCCGCGCCGCGCGCACGGCGGCCTCGGGGGACCAGCCCCTCCTCGCCGCGGACGCCGCCTGCCGGCAGGGGCTCGCGCTCCTCGCCCTGGGCGGGCGAAACGTCGCCGAGACCCAGCTCACCGACGCCCTGCTGACGCCTATCGCCTGGAGCGGAGGTCTGTTCTTTCCACCCGCCGGCAGCCGCTTCATGCTGCGCATGGCGCCGGCGATCGAGCGCAGCGGG
>JBBIPT010000308.1:0-4224 GCA_037442705.1 Anaeromyxobacter sp.
TGCACGGGGCGGCTCCTTTCGGGTGGGGTTTGCCCCTCCCCGGCGCAGGCCCCGTGACAGCCCTCGTGGACGGCGGGGATGGCATGGAGGCTGGCGCGGGGCGTGCGCCGTTCCGGCAGACCCCACCCGAAAGGAGTCGCGGGCGGAGTGGCCGCGCTCGCAGCCGCAGCCGCAGCCGCAACCGGAACGGCAACCGCAGCCGGAACGGCAACCGCAACCGGGCCCGGAACGGCAGCCGCTACCGCATCCGTGACCGCACCCGAACGGCAGCCGCTGCCGCCCGACCAGGCCCCCGCCTAGCGCGCCAGCGCGAAGCGGGGGCCCAACGCCCTACGGGCTCCTAGCGGGGGGCTGCGGCGAGCCGCCGCAGGTCCACCAGAAAACGCAAAAACAGCGCATCCCTACGGACGTTTACGCCCCGGCAGGGGACTCCACCCGGGAACTCCGGGTTGGGTATTCTTTGCGCCCGATCAACCCACGAGGGGACCAGCGAATGAACGACTATCGGTACGACCACCAGACCGTCCAGGGGTTCATCCTCTCGGCGATCTTCTGGGGGGTCGTGGGGATCCTCGTCGGGCTCCTCATCTCCGTGCAGCTCTGGGCGCCCGCGGCGAACTTCGCCCCCTACCTCACCTACGGACGGCTCCGCCCCATCCACACGAACGGGCTCGCCTTCGGGCTCGGGGTCGGGGCGATCTTCGGGCTCAGCTACTACATCGTGATGCGGCTCTCGAAGCGGCCGCTCCTCTTCCCGAAGCTCGCCCGCGTCCAGCTCTGGCTCTTCAACGTGGGGATCGCCCTCGCCGCGATCTCGCTCGCGATGGGCCACACACAGACGAACGAGTACGCCGAGCTCGAGTGGCCCCTCGACATCGCGATCGTCGTCCTGTGGGTGATGTTCGCGGTGAACGTCTTCGGGACGATCGCGAGGCGGAAGGAAGAGCAGATGTACGTGTCGCTCTGGTACGTGATCGCGACCGTCATCGCCGTCGCCGTCCTCTACGTCGTGAACAACCTCGCGATGCCCTCCTCGCTGACGAAGAGCTACCACCTCTTCGCCGGCGTGAACTCGGCCAACGTGCAGTGGTGGTACGGGCACAACGCGGTCGGCTTCGTCTTCACGACGCCGATCCTCGCGATGTTCTACTACTTCCTCCCGAAGTCGACGGGGCTGCCGATCTTCAGCCACCGGCTCTCCATCGTCTCCTTCTGGTCGCTCGTCTTCGCCTACCTCTGGACCGGCGCGCACCACCTCGTCTACACGCCGGTCCCGGACTGGCTCCAGACGCTCGGGATCGTCTTCACCCTCTTCCTCATCGCGCCGTCCTGGGGCTCGGTCGTGAACGGCTACTACACGGTCGGCCAGGACTGGACGAAGATGCGCACGGGCTACCTCACGAAGTTCTGGATCCTCGGGATCACCTTCTACGGGCTCCAGACCGTGCAGGGCCCCACGCAGGCCCTCCGCGTCGTCTCGCAGCTCATCCACTACACCGACTGGGTCCCCGGCCACGTCCACATGGGCACGATGGGCTGGGTCACGATGGTCGTGACGGCGTCCATCTACTACGTGATCCCGAAGATCTACGGGACCGAGATCCACTCGGTGAAGATCGCGAACGTCCACTTCTGGCTCGTCCTCGTCGGGCAGCTCCTCTTCTCGGTCACGATGTGGATCACCGGGATCCGGCAGGGCTGGATGTGGAAGGCCGCCGACGCCGACGGGAACCTCGTCTACCGGAACTTCATGGACACGGTGGTGGGGAACTACCCGTACTGGCACACCCGCACCCTCGCCGGGATCATCTTCACCGCCGGGATGCTCTTCTTCGTCTACAACGTGCTCATGACCATCCGGAAGGGCCGGGCGCTCGAGACCGCGGGCGGCGCGGCGCCCGCGCCGGCCGGGGCCGGGGCGTAGGGGAGGGGGACGACCATGGCCGGAAGGATCTACTCGAAGGTGTTCCCGTTCTCGGTGATGGCGACGATCGCCATCCTCGTCGGCACGATCGTCACGATGGCCTATCCGCTCGTGCGCCCCGACTTCCACCCCAAGGTGGAGGGGCTCAGGCCGCTCTCCGCCCTCGAGCTCGCCGGGCGCGACGTCTACCAGCGCGAGGGCTGCGTGAACTGCCACACGCAGACCGTCCGCCCCCTGAAGAGCGAGGTGGTCCGCTACAAGGGCAACCGGGCCCAGGAGCCGACCGCGCGGTACTCGCTCGCGGGCGAGTTCGCCTACGATCACCCGTTCCTCTGGGGGTCGAAGCGGACCGGCCCCGACCTCGCCTTCGAGGGGTGGATCAAGCCCTCCGCCGCCTGGCACGTCGCCCACTTCAAGGACCCCCAGGCGGTCGTGGCGAAGTCGAACATGCCCTCCTACGCCTTCCTCGAGGCGGAGATGATCGACGGCGCCCAGCTCGCCGCGAACATGCGGGCGCTCCGGAGGCTCGGCGTCCCGTACGGCACGGACGCGGAGATCGCGGCGGCCGCGAAGGCGGTCGAGGGGAAGACGGCGATGGACGGCCTCGTGGCCTACATGCTCTCGCTCGGGAAGGCCGTGAACCGGGGCGCGCCGGGCGGGATCGACGTGGACCTCGCCGAGCCGAACCCGCGCGGCCAGGAGGCCGCCGCCCTCGTCCGCGGCAAGGAGCTCTGGGAGGGGAACGCGTGCGGCGCCTGCCACGGGGACGACGCCCGGGGTCAGGAGTTCGTCGCTCCGGGCCTCCTCGACGACGAGTTCCTCGGCGTCGCGGGGGACATGCCGGACGCGGCCTACTTCGCGATGATCAAGGGCGGCAGCGACCTGAAGCCGGCCCTCGACCGGCCTGGCGTCCCCGAAGGCGGCATGCAGGCCTACGGGGCCGACCTCTCGGACGACGACATCTGGGCGATCGTCGCGTGGCTCAGGGACCAGAAGGCGGCCGCGAAGCCGGCCGCGAAGGAATGAGGGAGGGAGCCATGGCGGGCGAGAACCCGTTCGACACCGACGACATCGAGGCGATGGAGGCGAAGGAGACGGCGAGGAAGCTCCCGGTGGGATGGCTCCTCCTCTTCTGGGGGCTCATCGTCTGGGGGGCCTACTACCTCTACGCGTACTCTCCCGCGCTCGGCGGCTGGTCGCAGTCCCAGGACGTCGAGGGCGGCGGGGCGGCGGCGGGGACGAACCTCCTCGCCACGATCGCCTTCACCGTGATCCCCGCCGTCGCGGCGATCCTGATCTGGGCCGGCCAGCGGAAGAAGAAGGCGGCGTAGACGACGATGTCGACCGAGCTCGCCTACCTCGTCTTCGGCGCGACCCTCTGCGTCGCGCTCGCCCTGATCGCGGTCCACTACTACCGGCGGGGACGGAAGGACCGGGTCGAGGGGCCGAAGTACAAGATGCTCGATGACGATTAGGATCAGGCGGCGCTTCCTCTTCTGGCGCCGGATCGCGGGGGCGGCCCAGGGTCTCGTCTGGCTCGGGCTGCCCTTCGTGAAGGTGGGCGGCGAGAGCGCGCTCCGCCTCGACGTGCCGGCCGGCCGGCTCCACGCCTTCGGCGCCTCCTACTCCATCGACGAGGCGTTCGTCGTCCTCGCGGCGACCCTCCTCGCCACCTTCGCCTTCCTCCTCGTCACGCTCCTCTGGGGTCGGGTCTGGTGCGGCTGGTCCTGCCCCCAGACCGTCCTCGGCGACCTCACCCGGCTCGTGGAGCCGGACCGCCGGCGGAAGAAGCGGAGGTGGCGCCGGCCGATCGGTTTCGCGATCGTCGCCCTCGTGTCGGCGGTCGTTGCGGCGAGCCTCGTCTGGTACTTCGTCTCCCCGTGGGAGTTCTTCGCGCGCCTCGCCGCGGGGACGCTCGGCCCGTGGATCGGTGGCTCTTGGCTGGTCCTCTACGCGATCCTCTTCCTCGATCTCGCCTTCCTGCGCGCGACCTTCTGCGCCACGGCCTGCCCCTACGCGAAGCTCCAGGGCGCCCTCTTCGACCGCTCCACCCTCGTCGTCGCCTACGACGCCCGGCGGGGCGCGGACTGCGTGGACTGCCTCGCCTGCGTCCGGGTCTGCCCGACCGGCATCGACATCCGCGAGGGGCTCCAGATGGAGTGCATCGCCTGCGCCGAGTGCGTGGACGCCTGCACGCCGGTGATGGCGAAGCTCGGCCGCGCCCCGAACCTCGTCGGCTACTTCCACGGCGAGCCGGGCGGGGAGGCGCGCCCGCTCCGGCCGGGCGTCCTCGCGCTCGG
>JBBIPT010000309.1:0-4223 GCA_037442705.1 Anaeromyxobacter sp.
CCCCCCGGGACCTCGCTCCAGCCCCGGCCGGCCACGGCGGGTCCCGCGGCCGAGAGCTGCGGCGGCTGCCACGCCACGCTCACCCAGGGGCGCGTCGTCCACGGAGCCATGGCGAAGCACGACTGCACCTCCTGCCACCGGCCGATCACCGCCGAGGCCGGGAAGTGCCGCGCCCGCACCGCGTCCAAGTGGACGCTCGTCCGGACCGAGCCCGAGCTCTGCTACGGCTGCCACGCCCGCAAGGACCAGCAGAAGTCGGTCCACACCGTGATCCGCCAGGGGAGCTGCCTCTCCTGCCACGCCGCCCACTCCTCCAACTTCGCCGGGCTCACCACCGTCTCGCGCGAGCAGGTCTGCTTCGACTGCCACGAGGCGGAGCCGCTCCTCACGAAGGCCGTGAAGCACGCCCCGGTCGCCGAGGGGCGCTGCCTCGACTGCCACGACGCGCACGGCGGGAACCTCCCGAACAACGTGAAGGCGGAGAGCGGGAGCGCCTTCTGCCAGAAGTGCCACGACGCGAAGGCGCCCACCGGAAAGGGGACGCCGGGGCCGGGCTACCGGATCGACCTCGGCAAGAAGGTGGTCCACGCCGCCTTCAAGCGGACCGACTGCCTCGGCTGCCACGACGGCGGCCACTCCTCGGACAACCTGAAGCTCCTGAAGAAGAACGCGGTGGACCTCTGCTACGGCTGCCACGAGCGGAAGGACAAGTACAAGTACCCGCACAGCGCGGTCGTCGTGGGCGACTGCGCCGTCTGCCACGATCCCCACTCCTCGGACCAGGAGAAGCTCGTCGCGAAGCCGACGATCCAGGAGACCTGCTTCATCTGCCACCAGGACGACGTGACGGGCCGCAAGTTCGTCCACGCCCCGGTGACGAAGGGCTGCGACCAGTGCCACGATCCGCACGGCTCGCAGAACCGCTGGGCGCTGAAGGTCGGCGAGGGGAAGGCCGCCTGCTACAAGTGTCACAAGCCGGTGGACGGGGGGAAGGTGAAGCACGCCGCGCTCGAGCGGTACGGCTGCACCGGCTGCCACGATCCGCACGGGACCGGGCACGGGGCGGTCCTCGCGAAGAAGGTGAACGCCCTCTGCACGGGCTGCCACGCCGAGCAGCAGGACGGCCGGCACGTGACGCCGATGGTTCCGCGCGGGCACGTCGTCGGGGGCGACCTCAACGACCCGAAGCGCGAGGGGCGCGCCTTCAGCTGCGCGAGCTGCCACAACCCCCACGGCTCGAACAGCCCGAACCTCTTCTACTACGGGAACCAGACGATGGAGTCCTGCGACTGGTGCCACGGGGACAAGTCCGGCAAGAACCCCGAGTTGAAGAGGGTCATCCAGAAGGCGAGGCGCCCCGGGAACACCGGCACGGGCGGCGGGTCGGGCGCGGGCGGAGCCGGTGGCGCCGGCAGCGGCGGCGCGGGCTCGGGAGCCGGAGCCGGCTCGGGCTCCGGCGAGCCCCCGGGGCGATAGCGAGGAGCCCGCGTGATCGCGACCTTCCTCCTCCTGGCGCTCGTGGGCGCCCCGGCGAACGGCGGCAAGCCGCTCGCGCGCGTGGACTCCGTGGAGATCACCCGGGCCGACGTGACCGAGCGGATCCGCGTCCTCCGCGCGAACCGCCGGCACCAGGTCCCCTCCGCGGCCGTCTCCGACCTCGTGGACGAGGCGCTCCTCGCGGCGGAGGCGCGGCGGCAGGGGCTCGACGGGGACCCGCCGGTCGTCGAGGCGGTCGAGGCGGAGCGGCGCCGGCTCGCGGTCGAGGCCCTCGTCGCCCGGATGGCGCCCGAGCCCACGGAGGCCCGGCTCCTCGAGCTGTTCCACCAGACCTCGGACTCCGCCCGGCTCGTCCTCGTGAAGGTCGCCTCGGAGCAGGAGGCGCGCGACGTCCTCGAGCGGCTCCGCAAGGGCGCCGACGCCGCGGCGGAGGCCCGGCGGTCCGTCGATCCCAACCTCGCGGCACGCGGCGGCGACACGGGGCTCGTCTCCCGGGCCGCCCTCGACGCCCCGCTCGCCGAGGCGGTCTTCCGGGCGAAGCCGGGAGACCTCGTCGGCCCCGTCCAGCTCCGGCTCGGCTGGGCCGTCGCCCGGGTCGTGGAGCGCCAGATCGCCGACGAGGCCGGCTTCCCCGCCCGCCGCGCCGCGATCGCCGCGTTCGCCCTGGAGCGGGCGCGTGCGATGGCGAAGGACCACGTCACCGAGCAGCTGAAGCGCCGCTCGGGGGTGAAGCTCGACGAGGAGTTCGTCCGGAGGGTGGGCGCCGCTCCGTCCGAGAAGGAGCTGGCGCACCCGATCGCCGTCGTGAACGGGAGGCCGATCCCTTGGGCGGCCGTCCACGGGAGGGTGTCCAGGCTCGGGACGGCGGCCCGGACGCACGGGGCGGGCGCGGCCCGGATCGGGTTCGCCTGGGAAGAGGTGGAGCGGCGGCTCCTCGAGGACGAGGCGCTCGGGAAGGGGCTCGACCGCTCGCCGGAGGTCGTCGCGATCCTGCCGGCCGTGGAGCGGAACCTCCTCGCCGGCGCGCTCGCCGCGAAGATCGCGGGGCGTCCGGCCGGCCTCGCCGATCCCGCCGTGAAGGCGCGCGTCTCCGCGCTCCGCGCGTCGGCCCGCGTGACCGTGGACTCCGCGGCCGTCGCCGCCCTCGACCGGGAGGCGCGATGAAGCGCCCGTCCTCCCACGAGATCAAGGGGCCGGGCGGTACCCTCCCCCTCCGCCCGGACGACGAGGCGGTCGTGGACCTCGTGATGCTCATCGACGGCGAGACGAGCGGGCGCGACCTCGAGGACGTCCTCCGCCAGTACGGCCGGTCGAGGAGCACGTACTACGAGAAGCTCCGCCGCTTCCGCGAGCAGGGGCTCGAGGGGCTCCTCGCCCGCCCGCCCGGGCCCCGCAGCCCCTGGCGCCGCCCGATCGAGGTGGTCCGCTACGTGGTGACGACCCGGCTGCGCCACCCGGACCGGAGCGCGGCGGCGATCGCCCAGGAGCTCGGGCGGCTCGGCCACCCGGTGAGCACCCGGAGCGTCGAGCGGACCCTCAGCCAGTTCGGGCTCACCCGCCCGCCGCAGCGCCCCGCCTCCGTGGCCTCCCCCGCCGCGGGCGCCCCCGGCCGCGAGGTGACCGAGTGATGGCGGTGCTCAGTCGCGATGACGCCCGCGATGGGGGGGCCGCGGGGGGAGAGTCTCTCCCCCCGCGCAGAGGCGCCGAAGGCGCCGGACCTCGCCTCATGGCGGCGGCGGAACCGCCCCGATCCAGTCAACCGGGCGCCGCGATGAGACGGCGCTCGCTCGCGCTCGCCCTCCTGCTCGCGGCCTCCCCGGCGGCGGCCCAGCTCTTCCCCGCGCGATCCGGCGAGTCGGGGATGCTGGACGTGCCGGACGCCGAGGTGATCCCCGTCGGGCGAGGGCTGCTCGGCGCCGAGCTCCGCTTCGACCGCCCGGCCACGGGCGAGCCCGACTTCGGCCCCTTCCCGATCTACGTCGTCGGGGGGCTCCTCTCCCGCGTGGAGGTCGGCCTCACGATGCGCGAATGGGGGCAGCCGGGCGACCCGCGGCCCTCGCGCGTCCTCTTCGGCGGCGCCCTGAAGCTCCAGCTCCTCCAGGCCGGGCGCGCGGTGCCCGGGGTCGCGATCGACGCGACGGCGGACCGCTTCAACTCGGGCGAGGTCTTCGGGAGCCGCCTCATCGTCTCCACCGCCCCCGCCGGGCGCATCCGGTTCGCCGCCTTCGCCGGCGGCGAGATGGGGGAGGAGACCGGCGTGACCTACGGCGGCGCGATCTCCGTCGTCCACCGCAGCGGCGCCGAGCTCGTCCTCGAGGGGCTCGGCGGCCCCCGGGGCGCGAACTACGGCGGCGCGCTGCGCTGGCGCCTCTCCCCCACGGTGGGCGTGGCCCTCGGCTTCAACTACCTCCCCGAGGAGGAGGGCTGGCGGGCGAGCCTCGGCTTCGGGTTCGGCCCCTCCCGCAAGAAGGAGCCCGCGCCCGTGGCGATCCCGGGCGCTCCCGCGCCCGAGCCGGAGGAGGCCCCTTCCGCCCTCGCCTTCCTCGACGAGCGGCCCCGCTTCCGCCTGAAGATCCCGATCGTGGATCCCACGAGCGGCGAGCCCCGGCCGCTGCGCCACGGCCCCTTCGTCGCGCGCGCCGACACGGGCCCCGCCCGGCCGGTGGGCGCCGCCCCGGCGGTCCGCGGCACGGCCCCGAGCCTCGAGGACCTCGCCGAGGCCGGGC
>JBBIPT010000310.1:0-4190 GCA_037442705.1 Anaeromyxobacter sp.
CCGCCTCCGGCCCCCGGGCCCGCGCGATCGGCGGCGCCTGCGAGTCCATCCCGAGGTGGTCCAGGATCCGCTTCGCCACCGCCGCCTCCGCGATGTAGGCGACGACCTCGAGCCGGCCGCTGCACTTCGGGCACTCGAGCACGTCCACCGCGAACACCTTCTTCATGAGCTCCGCCCACGGGACCCGGGTGCGGGGCGTCGGCCGCCCCGGCACGGGCGGTGGTGGCTCGAGCGCGAAGCTCCCCGGCGGAGAGGCTCGGCCGGCCGAGGGCGGCGCGAGTTCCGACGGCGGGGCGGGGGGGGAGACGGGAGGGGCGGTCTCCCGCGGCGCGGCGCGGTCCCCGGTGGTCTCCGCCGCCCCCGCCCGCCCCGGCACCACCCTCGACCGGTGCCGGGAGTTCGGAGCGAACACTCCATGGTACCGGAGCGCGTGGGTCCGCGGCGGCGGGACGAGCGTCGCGAGCTTGGCGAGGAGCTCGTCCGGCGTGAGCACCAGGAAGAGAGACCCTCCCCGCGGCCGCTTCATCCGGTAGACGACCCGCCCGTCCGGACCCCACGAGAGCCGGTGCAGCGCGAGCGGCGGCCGGAAGGCGTACCGGAAGAGCCGCTCCAGCCCCTCCCGGTCGTTCTCGTGGATCCGGACCCCGGCGTGGAGCGAGCAGCCGTCGAGGTGGGCAGACCGCCGCGCGTGCTCGAACGGGTCGGGGAACCGGAGCCGCCGGTCCACCTCCGCCGCCTGGAGCGCCGCGAGGGCGTCGTCCTCCGCCCCGGCCCAGCCGTCGTCCTCGCCGGCGGGCAGTCCCGCCCGCGCCACCTTCCGGATGACCGCAGCGAGCACCTTCTCCACCTCCTCGCCGGTCGGTGCCGGGAGGGGGACGAACCTCGCCGCCCCCTCCTCCGGGACCTCGAATACGCCGTCGGGGACGAGCGTGTGGAAGTGGACGTTCAGGTTCACCGCCCCGCCGAACCGCTGGACCGCGGTACAGCCGCCGGTCCGCGGATCGTCCGCTCCGATTCCGAGCCCACGTGCCCGTCGCCGCTGCCAGGCGAAGAGGGTCCTCGTGAAGAGGTCGAGGAGGCGGGAGGCGACCCGGGGGTCCCGCGCCGCGAGGAAGCGGAGCCGCCGCGGGAACGAGAGGACCCACTGCCGTACGGGGACCTTCGGGAAGACGTCGTGGACGAGGTGGTCGGCGGCGTCCTCCATCCGCCGCGCGTTGCAGGAGGGGCAGGAGCGGGCCCGGCAGCTGAAGGCGACGAGCCGCTCGAAAGCGCAGTCGGGACAGCGGACCCGGGCGAACCCGCGCGCCAGGATCCCGCAGTCGAGATAGGCGCGGAGGTCGCGCTCGACGTGGGCGGGGAGCCCCCGGCCGGAGGGGCTCCGCTCCCGCGCGGCGGCGAGGAAGGGCTCGAGCCGCTCGCGGACGACCGCGTGGAGGACGGTCTTCTCGGGTTCCCGCCGGACGTAGCCGGAGAGCGGCGCGCAGACCGCGCCGTGGCGGCGCTCCCAGACCTCGACCGGCGCGTCGGCGCGTTCCACGCCGCACGGCAGGGCAAGGAACGGGCCGGGGCTTCTCGGACGCGGCGGCCTGACCCTCGCCGTCCGTCCCGGTAGGATCCGAGCATGACCCGTCCGGGCGCGGCGCACGAGTCGGTGAAGGCGGAGCTCCGAGCAGAGCGGGCCTCGGCGATCGCCCGCTCCGGAGAGCGGCTCGAGCCGGCGCTCGGGGAGCTCGCGGTGGCGGAGGCCCGCCTCGCGGCCGCCCCCTCCGCGAAGGCCCGTGCCCTGCGCGACGACGCGCTCGCCTTCGCCTCCGAGCGGCTCTGGTACCTCGTCATCCAGCGCGAGGCGCTCGGCCTGCGAGATCACCGCGTGCTCGACGACGTCTTCCGCATCCCGGCGAAGGTCCACGCGGCGATGGGGCCGCGGCGGCGCCGAGGGCCCTGATCGCTCGCCCTGATCCGGAGAAGGATCCGTTCGCCCTTCGACAGGCTCGGGCGAACCACCTCATCGTGAACGACGACACGGGCGCGCGGACGATCCCTCCACGGGCTCGGGGGAACAGCGAACGTGCCCTGGATCGATCGAGAGGCGCGCCACGCCCCCCGCTTGGGGCTTCGCGCGCGCCGAGGCCCGGGTGTCCTTGCGCGAGGGGGCGCGACGCGCCATCCCTCGGGGAGAGCGAGAGGAGACATCCCTGCCCGCGCACGTCCACCCCGAGATCCTCTCCGTCGGCCGCGCCCTCCCGCCCCACCACGTGGACCAGGAGACCCTCACCGCCGCCCTCTCCGCGCACTGGGCGCGCCAGCACTTCAACCCCGACCGGCTCGCGCAGATCCACAGGGCCGCGCTCGTCGGCGGGCGACACCTCGCCCTCCCCCTCGCCGAGTACGCCTCGCTCGGCGGCTTCGGAAGACGGAACGAGGCCTTCCTCCGCGTCGGGCTCGACGTGGGGGAGGCGGCGATCCGCGACGGGCTCGCCCGCGCGGGACTCGACCCGAAGGACGTCGGCCATCTCTTCTAACAAAGAGGGTGTCGCGTCTCCACCCCGTCTCTCGACGCGAAGCTCGTGAACCGGCTCGGCCTCCCCGCGTCGGTGAAGCGGACCCCCATCTTCGGGCTCGGCTGCCTCGCCGGCGCCGCCGGCCTCGCCCGAGCCGCGGACACGCTCCGGGCCTTCCCGGAGGAGGTGGCGGTGATGCTCTCGGTGGAGCTCTGCTCCCTCACGCTCCAGCCGGACGATCTCTCCATCCCGAACGTCGTCGCCACCGGCCTCTTCGGCGACGGCGCCGCGGCCGTCGTCCTCGGCGGCGGGGCGCGCGCGCCGAGGAACGGCGCCCCGCGCGTCGTCGCCACGCGCTCCGTCTTCTACCCGGAGACGGAGTGGGTCATGGGCTGGGACGTCGTGGACACCGGCTTCAAGGTGGTCCTCTCCGCGAAGGTCCCGGAGGTCGTGGAGGCGCGCGTCGGCGCGGACGTGGACGCGTTCCTCGGCGCGCACGGCCTCACCCGCGCGGACGTCCGCCGCTGGATCGCCCACACCGGCGGCCCCAGGGTGCTCGAGGCCTTCCGCGCCGCCCTCGGCCTCCCCGAGGCGGCGCTCGCCCGGAGTTGGGCCTCGCTCCGCGAGGTGGGGAACCTCTCCTCGGCCTCCGTCCTCTTCGTCCTCGCCGACGAGCTCGCCGAGGGCGACGCCCGCCCCGGCGACCTCGGCCTCCTCGCCGCGATGGGCCCGGGCTTCGCCGCCGAGCTCGTTCTCCTCCGATGGTGAACCCTCTCGTGCCCGCCCCCGCCACCCTCCTCCACGCCTACCTCGTCCTCCTCGCGGCGGAGCGGCTCCTCGAGCTCGCCGTCTCGGGGCGCAACGCGCGCCGCGCTCTCGCCGCGGGTGGCGTGGAGTCGGGGCGCGGCCACTACCGCGTGATGGTCCTCTTCCACGCCGGCTTCCTCGGCGCCTGCGCCCTGGAACCCGTCCTTCTCCCCCGCGCCTGGCCCCTCTCCGTCTCGCTCGCGGCCCTCGCCGCCGCGCTCCTCGCCCAGGCCCTCCGCTGGTGGGCGATCGCCTCCCTCGGCGGCCGCTGGACCACCCGCATCGTCGTCCTGCCCGGGCAGCCGCCGGTGACGGGCGGCCCGTACCGCTTCCTCGCGCACCCGAACTACCTCGCCGTCGTCGTCGAGCTCCTCGCGGTCCCGCTCGCCGGTGGCGCGGTCCTCACCGCGGTCGCCGCCACGCTCGGCAACGCGGCGCTCCTCGCCGTCCGGATCCCCGCCGAGGAGCGGGCCCTCGGCGAGGGCTGGGCGCGCGCCTTCGAGGGGCGCGGGCGGCTACTCCCGGGAGGCCGGCCGTGACGGACCGCGAGCGCGCGGTGGCGGAGGAGATCCTCCGGATCGCCCGGGACGACCTCCGGCTCGAGGGCGAGCCGCCGCGCCCGGACGAGCCGCTCGCCGGCCGGCTCGACTCCCTCCTCCTCCTCTCCCTCGTCGTCGCCGTCGAGGACCGGTTCCACGTAGTCCTCACCGACGACGACGCCGCGAGCGCGCGGACCCTCGCCGACCTCGCGCGGATCGTGGCGGGGCGCGCCGACCCGGGGCGCCTGCCCGCGGAGGCTCCGTGAGGCTCTCCGGCCCCCCCGCGCCGCCGCCGCGCTTCCCCACGCTCGTGCACGCCCTCGCCGCGTCGCGGAGCCACCCG
>JBBIPT010000311.1:0-4165 GCA_037442705.1 Anaeromyxobacter sp.
AGGGCGAGGCCGGGGAGGGCGCCGAGGGCCGGGGCGAGGCCGAGGGCGGCGAGCTGGACGAGGGCCCCCGTCCCCACGGCGAGGACCCGGCGCGGCGCGGAGGGGAGGGGCGGCCGCCGCGGATCGAGGGAGGGGGCGACGATCGCCGTCGCGATCGCGGTGGCGGCGAGCTGCAGGAACAGGAGGGCGACGAGGAACGCCCCGAAGGCGGCGGCGATGCCGGGGAGCTTCTCGGCGGCCCGTGCCGGATCGCCGAGGAGCCCGGCGAGCTCCGCCACCCGTCCCTGCTGGAGGCGGGCGACGGCCAGGGCCGGGGCCCCGAGGACGAGCATCGCCGGGAAGAGCGTCCGGAAGTGGCGGAAGGTGAGCGCGATCGCGCGGTCGATCACCTCGCCGGCGCCGAGCGGGCGGATGGCGAGGTCGCGTTCGGCCGTCATCCGGCGGAGCGTAACCCGGTTTGACGCGCGGGGCTCCCCTTGCTATGGCACGCCCCTGCCATGCAGGTCAGGTTGAACGGCGAGCTGCGAGAGATCCCCGACGGGCTCACCGTCTCGGGCCTCCTCGCCCACCTCGGGGTGAAGGCCCCGCGCGTGGCGGTCGAGGTGAACGAGACGGTGGTCACGAAGGACCGGTACGAGTCCCAGAAGATCGCGCCGGGGGACTCCGTGGAGATCGTCGCCTTCGTCGGAGGAGGCTAGGCCATGGGCGACGGCTGGAGCATCGGGAAGCACGCGTTCGAGAGCCGGCTCCTCGTCGGGACGGGGAAGTATCCCGACTTCCCCACGATGCAGCGGGCGCTCGCCGCCTCGGGCGCGGAGGTCGTCACCGTGGCCGTCCGCCGGCTCGACCTCTCGAAGCAGGGCGAGGAGTCGCTCCTCTCCTGGATCCCGAAGGGGATGACGCTCCTCCCCAACACCGCCGCCTGCTTCACCGCCGACGAGGCGATCCGGACGGCGCGGCTCGGGCGCGAGCTCGAGATGGGCGACCTCGTGAAGCTCGAGGTGATCGGCGACCGGCGGACGCTCTTCCCGGACGTGGAGGGGCTCGTCCAGGCCGCGAGGGTCCTCGCGAAGGAGGGGTTCACCGTCCTCCCCTACACGAACGACGACCCGGTCACGGCGAAGCGGCTCGAGGACGCGGGCTGCCCGGCGGTGATGCCCCTCGGCGCCCCCATCGGCTCGGGGCTCGGGATCCGCAACCCCTACAACCTCCGGATCCTGATGGAGACGGTGAAGGTCCCCGTGCTCGTGGACGCAGGGGTGGGGACGGCGAGCGACGCGGCGGTGGCGATGGAGCTCGGGGCGGTCGCGGTCCTCATGAACACGGCCATCGCGGAGGCGAAGGACCCGGTCCTCATGGCGGAGGCGATGAAGGCGGGGGTGGAGGCCGGGCGGAAGGCCTTCCTCGCCGGGCGCATCCCGATGAAGCTCCACGCGTCGGCCTCGTCGCCGATGACCGGGCTCATCGGGAGCTGAGGGAAGATCCCGGGGCCCTACGCCCCGCGGAGCATCCAGACGAGGATGACGAGCGAGGCCGTCGTGGAGGCCACGAGCCCCCAGCCGAGCTCGCGGAGCTGGCGCGCGGAGAACGGGGCGAGGCAGACGACGAGCGAGAGGAGGAGCGTGGGGGCCACGGCGGCGGGCACGGCCGCGCCGAGCCCCGCCGCCAGCGCGACGGCCGAGCCCCCGCCTCCCACGACGAGCGCGAGCGCCGCGTTCCGCCAGCGGTGCTCCTCCTCTCCCCGGGAGAGCGCGCGGACGAGCACGACGTGGACGGCGAAGACGGAGGAGGCGAAGGCGAGCACCCAGGTCGCCGTGGCCGCCGCGGCCGCCACGAGGGAGGCCCCGCCCGCCACCGCCACCGCGAAGCCGGAGGAGGCGAGGGCCGAGACCACCGTGAGCTCTCCGGGGATGGTCCGCTCCCGCTTCGCGAGCACGAACCCGATCACCGCCGCCACGAGCAGGGCCGGGACGGGGAGGGCCCAGCGGACGAGCGGAGGGGAGAGCGCCAGCCCGGCCGTCCCCGTGGCCGCCGCAGCGAGGAGGAAGCCCCACATCACCCGCCGGGCCCGGGCCCCGTCCTCGCGGGCCGCCCGGACGCCGCGGTGGCCCAGGACGACGAGCCAGGGCTCGTGGGCGAGGAAGGCGAGGATCGTGGCGGCCGAGAGGAGGAGCGCCGGGGCGGTCGGGCGCCCGATGGCGAGGGCGGAGACGATGGGCATGCCGAGCTGCCCCCAGGCGCCGTGCTCCTGGGGCAAGAGCGAGCGGGGGCGGGACGTCACCCGAGCTTCTTCCGCACGAGGACGTGGGGGACGCCCTGGTCGAGGAAGGGCTCGCCCTCCCGGGCGTAGCCGCGGTTCCGGTAGAAGGCCTCGGCGGGGAGCTGGGAGTGGACGATCGCCTCCCTCCACCCGCGGAGCGCCGCCATGCGCTCGAGCGCGTCGAGGACCGCGGCGCCGACGCCGTGCTTGCGGTGCGAGGCCGGGACGGCCATCCGGCCGATCTGGCAGGTGCGCGCGTCCATCCGGACGACGCGCCCCGTCCCGACGCAGCGGCCCGCCTCGTCGTACGCGACGACGTGGTCGGCGGAGTAGTCCCAGGGGTCGCGGTCGAGGGGGCGGGGGATGTTCTGCTCCACCTCGAACACGTCCCGGCGGAGCGCGTAGCCCGCGTCGAGGTCGGCGTCGGTGGAGGCGAACCGAACCGTGAAGGCCATGGCGACGTTCATACCCGAACCCGCGCGCGGGAGGAAATCCGCACCCCCGCGCGGGAGGCCGGCCCGTCTAGCCCACCGGCCGGACCCGCTCGAACGACTCGGCGACGAAGCGGAAGACCCTGGACGGCTTCCCCCAGCTCCCGGCGGTGAAACCCTGGCAGATCTTCTCGTGGGCCTCCGGGTGCTGGTGGGGCTGGAACTCGTCGACCGTTCCGCGGAGGGCCCAGCCCGAGAAGTCGTCCAGGTCGAGGACGAGGCGGGTCTCGCTCCGGTTCACCCGCACGTTCATGTAAGTCTTCAGCGCGAGCCCGTCCCCGTGGAAGAGCGTGAGCTTCCCGTCCTTCACCTCGCGGTGGAAGACGAACCGGGGGGAGAGGTTCGCCGTCTCGCCCACGGCGACGAGCGCGTAGGGGAGCCCCTCCACGAGGTCGGCGACCTCCTCGAACGGCACGTTCTCGAAGAACTGGAGGGTGTAGGGGCTGTGGTGCACGGTGAAGATCTGCGATCCCTTCACGACGACGCCCTGGGGCCCGGCCTCGACGAGGTCCTTCTCCTCGGCGCCGCCGCCGAGCGCGCGCGTCTTCACCTGGTACCCCTGGAACTGGGCGACCCGCGTGACGTGTACCGTGACGCACTCGCCCCGCGCCGGCGCCTTCGGGAGGGGCCCGTCGAGGACGACCCGGAGGTCGCGCGGCTCGGGGCCCCGCTCGATCCTCCGCAGCCGGTGGACGGAGCAGGTGGCGTGGGTGCCGATCCGGCTCGTCGTCCCCATGTAGCTGAGGATCGCCTCGACGCCGAGGTTGGGGAATCGCGCGGCGTGGCTCGCCTTCTGCCCTTCGACGAAGGAGAGGAAGCTCTGGAGCTCGCTCGACAAGGCCATGTCCCTCGCGCAGGATGGAGCGCCGACGGGAGCTTACGGATGGCACTTCCGGTTGTCCACCTGATCACCGACCGCCGGCTCGCTCCCGACCTGCCGGCGCGAGCCGGCGCCGCGCTCGCAGGCACCCCTCCCGGGGCCTTCGCCGTCCACCTGCGCGAGAAGGATCTCGGGGGGCGCGAGCTCCTCGCCCTCGCCCGCGCGCTCGCCGCCGTCTGCCGCGCGCGCGGACAGGTGCTCCTCGTGAACGATCGGATCGACGTCGCCCTCGCCGCGGGCGCTGCGGGGGTCCACCTGCCGTCGGCGGGGATCCCGCCGCGCGACGCCCGCGCGCTCCTCGGAGCGGGCGCCCTCGTCGGCGTCTCCTGCCACTCGGAGGAGGACGTCGCGCGGGCGAGGGAGGGGGGAGCGAGCTTCGCGACGTTCGGGCCGGTCCACGACACGCCCTCCAAGCGCCCCTGGGGCCCGCCCGTCGGGGAGGCTGCGCTCGGCCGGGCCGCGCGGCTCGGCCTCCCGCTCGTCGCGCTCGGCGGGATCGACGCGGCGCGCGCCCCGGGAGCGCGGGCCGCGGGG
>JBBIPT010000312.1:0-4155 GCA_037442705.1 Anaeromyxobacter sp.
CGCCCCGGCGTCGGGCGCGCCGCCCGAGCCGCGCTCGCGGCCGCTCGGGACCACCCCGCTCCCCCGGGAGCTCGAGGAGAAGCGAAAGGAGGCCGAGGCGCTCGCCCGGTTCCTCCTGGAGAACCTGTCTTGAGCATCCAGATCCTCCGCATCGCCGCCCTGCTCTACGCGGCGGCCGCCGCCGGCTACGTCCTCTACTTCGCGCGCCCGCGCCACGCCCGGGCCGCCGCCTTCGGGTTCTGGGCCCTCGCCGCCGCCTTCGGCGTCCACGCCGTGGCGATCGGGGTCGGCTGCGGCGAGTTCGGCGGCGCCGAGTTCTTCAGCTTCCGGGGGGGGCTCGTCCTGCTCGTCTGGCTCCTCGCGGGGGCGTTCCTCCTGCTCCAGCGCTTCTACCGGCTCCCGTCCCTGGGCGCGTTCGTCACCCCCTTCACGCTGGCCGTGCTCCTGCCGGCGCTCTTCGGGGATCCCACGCACCCCGAGATCGCGCCGGAGGCGATCCGGCAGCCGACGCTGGCGCTCCACATCGTCGCGGCCTTCCTCGGGGTGGCGCTCTTCGCGATCGCCTTCGGGACGGCGCTCATGTACCTGCTCCAGGAGCGGGAGGTGAAGGGGAAGCGGTTCGGCGCGCTCTTCTCGCGCCTGCCCTCGCTCGACGCGCTCGACCGGATGGTCGAGCGGCTCGTGCGGATGGGGTTCGTCGTCTACACCGTCGCCCTCGTGGCCGGGACGATCACCGCCACCGCCGTCTGGAAGAGCGCCTGGTCGTGGGACCCGAAGCAGATCCTCTCGCTCGCGATCTGGATCCTCTACGGCGCGATGGTCCAGCTCCGCCACAGCGGCTGGCACGGGAGGCGCTACGCCTTCCTCACGCTCCTCGGGTTCACGCTCGTGGCCGGGTCGATGGTGAGCCTGCGGGCCGTGCCGGGCGTGACCCGCCACTCCGGGGACTACGGGATGCAGGCGCCCGGAGGGGACGCCCGGTGAGGCTCGAAGACGTCTTCCTGGTAGGGCTCTCGCACAAGAGCGCCCCGATCGAGGTCCGCGAGCGGGTCGCGCTCTCGGGCGACGCGCTGAAGGAGGCGCTCGGCGAGCTCCGGCGCGCGGACGGCGTGAAGGAGGCGCTCGTCGTCTCCACCTGCAACCGCGTCGAGGTCTACGTCCAGGCCGGCGCGGAGGACCCGGCGCGGCGCTTCTTCACGGCGCGCGCCGCGGAGGCGGGCGACCACCTCTACGCGAAGGAGGGCGTGGAGGCGATCCGCCACCTCTTCCGCGTCTCGGCGAGCCTCGACTCGATGGTCGTCGGGGAGCAGCAGATCCTCGGCCAGGTGAAGGAGGCCTACGGCATCGCGAGCGCCGCCGAGGCGGCCGGGGCGTTCTTCTCGCGCCTGTGCAACCGCGCCTTCGCCACGGCGAAGCGCGTGCGGACCGAGACGGAGATCGGGCGGGGCGCGACGAGCATGTCGCAGGTGGCGGTGGAGCTCGTCCGGAAGATCTTCGACGACCTGAAGGGCAGGTCGATCCTGCTCGCCGGGGCCGGGAAGATGGGCTGTCTCTCCGCGAAGGCCCTCGCCGCGCTCGGGGCCGACCGGATCCTCGTGACGAACCGCTCGCCGGAGCGCGGGCTCGCCCTCGCCCACCAGGTGGGCGGGACCTTCCGCGAGTGGCCGGAGCTCCCCCGCCTCCTCGTCGAGGCCGACGTGGTGATCGTCTCCACCGGCGCCCCGACCTACGTGCTCGGGCGCGAGCTCGTGGAGGAGGCGATGAGGGCGCGCCGCCACCGCTCGCTCTGCCTCATCGACCTCTCCGTCCCCCGCAACGTGGACCCGGCCGCCGGCGAGCTCTCCGACGTCTACGCCTACGACGTGGACGACATGGAGAAGGTCGTCCAGTCCACCCAGGAGGCGCGGCGGGGCGAGGCGCTGCGGGCCGAGGCGATCGTCGAGGCCGAGGTCATGGCCTTCGCGAAGGAGCGCGAGACGAGGGCGGCGCTGCCGGTCCTCGCCCAGCTCCGCCGCCACGCCGAGCTCATCGCCCGCGCCGAGGTGGAGAAGACGCTCTCCCAGGTCGGGCCGAAGCTCGACGACAAGGGGCGCCGCAGCGTGGAGTCCATGGCGCTCGCGATCGTGAACAAGCTCCTCCACCGCCCGACCGCCCGGCTGAAGGAGGCCGCCTCCTCGGGCGACGGCTCCCTCGCCGGCGCCGCGGCGGAGCTCTTCGGGATCGAGAACGAGACGCAGGGCGCCCCGGCGGGCCGCGAGGCGGCGCCGAGGGAAGAGCCGGGCGTCAGCGCCGACCGGGGCTAGCCCGGAGCGGCGATCACCGCCGGAGACGGCACGAAAGGCAGCACGAGCACATGATCCGCATCGCGACGCGCCGCAGCCCACTCGCCAGGTGGCAGGCCCACCACGTGGCCGATCTCCTCCGCGGGAACGAGCCCGGCCTCGAGGTCCGCCTCCACGAGGTCGTGACGAAGGGGGACAAGATCCTCGACGTCCCCCTCGCCGAGGTCGGGGGCAAGGGGCTCTTCGTGAAGGAGATCGAGGACGCCCTCCTCGCCGGGGAGGCGGAGATCGCCGTCCACTCGATGAAGGACCTCCCCGCGCTCCTCGCCGAGGGGCTCGTCGTCGGCGCCGTCCCCGTCCGCGAGGACCCGCGGGACGCGCTCTGCTCCCCGCGGTGGAAGACGCTCGACGCCCTGCCGAAGGGGGCGAAGGTCGGGACCTCGAGCCTGCGCCGGGGGGCCCAGCTCAAGGCGCTCCGCCCGGACCTCGAGCTCCACATGGTGCGGGGGAACGTGGAGACGCGGCTCCGCAAGGCCTCGGAGGGGCTCGACGCGGTGGTCCTCGCCTACGCCGGGCTCCGGCGGCTCGGCCTCGCCGACCGCGCGACGCACGTCCTCTCCACCGAGGAGATGCTCCCGGCCGTCGCGCAGGGGGCGCTCGCCCTCGAGGCGCGCGGGTCGGACGGCCCGACGATGAAGCGGCTCGCCGCCCTCGAGGACCGGGACACGCGCGACCGGACCGAGGCGGAGCGGGGCTTCCTCGCCCGGATCGAGGGGGGCTGCCAGGTCCCGATCGCCGGCCACGCCGTGATCGAGGGGGACGCGGTCCACCTCCGGGCGCTCGTCGCGTCGCTCGACGGGACGCGGTCGATCCGGGGCGAGCGGCGCGGGCCGCGGGCCGGGGCGCGCGCGATGGGCGTGGCGCTCGCCGAGGAGCTCCTCTCGAAGGGCGCCGACGCGATCCTCCGCGAGTGCGAGGGGAAGGCGCCGGGGCTCGGCGCGCCCGTGCGCTCCTGACGGGAGGTCCCCGTTGCCCGTTCCCCGCCTCGATCGCCGGACCGTCGTCGTCACCCGGAGCAAGGGGGGCGAGGACGCCCTCGCGGAGCGGCTCCGGGGGCTCGGGGCGTCGGTCCGCGAGCTCCCGTCCCTCGTCTTCGCGGCGCCCGGCGATCCCGGGCCGCTCGACGCGGCCCTCCGCGCCGTCGATCGCTTCGACTGGGCCGTCTTCGCGAGCGCCACCGCCGTGGAGCGGACGGTGGCGCGGATGAGGGCGCTCGGGCTCGATCCATCCGCGCTCGGGCGGCTCCGGCTCGCCGCGGTGGGGCCGGCGACCGCGGAGCGGCTCGCCCGTGAGGTCCGGCGCGCGGACCTCGTACCCGAGGAGGCGCGAGGGGAGGCGCTCGCCGCCGCGCTCGCCCCGTCCGTCCGCGGGCGGAAGGTGCTCCTCCCCCGCCCGGCCGAGGGGCGGCCCGAGCTCCTCGAAGGGCTCCTCGCGGCGGGGGCCGAGGTCGCTGCCGTGGAGGCCTACCGGACGCTCCCCGCCCCGCCCGGGCGGATCGCCCCGCTCGCGGACTGGATCGAGGCGGGAGAGGTGGACGCGGTCGCCTTCGCGTCCCCCTCCGCGGTGAAGGCCGTCGTCGCCGGGCTCGGGGAGCGGGCGGGGGCGCTGCGGCGCGTGCTCCTCGGCGCGATCGGTCCGACCACCGCGGAGGCGCTCCGCGAGGAGGGGCTCGTGGCGGGGGCCGTGCCCGGGCGGTACACGGGCGACGGGCTCGCCGAGGCGATCGCCGAGCGGCTCGCGGGCGCCTGAGCGGCCGGGGGGCCTGGAGGGCTACCCCGCCTTCCGGCCCACCTCCTCGCCCGCGAGCCCCGGC
>JBBIPT010000313.1:0-4112 GCA_037442705.1 Anaeromyxobacter sp.
ATGACGAAAGGGCCGTTCGCCCCGAGCCCGCCCCGAGCTCGTCGAAGGGTCCGTCGATGACGAAAGGGCCGTTCGCCCCGAGCCTGTCGAAGGGCGGAACGGCGCAGGCCGGCACCCCCGTCAGCCCTGCCCCGCGAGCGCCGCGAGCCCCCCGGCGAGGGGCGCGCGGACGACGCCGCGCTCCGTGACGATCGAAGTCACGAGCTCCGCCGGGGTCACGTCGAAGGCCGGGTAGCGGGCGGGGACCCCCTCCGGCGCGATCCGGCGGCCGGCGAGGAGGACGACCTCCTCCCCGCCGCGCTCCTCGATGGGGATCGACCCGCCGTCCGGGGTGGCGAGATCCACGGTGCTCCAGGGCGCCGCGACGTGGAAGGGGATCCCGTGGTGGGCGGCGAGCACGGCGAGGCCGTAGGTCCCGATCTTGTTCGCCACGTCGCCGTTCGCGGCGATCCGGTCGGCCCCCACGACGACGCAGTCCACCTCGCGCCGCGCCATGAGCCAGCCGGCCATCCCGTCGGTGAGGATCGTGACCGGGATCCCGTCGCGGTGGAGCTCCCAGGCCGTGAGGCGGGCCCCCTGGAGGAACGGGCGCGTCTCGTCGGCGAGGACGGAGATTCCGTTCCCGGCCTCCCGGGCCGCGCGCACGACGCCGAGGGCGGTCCCGTAGCCGGCGGTGGCGAGCGCGCCCGCGTTGCAGTGGGTGAGGACGCGGGCGCGCGGCGGCAGGAGGGGCGCGCCGAGGGCGCCGATCCGCCGGCAGGCCGCCTCGTCCTCGTCCCGGATCGCGTGGGCCTCGGCGAGGATCACCGCCGCGCCGAGGCCGATGCGGCGCGAGATCCGCCGGATCGCCCAGGCGAGGTTCACCGCGGTGGGGCGTGCGCGCGCGAGCGCCTCGGCCGACTCGCGCAGGCGGAGGACCCCCGCCCCGCGCCGGGCCTCCACCGCCACCCCGTAGGCGGCGGCGACGCCGATCGCGGGCGCGCCGCGGACGGCGAGATCCCGGATCGCCCGCTCCACCCCCTCCGCGTCCGGAAGCTCGAGCCAGCGCTCCTCGTCCGGGAGCCGGCGCTGGTCGAGGAGGCGGACGAGGTCCCGCGCCTCGTCGTAGAGCACCGGCCGGAGCGGCTCTCGCGTCATTCCCGCTTCCTCCCGAGCCCCGCGAACACGCGGAGCGCGAAGTAGACTGCGGCCACCCCGGTCACCAGCGCCGGGAGGATCCGCCCCTCGAGGGCGAGCATCGCGGAGACCGCGCCGCAGGCGACGAGCGCCGCGAGGAGGAAGACCGGGCTCGGCCCGCCCGCCGCGCCCGCGCCTGCGGGGCCCGCGCCCCATCCGGCCCATCGAGCCACGGGCTCAGCCTCCGAGCTTCCGCGCGAGGAGCGCGTTCACCACGGCGGGGTTCCCCTTCCCCTTCATCCGCTTCATCACCTGCCCGACGAAGAACCCGCCGAGCTTCCGCTCCCCGCCGCGGAAGCGCGCGACCTCCGCGGGGTGGGCCGCGAGCACCTCGTCCACGGCCGCCTCGATCGCCCCCTCGTCGGAGACCTGGGCGAGCCCCTTCGCCCGGACGATCTCCTCCGGCTCCCCGCCCGAGGCGAAGATCTCCTCCACCACCTGCTTCGCGCCGGGCCCGCCGATCGTCCCCGCCTCGACGAGGCGGAGGACCGAGGCGAGCCTCGCCGGCGTGAGCTTCCAGGCGGCGGGCTCCTCCCCGCGCTCGTTCGCGAGCCGGGCGACCTCTCCGTTCATCCAGTTCGCGGCCTTCTTCGCCCAGTCCTTCCCCGCCCCGAGGAGGGCCAGCGTCGCGTCGAAGAAGCCGGCCACCGCCTTCTCCGAGACGAGGAGCCCTGCGTCGTAGGCGGAGAGGCCGAGGTCCCGCTGGTACCGCGCGGCGCGGGCGCGGGGGAGCTCGGGGAGGTCCGCCCGGACGCGCTCCACGAGGGCGCCGTCCACGAGGACGGGCGGCAGGTCGGGCTCGGGGAAGTACCGGTAGTCGTGCGCCTCCTCCTTCGAGCGCATCGGGCGGGTCTCGCCGCGCTCCGGGTCGAAGAGGCGGGTCTCCTGCACCACCTTCCCGCCCGACTCGAGGAGCTCCACCTGCCGGCGCGCCTCGTACTCGATCGCCGCCCGGAGGAACCGGAACGAGTTCATGTTCTTGATCTCGCACCGGGTCCCGAGCTCCTCCGACCCCTCGGGCATCACGGAGACGTTCGCGTCGCAGCGGAAGGAGCCCTCCGCCAGGTTACCGTCGTTCACGCCGAGCGTGACGAGGATCGCGCGGAGCGACTTCAGATACTCCACCGCCTCGTCCACCGAGCGGAGGTCCGGCTCGGAGACGATCTCGAGGAGGGGCACGCCGGCGCGGTTCAGGTCCACCCCGGAGGCGCCGCCCGCCGAGACGTCGTGGAGGTTCTTCCCCGCGTCCTCCTCCATGTGGATGCGGACGAGCCGGACCGCCTTCTCCCGGCCGGCGACGTCGATCGTCACGCCGCCGCCCTCGCAGATCGGCGCCTCGTACTGGGAGATCTGGTAGCCCTTCGGGAGGTCCGGGTAGAAGTAGTTCTTCCGGGCGAAGACGCTCCGGGGCCGGATCCGGCAGCCGAGGGCGAGGCCGGCGCGGACCGCCATCTCCACGACGGCGCGGTTCAGGACCGGCAGCGCGCCCGGCAGCCCGAGGCAGACCGGGCAGGTGCGGGTGTTCGGCTCTCCGCCGAACTCGGTCGAGCAGCCGCAGAAGATCTTCGTCGCGGTGAGGAGCTGGGCGTGGACCTCGAGCCCGACGACGAGCTGCCAGCCGGAGAGGGCGCTCATCGGCCCCTCCCGGCCCCGGCGGCGAGCGGGGGCGGGGGGAGCGGCCCGAGCTCCCGCTCGAGCGCGCGGGCTGCCCGGAGCAGCGTCGCCTCGTCGAACGGCCGGCCGACGAGCTGGAGCCCGACCGGCATCCCCGTGGCGGAGTCGAGGCCGCAGGGGACGGAGAGGCCGGGGAGGGCGGCGAGGCTGCAGGTGATCGTGAAGACGTCGGCGAGGTACATCTGGAGCGGGTCCTGCGTCTTCTCGCCGAGCCGGAACGCGACGGTCGGGGAGACGGGGCCCGCCACCGCGTCGCAGGAGCGGAAGGCCTCGTCGAAGTCGCGGCGGACGAGGGTGCGGACCTTCTGGGCGCGCAGGTAGTAGGCTTCGTGGTAGCCCGCGCTGAGGGCGTAGGTCCCGAGCATGATCCGGCGCTTCGGCTCCGCGCCGAAGCCGCGCTCGCGGGTCTCCTCGTACATCTCCCGGAGGCCGCGCGCCTCCGCCCGGGGCCCGAAGCGGACCCCGTCGTACCGGGCGAGGTTCGAGGAGGCCTCGGCGGTCGCGACGAGGTAGTAGGCGGCGACGCCGTACTTGGTGTGGGGGAGGGAGATCTCCACGAGCGTCGCGCCGAGCCGCTCGTAGACCGCGAGCGCCGCCCGGACGCTCCGCTCGACCCCCGGGTCCACGCCGCCCTCGAGCCACTCCCGGGGGACGCCGATCCGGAGCCCCCTCGCGCCGTCCTCGAGCCGGGAGAGGTAGTCGTCCACCGGGCGCGCGGAGGAGGTCATGTCGCGCGGGTCGTGCCCCGCGATCCGTCCGAGGAGGACGGCGGCGTCCTCCACGGTCCTCGCGAAGGGGCCCACCTGGTCGAGCGAGGAGGCGAACGCGACGACCCCCTGGCGGGAGACGCGGCCGTAGGACGGCTTCACCCCGACGACGCCGCAGAAGGAGGCCGGCTGCCGGATCGAGCCGCCGGTGTCGGTGCCGAGGGCGCCCGCCACCTCGCGCGCGGCCACCGCCGCCGCGCTCCCTCCGGAGCTCCCCCCGGGCGTCCGCGAGAGGTCCCAGGGGTTCGCGCAGGGGCGGTAGCCGCTGTTCTCGTTCGACGAGCCCATCGCGAACTCGTCGAGGTTCGTCTTCCCGACGATCACGGCGCCGGCGGCCTCGAGCCGCTCGACCACCGTCGCGTCGTAGGGCGGGCGGTAGCCCTCGAGGATCCGCGAGCCCGCCGTCGTCGGCATCCCCTTCGTGCCGATGACGTCCTTCACCGCGACGGGCACGCCGTCGATCTCGGAGCGCCGCTCGCCGCGGGCGGCGCGCGC
>JBBIPT010000314.1:0-4078 GCA_037442705.1 Anaeromyxobacter sp.
CGCCGGGCGGCTGTGCCGCCGGAGGGGCCGCGGGGGGGGCGCCCATCGCGGGCGGAGTCGTCCAGATCGCCGAGGGCGGCGGCCCGGCGGGCGGGCGAGCGGCCTCCGGCGGGGCCGTGATCTCCACCGGTGCCGGGACGCCTCTCCCGGGCGCGGCCTCCTCGTGCACGGCGTCCGCGGGGGTCACCTCGCGGGGAGGCGCGACCTGGTTCACGACGACGAGGTGGAGCGCGGCGAGCGTGGCGAGCATTCGTGTTCTCCCGAACGTCCGATCTTACCCTCGGATCCGGTGCGCGATCGGGGAACCTTCTGGGCGGGAACCGCGCCTTGACACCCCCTCCCCCCCGCGGCTAAGGAGGAGGCCCCCTCTCGCCCAGGTGGCGGAACTGGTAGACGCACCAGATTCAGGGTCTGGCGGCCTCAAAACCGTGGAGGTTCGAATCCTCTCCTGGGCACAATCGAGGCCGGCGGCCCCCTCCGGTGCCGCCGGCCTCGCCGCTCCCCCCGCCGGACGCCTCCCCCGCGCGCCGCGGCCGCCCCGTTGACATTCCCGCCCGATTGCATATTCATGCATCCTCATGGATATACATACGGTCGCGATCGTGGGCGCCTCCGGCTACACCGGGCTCGAGCTCACCCGGCTCGTCGCGCGGCACCCCCGCCTGCGGCTCGAGGCCCTCTACTCCGACCGGTGGGCGGAGGAGCGGGCCGGCACGCGGCTCCCGCTCGACGGCCCCGCGGCCGAGCTCGCCTACCGGCCGCTCGCGGCCGGCTCGCACGCCGGCGCCGGGATCGTCTTCCTCGCGACGCCGGCGGAGGTCTCCGCCGACCTCGCCCCGAAGCTCCTCTCCCGCGGTGCGCGCGTCGTCGACCTCTCCGGCGCCTTCCGGCTGGAGGATCCCGCCCTCTACCCCGCCTGGTACGGCTTCGCCCACCCCGCCCCGCAGCTCCTCGCCGAGGCGCGCTACGGCCTCCCCGAGCTCGCCCGCGGCGCCCTCGCCGGCGCGAAGCTCGTCACGAACCCCGGCTGCTACGCGACGGCGATCGCGCTCGCGGTGGCGCCGCTCGTGAAGGCCGGACTCGGCCTGCGGGGCGGGATCGCGGTGACCGGCATGAGCGGCGTCTCCGGCGCCGGGCGGAAGGCCTCCGAGGACTACGGCTTCGTCGAGGTCGCGGACGACCTCCGCGCCTACCGGATCGGCAAGCACCAGCACGTCCCCGAGATCGAGCAGACCGTGGCGCGGTACGCCGGCGCCTGCGGCCCCGTCTCCTTCACGCCGGTCCTCACCCCCATCCGCCGGGGGATCCTCGCCACGATCACCATCCGGACGGAGGGCGGGGCCGCCCCGGGCGACCTCGTCGAGGCGATGCGCGCGGCTTACGCCGGCGAGCCGTTCGTGCGCGTCGTGGCGCCGGACCGGGTCATGGTGAAGGACGTCCTCCACACGAACCGCTGCCACGTCGGCGTGGCGGTGGACGTCCGGGCCGGGGTCGTCGTCGCGGTGTCGGCGATCGACAACCTCGTGAAGGGAGCGGCCGGGCAGGCCGTGCAGGCGGCGAACGCGATGATGGGCTGGCCCGAGACCCTGGGCCTCGATCTGCTCGGAGGCTGACGTGAGGATCCCGAGGGGCTTCCGCTACGGCGGCGTCGCGTGCGGGCTGAAGCCGAGCCGGCGCGACCTCGCCCTCGTCGTCTCCGACCACCCGGCCGCCGCGGCCGGCGTCTTCACGAAGAACCGCGCCGCGGCCGCCCCGGTGCAGGACGCCCGCCCCCGGCTGCCGGCGGAGGGGATGCGGGCCATCGTCGCGAACTCGGGGAACGCGAACGCCCTCACCGGCCCGGCCGGCCTCGACGACGTGAGCGTCGTCCGCTCCGCCGTCGCAGACGCCCTCGGCATCCAGAAGCGGGCGGTCCTCGCCGCCTCGACCGGCGTCATCGGGGCGCGGCTCCCGGCGATGAAGATCGTCACCGCCCTGCCCGCCCTCGTCGAGCAGCTCGGGGACCACCCCGACCTCGCCGCCGAGGCGATCATGACCACCGACACGCGGCCGAAGATGGCCTCGCGGGAGGTCACGCTCGGCGGGAAGCCGGCGGTCGTCGCGGCGATCTGCAAGGGGTCGGGCATGCTCGCCCCGCAGCTCGCGACCACGATGTGCCTCGTGGCGACCGACGCGGCCGTGACGCCGCGGGCGCTCCAGGAGGTCGTCGCCCGCGCGGTGGAGCGGACGCTGAACATGGTGAGCGTGGACGGCGAGATGTCCACGAACGACTGCGTCCTCGCCCTCGCGAACGGCCTCGCCGGGAACCCCCGCATCTCCGAGCCGGGCCCCGACCTCGCCGTCCTCGAGACGGCGCTCACCGACCTCTTCGGCGAGATGGCGCGGGCGATGGCGGCGGACGGCGAGGGCGCGACGAAGATGATGGAGGTCGTGGTGGAGGGCGCCCCCACCGAGGCGATCGCCCGGGAGTGCGCGCTCGCGATCTCCTCCTCCCCGCTCGTGAAGGCGGCGGTCTTCGGGGCCGATCCGAACTGGGGCCGGATCCTCGCCACCGTGGGGGCGCGGGCGGGCGCCCGGGGCTGGCCGGTGGACCCCTTCCGCGCGAAGGTCGTGCTCCAGGGGGTCACGGTCTTCGCGGACGCCGCGCCGGTCGAGATCGACCGGGAGGCGCTCCGGGCGCGCATGCGGGAGAGCCGGGTGGACGTCCTCGTCGAGCTCGCGCAGGGAGAGGGGCGGGCGGTCGCCTGGGGCTGCGACCTCTCCTACGACTACGTGAAGATCAACGCGGACTACACCTCCCTCGTCTTCCAGAAGGCCGACGGAGGGGTGGCGAAGGACGACCGGGTGGCGAACTACAGCCCGGCATTCAAGCGGGCGCTCCTCGCCGAGGCCCTGAAGTACATCGCCGCCTTCTCCGGCGAGATCGCCGTGATCAAGTACGGCGGCGCCGCGATGGTGAAGGAGAGCCTGAAGGCCGCCTTCGCGGAGGACGTCACGCTCCTGAAGAAGGTCGGGCTGAAGCCGGTCGTCGTGCACGGCGGCGCCCCCGAGATCTCGAAGACGCTCGAGAAGCTCGGCGAGCGGAGCGAGTTCGTCGACGGGACGCGGGTCACCGACGCCCAGAGCCTCCCCGTCGTCGAGATGGTCCTCACCGGGAAGGTGAACCAGGAGCTCGTCGCGCTCCTCAACGCGCGGAACGCCGGCGCGGTCGGCCTCTCCGGCAAGGACGGGCGCCTCCTGCGAACCGAGAAGACGCTCCACGAGTCGGGGCGCGACCTCGGGCACGTGGGCAGGATCGTCGAGGTGAACCGGGACTTCCTGAAGATGCTCCTCGACGGCGGGTACGTCCCGGTGATCTCCCCCATCGGGCTCGCCGACGGCGGCGCGAGCCTCTCCATCAACGCGGACGACGTCGCCTCCGCCGTGGCCGTCGCCCTCGGGGCGCGCAAGCTCATCTACCTCACCGACGTCCCCGGGGTCCTCGAGTCGGCGCCGGAGGGGGACCTCGTCCGGCAGCTCACCGCCGCCGACCTCTCCCGCCGGCTCGAGGCGGGGGCGATCACCGGCGGGATGAAGTGGAAGGCGCAGGCGATCCTCGCGGCGCTCGCCGGCGGGGTGGAGCGGGTCCACGTCCTCGACGGGCGCCAGCCCCACACCGTGATCGCCGAGCTCTTCACCGACCGCGGCGTCGGGTCGCTCGTCACGAAGGGAGGCGTCCAGTGACCCCGCCGGATCGCCGCCGCGACGCCGTCGCACGCATCCTCCGGGCGAGGCGGATCGGGACGCAGGAGGAGCTCCTCGCCGCCCTCGGGGCCGCGGGCTTTCGCGCCACGCAGGCGACCCTCTCCCGCGACCTCGCCCGGCTCGGCGCGCGCCGCGTCTCCCGGCCCGAGGGCGGGACCGTCTACGAGCTCCCCGCCGGCGCCGGCGAGAACGGGCTCGGGGCGCTGCGCGGGCTCGTCCAGGAGATCGTCGCGAACGCCTCCCTCGTCGTGATCCGGACGCACCCGGGGAGCGCTCCCGCCATCGCCCGCGCCGTCGACCTCGCGGAGCTCCCGGACGTGCTCGGCACGATCGC
>JBBIPT010000315.1:0-4020 GCA_037442705.1 Anaeromyxobacter sp.
CGACGTGGACTTCGTGATCGCCGAGACATTCGCCTACGGCGAGGAAGCGCTGCTCGCCCTCGAGAGCATCCGGCGCGCCGGCCTGCCGGGCGGAGGTGGGTGCGGAGCGGCCCGCGCAGGCCGGCGCCGAGAGCGCGGCGAGGAGCATGGCGGGCAGCGCGACTTGCCTCGGCCGCATGGCGGTGATCGCGGGCTTCGAGCCCCGACGTTCGCCCTTCGACAGGCTCGGGGCGGACGGATCTCTTCCTCCGGATCGGTGCGAGGGAGCGGGCACCGCCGTCAGCTCCCCGCGACGTGGACGTCGATCCCGGAGATCGAGCGCGGCCCGGCCCGCTCGTTCACCCTCGCGCAGAGGATCGGGGCTGCGGCCTCGATCTGCGCCGCCCAGCCGGCCGTGGTGGCGACGACGAGGAGGCGTCCCTCCTTCGTCGTTCCCCGCACGGAGGCCTCCCGGGCGAGCCGGGGGCCGCACGCGGCGGCGAACGCGGCGGTCAGGGCCGCCTGGCGCGCGGCGGGGACGGCCGGCAACGCGTCGGCGAGCGCGGCGGCGAGCGTGCGGCGGCGGCCTCTCATGGCGCCGCCCGGTCGAGCGGATTCATCGCGGCCGACCGTATGGGCCCTCCGGGGCCCCGTCAAGACGCTCCTGCGGCACCTCGCCGCGCGCGCGCCGCACGCCTTGGGGTGTGGTACTTCTGGCTCCAAACGCGCTGTGATGCAGATCGCAACGGCCCAGAACACCCCGCTGGAGCGCGAGCCCACGAGGGAACCGTCCCGCCCCGCGATGCCGGGTCCTCCGGAGGCAGAGGCGTTCGCCGACCGCGGGAGGATCAACCTCTCCTGGCTCGTCCAGCTCCACTGGTGGGCCATCCTCGGGCAGTGCGTCGTCTTCGTCGCCGCGGAGGCCTGGACCGGGATCGGGCTGCCGGAGAGGACCCTGGCCGTCATCCTCGTGCTCGAGATCGCCGGAAACTTCGCGCTCGGGGCCTGGGCGCGGCGCGTGCGGGTGACGGACGGCGCCATCGCGGCGGTGATGCTGCTCGACGTGATGGTCCTCACCGTGCTCCTCGACCTCACGGGGGGCGCCTCGAACCCGTTTTCCACGCTCTACCTCGTGAACGTGGCCCTCGCGGCCGTGCTCCTCCCGTCGCGGTGGTCCTGGGGGCTCATGGGGGCGAGCCTCCTCGGCTTCGCCTCCCTGTTCGTGCACGAGATGATCGCCGGGTCGGGGCACCACATCCGCTCGGAGCTCGCGCCGGCGGGGGTGATGTCGGCCCACCTGCGCGGCATGTGGGTGGCCTTCGCGCTCGCGGCGGTGTTCATCGTCTTCTTCGTGCAGCACGTGTCGAGCGCCCTGGCCGCCCGCGAGCGGGAGCTCGAGGAGGCGCGGGAGCGGGCGGACCGGCGCGAGAAGCTCGCGTCCCTCGCGACCCTGGCCGCCGGGGCGGCGCACGAGCTCTCCACGCCGCTCTCGACGATCGCGATCGTGGCGAAGGAGCTCCAGCGCTCCCTCGCCGGGTCGGTCTCGCCGGAGGTGCGGGCCGACCTGCACCTCGTGCGGGACCAGGTGGGGCGGTGCCGCGAGATCCTCGACCGGATGGCGGCCCACGCCGGGGAGAACGTGGGCGAGCCGATCGCGCCGCTCGACGTCCAGACCTGGGTCGATTCCTCGCTCGACGGGCTCTCCGGCCGGGAGCGCGTGATCGTCGAGGTGGGCTCGCCCGAGGCCGGGCTCGTCGGCCCGCCGCGGGCCCTCGCCGCGGCGCTGCGGGGGCTGCTCAAGAACGCCCTCCAGGCCTCCGAGGCGGACGCCAGCGTGACCCTCCGGGTGGGCGCCGTGTCGGGCAGGATTCGGGCCTCGGTGCTCGACCGGGGCAAGGGGATGACCGCGGACGTGCTCTCCCGGGTGGGGGAACCGTTCTTCACGACGAAGAGTCCCGGGGAGGGGATGGGGCTCGGCCTCTTCCTCACCCGGGCGCTCGCCGAGCAGCTCGGCGGCGAGTTCCGGATCGCCTCCCGTCCGGGAACGGGGACGGAGGCGTGGATCGACTTGCCGGCGGCGGGTGCCGCCGAGAGGAGCACGCGATGACGAACGTGGAAGTGACGAAGGACTCGCTGCCCAGCCTGCTGCTCGTGGACGACGACGAGGTGCTGCGCGAGCGGCTCGCGACCGCGATCCGCGCGCGGGGGTACGAGGTGCGAACCGCCGGGAGCTCGGACGAGGCGCTCCGTGAGATCGCCCGGGAGTCGCCGGAGATGGCGGTGCTCGACCTCCGGATGCCGGGCGGATCGGGGCTCGACCTCCTGAAGGAGCTGAAGCGGCAGGACCCCTCCACACGGGTCCTCATGCTCACCGGCTACGGCTCCATCTCGACCGCCGTGGAGGCGGTGCGGGAGGGGGCGGTGGGGTACCTCCCGAAGCCGGCCGACGCCGACGAGATCCTCGCCGCGCTCGCGGGGACGAACACGGCGAAGGAGAAGGGGATCGAGACCCCCTCCCTCGCGCGGGCGGAGTGGGAGCACATCCAGCGGGTCCTCACCGACTGCGGCGGGAACATCTCCGAGGCGGCGCGGCGGCTCGGCATCCACCGCCGCTCGCTCCAGCGGAAGCTCCACAAGTACCCGCCCTCGCGCTGATCGGGGGCGCCCCATCCGGGCCCGGCGGGGGCGCCGGAAGGCGCCCCGGCCCCGAACCCTTTACGCTTGCGGTGGGTCATATCCCTGCGTAGGGCGCCGAGGGCCGACGGGACGGCGGGGCGCCGGAGAGGCTCGCGAAATGGCGGACAGGACGACGGTCGAGATCACGACCCAGAACTTCAAGGAAGTCGTCGAGAAGGACGGGATCGTCCTCATCGACTGGTGGGCCCCCTGGTGCGGGCCGTGCCGCGTGTTCGGCCCGACCTACGAGAAGGTCGCGCAGAAGCACCCGGACATCACCTTCGGCAAGGTGAACACCGAGGCGCAGCCGGACCTCGCCGGGAGCTTCGACATCCGCTCGATCCCGACGCTCATGATCCTGCGGGACAAGGTGCTCCTCTTCTCGCAGGCGGGGGCGCTGCCCGAGGCGGCGCTCGAGGATCTCATCCGCCAGGTTCGCGGACTCGACATGGAGAAGGTCCGCGCGGAGATCGCCGAGCAGGAGAAGGCCGAGGCCGCGAAGCGGGTCACCGCGTAGCCCGGGCGATTCCTGGACTCTCACCGAGGGCGGGCGGCCGGAAGGGCCGTCCGCCATTCTTCTACGGATACGTCGCGGATCCGCAGTCGCTCGCGCCGCTCGATCAGCCGCTGCGAGTGAGGGAGAAGCGAGCGTCCGGGGACGTGGTGGTGAGCTTCGCGTACGGGGATCCGCGGGGCCTGCTCACGGGGGTGACGCGAGGGACGGAGACGGTCCGGTACGGGCGTACGGCGAGCGGGGAGGTCGAGTACGCGGAGTCGCCGGCGGGCCGGGTGAGCTACGGGTACGACGGGTACGATCGGCTCTCGTCGATCACGTCGAGCGAGCGGACGACGACGGTGAGCTGGGAGCCGGGTGGGGCGCGGCTCCTCGAGCTCTCGGACGGGGTGAGCCTCCGGGAGTGCCGGCGGTACGACGCGCGGGGCCGGGTGAGGCTCGTGGCGAACGTGCTCCCCGGGGACGTGTGCGAGGACGCGACGGCGCCGCTCGCGGAGTACCGGTACGAGTACGACGAGCGAGGGAACCGGCTCCTGGAGGAGTACCGGGATCCGGTCCGGACGACGGCGGAGCGAACGAGCTACGGGTACGACAAGGCGGACCGGCTGACGGGGGTGCAGGAGCCGGACGGGACGGGGAGGCTGTACCGGCTCGGGGGTGACGGGAGCCGGCTCGGGGAGAAGAAGATCGTGAACCAGTAGTCCCGGAGACCCGGGAGTTACCCCAGACTTGATTCCCGCTGACCGGCCACGCCGCCGCTCTCGCGCCTGGGGCAGTTGAGGATCCGCCTCGCGCTGAGAAGGGGGCCGGCTTCGTGGTGCGGGTGGCACTCCGCCCGCCGCGGCCGCTGT
>JBBIPT010000316.1:0-4001 GCA_037442705.1 Anaeromyxobacter sp.
AGTGGAAGGCCGCGACGATGACCTCGCCGTCGCCCTCGGTGGCGAAGGCGGCGTCGTAGTTCTCGATGAGCTCCTCGCGCAGCTCGACGTAGTTGTAGATCTCCCCGTTCTGCATCGCCCAGTACCGGCCCTGCTCGTCGGACAGAGGCTGATCGCCCCCATCCAGATCGACGATCGCGAGCCGCGACGCGGCGACGTAGTCGCCCGACGAGAGCAACCGCACGAGCTCTCCCGAGGGCGCGGCGGGCGGTGCGGCCCCTGCAGCGGCCGGGAGCGGACCCTCGGCCGTGGCAGACGAAGGGGGCTCCGTGGCGGCCGGGGGCGAGGGAAGCGGCACCGCGGGTTCCACGGGAGCGGAAGCGGCCTCCGGCGGCGTGGCCGCCTTGGCGGGGGCCTCCCCCTCCGCGGACGATGCGAGCGCGGGCGCGCCGAGGAGCGCGGCGAGCGCGAGGAGCGAGAGGGTCTTCATGGGTCGCCTCCTACCGGATCTCCATCCATTGAAACACGCGGCGCGGCTCCCGAGTTCCAGGGCCCCCGAACGGCCCCGAAACGGTCGCTCGCCTGATCAGCCCCGGACCTCGGGCCTCTGGAACGGCATCGGTGATGCCTTTCCCGAAGCCTGAGGCCTGAAGCCCTGCATGTCTCTGGGCCCCGCCTCGCCCGCCCCGCCCGTAACCCCCGCACATCCGCGGGGTTGCGACCCGCGCCCCGCTGGGATACCACCATCCGCTCATGGCCGACGCCTCCCGCCCGTCCCACTTCCTCGCCGAGATCGTCGAGGCAGACCTCGCCGCCGGCCGGAACGGCGGCAAGGTGGTCACCCGCTTCCCGCCCGAGCCGAACGGCTTCCTCCACCTCGGCCACTCGAAGTCGATCCTGCTCAACTTCGGCCTCGCGAAGGCCTACGGCGGCCGGACGCACCTCCGCTTCGACGACACGAACCCCGTGACCGAGGAGACGGAGTACGTGGAGTCGATCCAGGCCGACGTCCGCTGGCTCGGCTGCGACTGGGGCGAGCACCTCCACTTCGCCTCCGACTACTTCCCCCGGATGTACGAGTGCGCGGAGCGGCTCGTCCGCGAGGGGAAGGCCTACGTGGACGAGCAGCCCCAGGAGGCGATCCGCGAGCAGCGGGGCGCCTTCGACCGGCCGGGCACGAACGGCCCCTTCCGCGACCGGCCCGCCGCCGAGAGCCTCGACCGGCTGCGCCGGATGAAGGCGGGGGAGTTCCCGGACGGCGCGATGGTGCTCCGCGCGAAGATCGACATGGCGCACCCGAACGTGCTCATGCGGGACCCCCTCCTCTATCGGATCCGCCACGCGCACCACCACCGGACCGGCGACGCCTGGTGCATCTACCCCATGTACGACTACGCCCATCCCCTCGAGGACGCGTTCGAGGGGGTGACCCACTCCATCTGCACCCTCGAGTTCGAGTCGAACCGGGAGCTCTACGACTGGGTGCTCGACGCGCTCGGGCCGTGGGATCCGCGGCCGCGCCAGTACGAATTCGCGCGGCTCGCCCTCGGCTACACCGTGATGTCGAAGCGGAAGCTCCTCCAGCTCGTCGAGGAGAAGCGGGTGTCCGGCTGGGACGACCCCCGGATGCCGACGATCGCCGGGATGCGCCGGCGCGGCGTGACCCCCGAGGCGCTCCGGGACTTCGCCGACCTCATCGGCGTCGCGAAGAACAACTCGGTCGTGGACATCGGGAAGCTCGAGTACGCGATCCGGGGTGATCTGGAGAAGCGGTCCCCCCGGGCCCTCGCCGTCCTCTCCCCGCTCCGGCTCACCGTGACGAGCTGGCCGGCGGAGAGGGTGGAGGAGCTCGACCTCCCCTGGTGGCCGGCGGAGCCCGCCCGCGGCGGGAGCCGGAAGGTCCCCTTCGGCCGGGACCTCCTCGTGGAGCGGGAGGACTTCTCGCTCGACCCGCCGAAGGACTGGAAGCGGCTCGCGCCGGGGCGGGAGGTCCGGCTCGCCGGGGCCTGGGTCGTCCGCTGCGACGAGGTCGTCCGGGACGCCGCCGGGGAGGTCGTGGAGCTCCGCTGCACGCACGATCCCGCCTCGCTCGGCGACGCCACCGCCCAGAAGCGCGCGGCAGGCACGATCCACTGGGTCCACGCGGCGCGCTCCGTCCCGGCGACGGTCCGGCTCTACGACCGGCTCTTCCGGGTGGAGCAGCCGGACGCCGAGGCGGACTTCCTCCAGGCGCTGAACCCGGACTCCCTCGCCCTCGCGGCGGAGGCGCGGGTGGAGCCGGCGCTCCGCGAGGCGACGGCGGGGAGCCACCTCCAGTTCCTGCGGCAGGGCTACTTCTACGTGGACCCGGTGGACTCGCGGCCGGGCGCCCCGGTCTTCCACCGGACGATCGGGCTGAAGGAAGGCCGCGTGATCGAACTTGCCGGGACGGTGTCCGCGCGCGCCACCGTGAGTGGCGAGTTAACGGTTGAGCGCAGACCGCGCGAGCGCAAGCGCTCGGCGGCCCCTGCGGTCCCCCGGAAGTCCCGCGCCGAGTTCCGGGCCGAGGCCCGCGCGGCGAGCCCCCGGCTCCGTGCCCGGCACGAGGCCTTCGGGAAGCTCGGCCTCTCCGCGGAGGACGCGGACCTCCTCTCGGGCGACGAGGCGACCGCGGCCTACTTCGACGCGGCGCTCGCCGCCGGGGCGAGGCCGGCCACGGCCGCGCGCTGGCTGCTCAACGACCTCGCCGGGCTCGCGGGGGCCCGCCCGCTCGACGCCCTCCCCCTCCCCGGCGCCGCCTTCGGGAAGTTCGTCTCCCTCGTCGATGGCGGCCGGCTCGCCACCGCGGCGGCGAAGACGCTCCTCGCCGCCCTCGCGGAGACCGGCGGTGACCCCGAGGCGCGGATGAAGGCGCTCGGGCTCGAGAAGGTGGAGGACCGCGCCGCTATCGAGGCGGCGCTCGACCGGGCGCTCGCCGCGCAGGCGAAGGAGGTCGAGCGCTACCGCGCGGGGGAGAAGAAGCTCCTCGGGGTCCTCCTCGGCGCGGTGATGCGGGAGACCGGCGGCGCCGCGGATCCCGCCACGGTGAGGAAGGCGCTCGTCGAGCGGCTCGGGTGAGGGTGGGCGAGAGCTCCACGCCCTGGCGCCCCGGACGGTAGCCCCACGCGCGAGCGGCCGCGTCGGCTCCCGCCGCCGGGTGCGAACCGGTGGGCGGCGACGTGGCTCGGCGGAACCGCGCGCGAGCGGCAGGCGCTTCTGAGTTCGGCGAGAGCCCCTTCCCACGCCGCCCATCGGGCCGGACCTGTCCGCAGGCCGTCGTGGCGGCCGGCGCCGAGCCGAGAGCGCCAGCGGGGAACGGGGCAATGAGGGGAGGCGGGGCGGACGGTCTCGCGCGGGCGGGCGGGGGGTGGTTCCGGGACGCGAGCTTCGCGCGGGCGCGCGGGGGGTGGTTTCGGGACGCGAGCTTCGCGCGGGCGGTCGCGGCCTCGCGGAGGGAGGGGCGGAGTACTCCAGGACCACTCTTCCCCTCTCCACCGGCACCAAGCCGGGGGAGAGGGACAGGGAGAGGGGGAGGGTCGCACCGAGCAGGGGGGGCATCCATCCGGCTCCGGGGGCTCGAGCCTGTCAGACGGCGCCGGGGAGGACCCACGCCCACGTCCTCCGGGCGCTATCGCCGGCGCCCGGCGGCCCGCCAGACCAGGTGCGTCGAGTTGACTCGGCCCGGGCCACGTCTCTACGATTGAACCCGTCGTCCTTCGAACCCGGAGCGTAGAGGGCGAGTCGAGTCGCGAACCACCGTCGTGCCCGGCCAGGCGAGCGCCCGCGCGTCCGGCGCCGGGGGGGCCAGGAAGGGCAGGAGGCGTAGCCCACCATGAGCCTCCCATCGCAGCTCGATGGGTTGCAGGAAGTCCGAGGCGTCCTCGCGGTCGATCCGTCCGGCCAGCTCCTCGAGGCGCGCCCGGGGACGCCCGACGCCACGCCCGACGCGGCGGCGACCGTGGCCGTCGCCCTCGGCGGCCTCGCCACCGCGGGCGGCACCGCGG
>JBBIPT010000317.1:0-3975 GCA_037442705.1 Anaeromyxobacter sp.
CCCATCCCCTCCTGGATCGTCCCCCCGCCCTCCGGCCCGAAATCGCGCTCACGCAGGGTGACTGACCATACGTCATCTAACCCCGCGAACTTCGATCGCTCTGCCCAGGCGGGATATGGTCACGTCCGAACTCTGGAGCCCGGCCAGGGCGCCGCGGCCGGCACGGTCACCCGGCGGCGGCCGGTGGGGAAGTTTCCGGCCGCCGGCTCGCCGCGCTCGGCCACCGGCTCAGCGGATCCAGCGGTGGCGCAACCCGGGCGGCGGAGGCCGGTGGTTCACGGCGCTACGCGGGAACCAACACCTTCGCGGCCTCGGTGAACAACCACCGCACCGCGGCGGCAGCTCCTTCGTCGATGACGAGGTGCTTGGTGGCTGGGTCTGTGCGGTAACCGAGCGGCACGCGCCCGGCGGATCGCTCGCCACGCGCCTTGATCGCGCCGCGCGTGTCGGCAATGCGCTCGCGGGTGATCTCCCGCTCCCACTCGGCGAAGGTGGCCAACATGTTCACCTGCAACCCCGCCAGCGAGCCGGCGTCGGCGTCGATGTTGCCGTGCACGATCGTGAGGCCGACGCGATGACGTTCGAAGTGCGAGGCCAGGCGCGCGAGATCCGCGAGCTTCCGAGTGAGCCGATCCACGCGGTAGACGATGACCCGATGGATCTCGTCGCCCTCGATGCGCCGAAGAAGCTTGGCGAGCCCGGGGCGCTCGAGCGTCGCGCCGCTCTCGCCCTCATCGTCGAAGCGCTCGGCGATCGGGTACCAGAACTCCCACGTTCTGCTCCGAATGAACTCGGTGCACAGGGTCCGCTGGATGGCGCATGATGTGACCGCGGGGTCGTCGCCCAGGCGTTTGACCGACTGGCGCGTGTACACAGCGCAGCGCACCCAGCGCGGGTCGTCGTCGCGAATGTCGGGGAGGTCTGGGTCGGCGTCCAAGGCCACGAAGATATCGCGGCACGCGGAAGGGACACGAGGCCGAGCTGGCTCATGGGAGGGAAAAGCGCCCCGCGAGAGCGAATGGGGACATGCCCCGCGACGAATTCTTCAGCGCCCGGGGACCTGTGCGCCACCGAGCTCGGTGCCGACGCGGAGTCGATCGAGGTAGCCCCGGTACACGAAGGAGCGATCGCGCTTCTTGCCGGTCGTCTCGACGAGAACGCCCGCCGCGGCGAGCAGCTCGATCGCCCGGCCTGCGGTGGGCTTGGTCGTCTCCACGAGCTTCATCACCGATGCGACGGTCACGACTGGGTGGCGCGGCAAGAGCTCGAAGAGCCGGAGCGCAACGACCGACATCCCCTCGTGCGCGAGCACACGCGTGCGATCCGCGGCCACGAGAGCGAACAGCTCCCGCGCTGAGGCGACCGCTTCGTCGGCGATCGTCCCGACCCCATCGAGGAAGAAGTCGAGCCAGCCCTCCCAGTCGCCCTCGATGCGGACGGCGTTGAGCCGACGGTAGTAGTCCTCGCGATGCCGCTTGAAGAAGAGGCTCAGGTAGAGGAGCGGCTTGGTCAGCAGCTTCCAATGCTCGAGCAGCAGCGTCACGAGCAGGCGTCCGATGCGGCCGTTCCCGTCGAGGTACGGGTGGATGGTCTCGAACTGCACGTGCAGGAGTCCGGCGCGCACGAGCGGCGGCAGAGAGTCGTCTGCGTGCAGGTACTTCTCGAACGCGCCGAGCACTTCGCCGAGCGCGTGCGGAGGTGGCGGCACGTACGCGGCGTTGCCGGGCCGGCTTCCGCCGATCCAGTTCTGGCTTCGACGCACCTCGCCGGGCAGCTTCTCGGCGCCGCGGACGCCGCGCATGAGTCGCTGATGCGTCTCGCTCAGGAGGCGCATCGAGAGGGGCAGACCCTTCGCCTCGGCGAGCTGCGCACGCGCGTGGGCGAGCGCGTCGAGGTAGTTGCAAACCTCCTCGACGTCGGCGTTGGGCGCGGCGCTCTGTTCGGCGCCATCCTGGGCCTCGAACGTGAGCAGGTCGACGAGGGTCGCCTGCGTTCCCTCGATCTGCGACGAGAGCACGGCCTCCTTGCGGACGAACGCGTAGATGAACCAGTCCAGCGACGGGACCATCTCTCCGGCCAGCTCGAGGCGAACGAGCGCTTGCTCAGCTGCACGGAGGCGCCCGGCCAGGGCGGCGTCGACCGAGATGGGCGGATCCGCGGGCGGCAGCGCGTGCGGGACGAAGGCTGCGACCTCCTCTCCACCCACGGTGGTCCGCTCGTATCGTCCGGTGGCTCGTTTGGGCATGTCGGCTCCGATCGGAACGCCCGCTTGACTAGGTGCGCAGACTGGGAAAGCTGACGTTACTAGGCTCGCAGGCTAGGAACGAATCCTTTACCAGCGCTCGTCGCTAGTCAAGCGCGCGTTACTAGCGACGCCGAGCCGGCCGACGCCGAGGTTGCGCTGCAGGCACGCCATGACCCGCTGGTTAACTGCATTACGGCAACGAATTCATGGCGTTGCGCGCATCGATGACGTGATGCAAGGCAGACAGTTTTTGAGCCATTTCTTCGTCAGGCGAACCTGCCTGACCCGTTGTTGAACGGAGCCCCGATCGGCGCGTGCTGGTCGGGGCTCCATCTTTTCCGCGACACGTCGCGGAGTTCCGCGCGCCGCTCGCGCGCTCGCGCGACCAAGAGCGCATCCGGAGCGAGAAACAGAGAGCAAGCGCGGCCGGCCGCGGGCGCCCGAAACCGCTCTCTCCGGGGCCCAACAGGGCAGAGAGAACCGGAGAGAAAGGGGCGCCCGTTTAACGCTGGTGCCCCGCTGTTTTACACACGCGCGCATGGCGCTCAGCCGGTTGACGCACGACACTTCCGAGCGCGCTCGCGAACCCGTTGAAAAGCGGTGAGCTGGAGACTGCGCGACAGGGTCGCACGACGATGCCGTCATCTTCGGAGATCGGCCATCAGCTTCGCCTTCCGCTCTTCCAGGACGGCAACCTGCGTCCTCAGCTGCTTCAGCTTGCGGTTGATGCCCATCAACTCGGTCTTGGCCTGCTGGTCCTTCAGGTAGTCGTCACCGTGCTGCTTCTTGACCAACGCTTCCACCTCGCACCGGAGGAGACGCAGCCACGGGTTGCCGTGCATCGAGGCCTTCCGGTAGTGGAGCTTGCCAGCCGGATTGCCTGGACGATCTCGTCCTGCGTCAGCCCGAACTCCTTCCGCGCGGTCTTGTCGCTGAGGGTTGCACCCGTGCGCTGCCACTCGGAATCCAGGTCTGCTCGGTCAACCGGTGTCATCGCTGTTCCCCACCGCCGGCCGTCTCCCCACCGTCCTTGCCCGCGGGGGATCGGAGATCAGGGATCAGACCGCGGCGCCGCGCCTCCGCCTGAACCGCGGGCGGCATCGTGCGCGCATCCACGATGAACCCGTCGACGGAGATGATCCAGGCCATCGGGTTCGACGCGAGCAGCTCCTGCCTGCAGAACTCCGGCTCCATCGGCCCGATGCGCAGAACGTCGCGGATCAGCTTCGCTTTGTTGGCGAGCGTGCTCTTCGGCACTCCGGTGAGCGCGCCCAGGTCATCCCCGGTCAGGTGTGGCCGCTGTGTTCGGTCGAACAGGAAGTTCACGCTGCCCACGGCGTAGATTGCCGCCGCAGCCCAGATGCGAAGGTCGCCACGCGCGAGCGGCGAGGGGCGCTTGCGCGCCAGCTTGGCGATCAGCTTGCGGACCAGCTCGGCGTACTCGGCGTCGAGGTGCTCGCCGCAGAACGGGTCGGTGAGCTTGAGGATCTGCTCGACGTCACGTCGGAGCGGCTCGGGGATACGAAGCAGGTTCTCGCGGGCCATGCTGGCCGGAAAGCGCCTTGCGCAGGCCAACGTGCGCAAGGGTCTTTCGAGCGGGTTACTCGCAGCGACGACGCTGTCGCCACCGGCCTCCGAGGGTCCCCTTTCCACCGGGATCACCGGGGACCCGGGTCCGGGTCAGCTCTCCGTCTCCGTCATGGGCGCGGGCTCCATCGGCCCCTCCGCCC
>JBBIPT010000318.1:0-3942 GCA_037442705.1 Anaeromyxobacter sp.
GCCGCGGCCGGCCGCGGGCCCCTCGCCGTCGCGCGCGGCTCGCGCCGGGTCTTCGCAGCGACCTCCGGCGCCTGCAACGGGGTCGTCGCGCTCGACCTGGACTCCGCGGGCGGCGCCTTCCTCCCGCCGGTCTGCATCGCCACGGCCGCGAGGGTCGAGAACCTCGCCGCCGGCGACTTCGACGGCGACGGCGCGCCGGACGTCGCCTACCACGTCTCCGCCCTCACCGACCGCGTGACGTTCCGGTTCGGCGCGGGTCCGGTTCCCTACTCCACCTCCCGCGACCTGCTCCTCCCGGCGCCGTGGCGCGCCGAGTTCACCTCGATCCAGATCGTGAACGACATGATCGAGGTGCGCCCGGACGGGGCCACCGCCTCCGGCCTCGCGGTGATCGTGATCGACGCGCCGAGGTTCTCGGGCACGTACCGCACGGGCATCGCCGCGTTCCGGGGGGGAGCGGGCGGTCCGGTGCTCGATGCGGTGGGGACCGTACAGCCCGGCGGGGCCTACAACCTCATGGGGATCGCGCCCGTGGGCCTCCAGGCGGGGAGCCGGACGCGCATCGCCGGGTGGAACGGAACGGACGGCACCACGCTCCTCCTCGAATGGCCCTTCGCCGGAAGCCCCCCCATCCCCTCGGCCCTCCAGCCCACCCCCCGGGCCTTCCGGGTGGGCTGCGTCACCGCGGCCGACCTCGACGCCGACGGCACCGAGGACCTCTTCATCGCCCCGAGAGACGAAGGGCCCCGCTCCGAGGTCCTCTCGGGGGAGTGGGACGGGAGCTACGCAAGGAAGCCCCGCTTCGAGAGCCGGGCGGGATCGTCGCGCGCCGCTGGCGACGTGGACGGCGACGGGCTCCCTGACTACGTGGGCGCGTCCCGCGACCAGGGGCTCGAGGTCCTCTTCACGGGCCCCGGCCTCCTCGCGGTGAGCGCGGAGACTCCGCTCGACGGACAGCTCGTCGGGGCTGCGGCCGCGGACTGGGACGGCGACGGCGTCCCCGATCTCGTGGCCCGGATCGGGGCGACCGGTCTCTTCCTGTTCCGCGGGAACCCGGCCCGCGACGGCAGCTTCGCGCCGCCCGTTCCGGTGGAGATCACCGACTCTCTGGGTATCCCTCTGTCGCTCGCGCCCTCCTCGCTCCGGGCGGCGGATCTCGGAGGCGCGGCGCCGGGCCCCGACCTCCTCATGTTCACGCGCGTCGACAACACCTTCCGCTGGGGAGCGGTCGTCTTCTCCTCCCCTACCCGGGCGGTCGCCGGCATCGCGCCGCTCGCGGGGTTCTCGGAGGTCGTCGCCGATCTCGATGGGGACGGGATCCAGGATCTCGTGAGCACCGACGCCTCCGGAGTCAGGCTCACGGTCGCCCTCGTGAAGCCGGCGGACCCGCCGGGGGCCACCTGGCCGTTCCGGCCGTGGACCCCGGCCGGCGCGTACGACGCCTGGCTCCAGCTCGGGAGCACGCCCGTCGCCGGATCGGTGCCCACGCGCGGGCGGGCGTTCTTCCTCGGGAGCGTTGGGATCGTCTTCGTCGAGGCGCCCGGCGGCGTTCCCGCGGCTTCGCTGATCCCGGTCGCTCCCGGGATCATCGTGGATCCAATGATGGGGGCGATCGGCGACGTCACCGGCGACGGCCTGCCGGACCTCGTCCTCTCGCAGTACGCCCCGTTCCCGTGGCTCGTCTTCCCGGGGACGGCGGACGGCCTCTTCGCGGGCACGCCCCGTGCGGACCTCGGCTTCGACTCCCCGGCGGGCGCCTGGTTCGCCCTCCTCCCCGGCGCGCTCGGGGTGCACGACCTGTTCATCGACTTGCCCGGGGCCGTCGTCGTCCTCGAGAACGACGGGTTCGGGCGGTTCCGCTAGAAGGGCACGGCGATCGCCGCCACCGCGCCGCCGGGGAGCGGGGCGACGTCGAGCCGGGCGGAGCCTCCGCCGAACCCCTGGTAGCGCCGGGGATCGTCCGAGGCGATCCAGAAGTAGGCGGCCGCGACGGCCGCCGCGCCGCCCACCCCGGCGGACACCCAGGAGAAGGTCTCCCGGCTCTCGATCTTCGACTTCAGCGAGGCGGCCTCGGCCCGGAGGTCGACCCCGCTCTCGGTCTCGACCCCGTCCTGTAGCTTCCGCCGGTCGTAGAGGAAGGTGCCCGGCGTCGTCTCGTTTCCGTAGAGGCGCGAGGCGTCGATCTGCAGGCCGACCGCGGCGGCGAGGCCGGCCACGGCGAGCCCGGTGGAGATCCAGGCCCCCGCCCGGAGCTTCCGCTGGCGCGACTCGTAGGCGCGGACGAAGTCCGGGCTCGGCACGAGCAGCACGGTCTCCTCGATGGTCTTCCCGGCCTCCACGCGGACGTCCGCCTGGAACGCGACGAACCCCTGCTTCTCCACCGAGAGGGCGTGCGGGCCCGCCGGGAGCTCGATGGGGCCGTGGAGCGGCGTCGTCCCCCGCGCCTGGTCGTCCACGCGGACGAGCGCTCCCATCTCCCGCGTCCGGACGACGAGCCTCCCCGTCCGTCCGGCGAGGACCTTCTGGAGGAGCTTCTGCGCGGCCCGCGCCGTGCGGGTGACGATCTCCGCCTCCGACCGGGCGGTCTCGATGGCCGACCCCTCCCGCTGGGCCTTCTTCACCGAGGTGAGGGTGAGCTCGAGGGTGAAGGTCTCCGGCACGCCGCCCCCCGGGGCGAGCCGAGTGACCTTCCCCGAGACGAGCCAGTCCACTCCGAGGGCGCCGCCGATCTCCGCCATGCAGCCCTCGTCCGTGCAGCCGAGCATCTGCCGCTGCTTCTCGAAGGCGAGCATGGACCGGATCGCCTCGCTCGTGACGACCTGGAAGGCGCCGAGCCGGTCGAGCTCGTTCGCGGCGACGCCCCCGAGCGCGCTCGCGAGCTCGCGGCTCGCTCCGTTCGCGGCGAAGTCGAGGACCGCGAGCTTCGGCTTCGGCTGGGCGAGGGCGAGCGCCGGGAGGAGGAGGGCGAGGAGGGCGAGGAGGGCGGGGGCGCGCATGGCGGGAGATCCTATCACCGCCAAACGGCCGCTCGCAGCCGCTCGCGATTCGTGATCGGCCCCTGGCCTCGGGCCTCGGACCTCAGGCCTCAGGCCTCGGGAACGGCGGCAGAGATGCATTCCTGAGGCCTGAAGCCTTGGGTGTTTCCGAATCGCGATCGGGCGTTCAGAGCTCCCCCCGCGCCTTCGCCTCGCCGTAGCGGGCGACCACCGAGGCGGCGAGGCGCCGGGCGGAGACGCTGTCCACCCTCACCCCGGCGGCGGCGAGCCGGTGCGCGGCGGCCTCCCGCTCGGCGAGGATCCGCTCCGCCGCGGCCCGCATGAAGGCCTCCTCCCGGTCCCGGGGGCGGGCGGCGGCCGCGTCGGCGATCTCGGAGTCGGCCACGGCGGCGACGTGGACGAGGTGGCGCCTGCGGAGGAGGGCGGCCCGGGCGAGGAGGAGGGCGCTCCCGTCCGGATCGGAGAGGTCCGTGAAGACGACGACGAGGGCGCGCCGGCGCTGGCGCTCCTCGAGGGCGTCGAAGGCGGCCGGGTAGTCCGACTCCTCCACCCGCGCCACCGCGGCGTGGAGCGCCTCCGCGAGGGGCGCGAGCTGCCCGCGCCCGCCGGATGGGGGGACGACCCGGTCCACCTCCGCGCCGAAGAGGACGGCGCCGGCCCGGTCACCCCGGAGCGCCGCCGCGCGGGCGAGGGCCAGGGCGGCGTCCACGGCGTGGTCGAGCTTCGTCCGGCCGCCGGGGAGCCGCGCGGAGAGGTGCCGGCCGCAGTCGAGGAGGATCCAGACCGTCTGGTTCCGCTCGGGCTCCCACTCGCGAACGACGGGGGCGCCGCGGCGAGCCGTGGCCTTCCAGTCGATGGACCGGACGTCGTCGCCCGCCACGTAGGGGCGGAGCGCGGCGAACTCCCGCCCCTCCCGGTGGCCCCGGGCGCGCGGGCCGCCCGCCTC
>JBBIPT010000319.1:0-3941 GCA_037442705.1 Anaeromyxobacter sp.
CCCGCCCCCCGGCCCTCCGGGCGGCGGAGGAGCCGGGGCCGCCCCCGCCCTCGCCGAGGCAGCGTGGACAGGCTCCGGCGCCCGGGGCCGAGGGAGGCGGCCTCGCCGGGGTGGTCGCCGTCGCGAGCTCCACGGGCGGTGTCTGGGTGCTCGCGGCGATGCTGAGGGACCTCCCGAGGACGGGGCGGGCCGTGCTCGTCGCGCAGCACATGGAGCAGGAGTTCGTGCCCTTCTTCGCGGAGTGGCTGCAGGGCGCCTCCGGCTGGAGGGTCGTCGTCGTGGAGGACGAGGTCCCGCTCGCGCCGGGCGCGGTCTTCCTCCCCGGCGGCGGGAAGGATCTCCTCCTGGACGGGGACCTCCTCCGGGCCGCGGCGCCGGCGGGCCGCTTCGTCCCGAGCGCGGACCGGCTCCTCGCGAGCGCGGCTCGGCTCGGTCCGGCCGTCACCGGCGTCGTCCTCTCCGGGATGGGATCGGACGGCGCGGAGGGGCTCGCGGCGCTCGCCCGCCGGGGCGGGCGCGCCCTCTGCCAGGCGCCCGGCTCCGCGGTGGTCCCATCGATGCCGCAGAGCGCGCTCTCCCGCGCCGCCGGGGCGATACCGATCGCGCCAGAGGCCCTGGCGACCGCGGTGGCGATGACCGGGAGCGCGTAGAGGGGCCCTCGCGATTTCGCGATCGGCCTCATGGCCGTGATCACACGGATCGAGCCGCGACGTTCGCCCTTCGACAGGCTCAGGGCGAACGGATCCCTTCCTCTCCGCTCGTGGTGACCCCTCGACAGGCTCGGGGGAACCACGAGCGGTCCCGGATCGACGCAAGCGGGCACGGCCATCAGGCGTCGAGCCGCTCGGGCGGGCGGAGCGCGCCGAAGAACTCGTCGGAGACGGACGCGAGCGCGCCCATCGAGCGGCCGAAGAGCTCGCGGGTCGCGGGGCCGGTGAGGAACGTCTCGACGACGAACCGGACGCCGCCGCGGTCCTCCAGCTCGAGGACGGTCTTCACCCCCTTCCAGCGGGAGTTCTGGTCGTTCGCGAGCTCGGCGAGGCGGAGCGTGTCGTGGTCGCCGGGGGGCAGGAGGTAGTAGACGCCGAGGCGGAAGTAGGACGGGTCCTCCTCGTCCACGAAGAGGAGGAAGCTCGTCCCCTGCGCCTTGAAGACGACGAGGGGGTTCTTGTCTCCCTGCGCCCCCTCGGCCCGGGGGCGGTAGCCCTCCTCCGCGAGGAGGTCGAGGTAGGCTTGGAGGACGGTCCGCGGCGCGGCGGTGTCGGTGGCGCGGCGGGACGTCCCGGCGCGGGCGGTGCGGGGCTTCGGGGCGTCGGTCGCGGCGCGGTCGGTCATTCGTTCGTTCCTCCCACGTGGAAGGATACGGGGTGGACGGACACGGTCCGCGCGGCGGGGGCGGTGGCGGGACCTCTAGTGGAGCCCCGCGACCCAGCGCCGGACGAGGGCCGAGGTCGCGGGGCTCGGCTCGCCGTTCTCGGGGCCCCGGAGCTCGTCGAGCTCGAAGCCGGCCCCGGACCTCCGGCGCGAGACGGAGAGCGTGAGCCGCTCGCGCCCGTGGCGGACGGAGAAGAGGAAGAGCGTGCCGGCGACGGCCTCGCCGAGGAGGGACGGGGCGCAGTTCCGCTGCTCGGCCCCCTCCCTCAGGAGAGCGACCGGCGAGAGGAGCGGCTCGGTGCGCAGCCGCGGGACGCGCGGACCCGAAGGCGGAGCGGGGAACGGACGCCGGTCACGGTCCCAGAGGGGGATGTCCTCGCCGAACGTGCGGATGGAGGTGACCTCGCCGAGGTCGAGCGCCGCGAGCCGCCCGAGGAGCCGGGTGAGCTCCTCGACGTCGATCCAGCGCCACCGGCCGGCGGCCTTGAGGAAGGAGAAGGGGTCGCCCGAGAGCGCCGGGAGGCGCCCCGTGAGGAGGGAGAAGCCCGCGACGTGCTCCGCGAGCTCGTGGATCCTCCCGTCCGACCCGGGGAGGGCGCTCCCGACGCGGACGCGGTCCGCGAAGCTCGTGACGAGGAGCGCGTGCCGGGAGAAGAAGCGGGCGAGCCGGTGGACGACCTCCGTGTCCGGCACGCAGGCGAGGCCGTGGCTCGCGATGGCCGAGAGCCGGAACCAGGCGGCGTTCCGGACGGGGTCCCGCGGGATGTCCTCCGGGGCGAAGGCGGGGAGGCCGGCATGGGCGATGTCGCGGGGGCGGACGAGCGGCCCCGCGCGCCGGACGAGGAGCCGCTGCCGCTCGAGGAGCGCCGCCCGCTCCTGGTCCGTCGCGTTCTCGAGGAGCCGCTCCCGGGCGTCACCGCGGCAGGGCGGGAGCGAGCCCCACCACTCGATCGCGCCGCGCAGGAGCGCCCGGAGTGGCGCTCCCCGGATCGCGGCGGCTCGCACGAACCTCCAGACGTCACCTGGACCCCACGAGTCCCTCCGCTCCGGAGCGGTCTCGCACGCCAGCGCGAGGAGGAGCACGCCGGGGCAGGTCCGCGCGAGCTGGCCCACGCGGCCGGTCGGGTCGCCGAGGACGGCCGCGTAGATCCAGTACCGGGCTTCCGGGCGGAACGCCCGGGCGATCCGGAGCGCGGCCGGATCGAGCCGCGCGTGGGCCTCTCGCGCGAGGGCCCGCAGGTGCAGCCTCACCGCCGACGCGGAGCGGCGGAGCGCGACGCTCCGGCCTTCCCCGAGGGAGCGCACCAGGTGGGCCGCGAGCATGGGGAAGACTCCGCCCCATCCGGCGCGGGAGCCGACGGGCCAGTGGACCGGGCAGAGGAGCGGTCGCCACTCCCCGGAGGGGGTGACGTCGTGTGCGGAGAGCCGGGCGGGCGCCGCGAACCGGATCCCGATCATGCGGCGAATCGACCGGTTCTCGCGGATCGCGATGCGGATCAGGTCGTCGAGGAGGATGTGCGAGACCTCCACCGGCCCGCGGGGGCCGTCCAGGCGGAGGGTTCCGAAGCGCCGGGGGAACCGGGAGCTCACGGGCCCATCGTCGCCCGCGGGCGGACACGGCCGCCGGTCCCCCGGCCGCCCGCCGGAAGCGAACCGGCACCGCCGCCGTCCGGGGGCAGGTGGCGGCCGCCGACGCGCGGGTGTATTACTCTGAGAAGTAAGAGTCGGAGGGTCGGGCATGCGGATCACGAGCAAGGGCCAGGTGACGATCCCGGTGGAGATCCGGGAAAAGGCGGGGCTCCTCCCCGACACGGAGGTCGAGTTCGAGCTCGACGCGAAGGGCGTGCGGATCCGCCGCGCGAGGGCCCCCCGCCGTCCGGGGCGCGGCGCGGCCGCGGTGGGACGCCTGCGCGGCCGGGCCAGGGTGGGGATGAGCACCGACGATATCCTGGCGCTCACCCGCCCCGAGTGATGGCCGTCCTCGTCGACAGCAACGTGATCCTCGACGTGGCCACGGACGACCCGGCCTGGGGCGCGTGGTCGGCCGAGGCGCTGGCGCGGGCCGCGGACGAGTCGGTCCTCGTCGTGAACCCGATCGTCTTCGCAGAAGTGTCGGTCGGCTTCGAGCGGGTCGAGGAGCTCGAGGACGCCCTGCCGCCGGAGCTGTTCCGCCGCGATCCCCTGCCGTACGAGGCGGCGTTCCTCGCGGGGAAGGCCTTCCTCGCCTACCGCCGGCGCGGCGGACGGCGCCCGGTCCCCCTCCCGGACTTCTACGTGGGCGCGCACGCCGCGGTGGCCGGGCACGTGCTGCTCACCCGCGACGCGCGGCGGTACAGGACCTACTTCCCGAGGCTCGCGCTCATCGCGCCGTGACGGCGGGGATCGCAGGCGCCGACCCGCGACCGTCGCCCTTCGACAGGCTCAGGGCGAACGGATCCCTCCCTGTCCGCTCGTGGTTTTCCCGGCGCTCACGCCCGCGCGAGGCCCGGAGCCGCTCGTGGACCCGCACCCGCTCACGCCTCCGGCCGCGGCCGGCCCGGGAGCGGGGGCGTCCGGGCCTGCTCCCC